>NZ_CP043808.1:621868-932802 GCF_008386315.1 Serinicoccus marinus DSM 15273 | reverse complement strand
CCCTCCTCGCTCTCGGTGCGCCGGACAGTCGGGTCCAGCGTGGCGAAGAGCTGGTTCTGCACCAGCACGCCCGCCCCGGTGAGCCGGTTGAGCAGCGAGGACTTGCCGGCGTTGGTGTAGCCGACGATCGCGACGCTGGGCACCTTGTTGGTGCGGCGGGAGGAGCGCTTGGTGTCGCGCACCGTCTTCATGCCGGTGATGTCGCGACGCAGCTTGGCGATGCGGGTGTTGATGCGGCGCCGGTCCAGCTCGATCTTGGTCTCACCGGGGCCGCGGGAGCCGATGCCCTCACCGCCGGCGACCCGGCCACCGGCCTGCCGTGACATCGAGTCACCCCACCCGCGCAGCCGCGGCAGGAGGTACTGCAGCTGCGCCAGCTCGACCTGGGCCCGGCCCTCCTTGCTCTTCGCGTGCTGGGCGAAGATGTCGAGGATCAGCGCGGTGCGGTCGATGACCTTGACCTTGACGACGTCCTCCAGGGCACGCCGCTGGGAGGGCCCGAGCTCGCCGTCGCAGACGACGGTGTCGGCGCCCTCGGCGGCGACGATCTCCCGCAGCTCGGCGGCCTTGCCGCTGCCGAGGTAGGTCGCCGGGTCCGGCTTCTGCCGTCGCTGGATCACGCCCTCGAGGACGGTCGACCCCGCGGTCTCGGCGAGGGCCGCGAGCTCGCGCAGTGAGTTCTCCGCGTCGGCCAGCGTGGTCTGCCCGTTGTCCTCCCAGACGGAGGCGAGCACGACGCGTTCCAGCCGCAGCTGGCGATACTCGACCTCGGTGACGTCCTCGAGCTCGGTGGACAGCCCGGCGACGCGGCGCAGCGCGGCGCGCTCCTCGCGGTCGAGCTGGTCACCGTCCCGCGCGGTCTCCTCCCCCCAGGACCCCCAGTCCACCTCGCGCAGGTCGATGTCACTGTCCTCGCCGAGCGCCTCGGCACGGCGGTCGAGCAGCTGGCGGCGCTGGGCTGTGGTGTCGTCGTGCGGCTGGGCCATGATCTCCTTCTGGTCCGGTGCTCGCAGGTATGCCCGCGCCCCGGCTCACGTCGTCCCGGCTGGGTGGTCTCACCGCAGCCTCTCACTGGTGCAACGCCAGGAGCCAGAGATTTGTTGCCCGCGAACCCGCGGTGCTCGCATCCTCAGGTCCGCGAAGCGGTAGCGCGTCGGCGTGAAGGTGAAGCGTTCCTCCTCCCCGAGATGGTCCTCGGCGAACTGCAGATTGGCCTCCAGGGCGTCACCGCTGAGGTGGCGCGAGGCGATCGCCCGTGCCTCCTGCACCGTGGCCGGAGCCCGGTCCATAAGCTCCAGGTCGACGGACACGAACCGGGTCCGCAGGCTGACGGTGTGCACGACGAGCGTCGCCATCCCCGAGCCGGGCAGCAGTCTGGTTATGCGGGTCGTCGCTGAGGTCACCAGCCACACTCTTCGTGGGCGGCCCCACGCTTCGTCGCGATCCCCGCCGTCGTAGGCGGGGGCCGAGCGAGGATCCGCGGGGGTGGTGGCGCCCCGCGGGGGTGGGGGCGACCCGCAGGGGTGGGGACGACCCGTGGGGCGAGGTGGGAGACTGGCGGCGATGCCGACCGACCACTACTTCTCCGCCCAGCCGGCCTCCGACGACGGCCTGCGGCACGTGCGGACCCGCCTGGCGGGCCGCGATGTCGAGGTGGTGACGGCCGCCGGCATCTTCTCCCCCGACGGGATCGACAAGGGCACCCGCGTGCTGCTCGACCAGGCGCCCGCCCCGCCGGCCGCCGGCACCTTCCTCGACCTCGGCTGCGGCTGGGGGCCGCTCGCCCTCACCCTGGCGCTGGAGTCGCCCGACGCCCGGGTGCACGCCGTGGACGTCAATGAGCGGGCCCTCGACCTCGCCCGGCGTAACGCCGCCTCCCTCGACTGCGGCGAGGTCCGGGTCGACCGCCCCGACGACGTCGACCCGCAGACCCGCCTCGACCTCATCTGGTCCAACCCCCCGATCCGGGTCGGCAAGCAGGCGCTGCACGAGTTGCTGCTCACCTGGCTGCCCCGGCTCGCCGAGCACGACGACGCGGCGGCCTACCTCGTCGTCCAGAAGAACCTCGGCGCCGACTCGCTGCAGACCTGGCTGCAGACCAGCCTCCCTCCGGCGATGGGCCCGGTGCAGGTCACCCGGGAGGCGAGCAGCAAGGGCTTCCGGGTGCTGCGCGTCGCCCGCGCCTGACCCGCCGTCTCACCCGGCGGCGACCACCGCGAGCGCCCGGTCGAGCAGGTCCGGCGCGTCGTGCTCGAGCCACGTCACCCTCGGGTCGGGGCCGAACCACGACTGCTGCCGGCGGGCCAGCCGGCGGGTCGCGGCCGCGGTGTCCTCGACCGCCTCGGCCTCTCCGAGCTCGCCGTCGAGCTGGCGCAGCGCCTGGGCATACCCCACCGCCCGCGAGGCGGTCCGCCCCTCCCGCAGCCCCTCCCGCTCGAGACCGCGCACCTCCTTGAGCAGCCCGTCCTCCCACATCCGCGCCGCGCGGCGCGCGATCCTCGCGTCCAGGACGTCCCGGTCCGCCCGCAGCCCGAGAATCACCGTCGGCTCGACCAGCTCGCGCGTCGGCAGGGTGGCGCTGAACGGTCGCCCGGTGAGCTCGATCACCTCCAGCGCCCGCACCACCCGCCGGCCGTTGCGCGGCTCGATCCGTGCGGCCGCCGCCGGGTCGCGCCCGGCCAGCAGCGCGTGCAGCGCCTCGGCGCCCCTCGCCTCCAGCTCGCCCTCCCAGGCCGCCCGGACGCGCGGATCGGTCGGGGGGATCTCGAGCCGGTCCAGCAGCGCCCGCACGTAGAGCCCGGACCCGCCGACGACCACGGGCACCCGCCCGCGCGCCCGGATCGCGGCCAGGTCGGCGCGGGCCGCCTGCTGGTATGCCGCCACGCTCGCCTCCTCGCGCGCGTCGAGCACGTCGAGCTGGTGGTGCGGCACCCCCTGCCGCTCGGGCAGCGTGAGCTTGGCGGTGCCGAGGTCCATCTCCCGGTAGAGCTGCGAGGCGTCGGCCGAGACGACCTCGCCGTCCAGCGCGAGCGCCAGCCGCACCCCCAGGTCCGACTTCCCGGTCGCCGTCGGACCCACCACCGCCACCACGGGCGGCGCGTCGGGGTCCCGGTCGGCGGGCTGGTCCGGCATACCCGCAAGTCTGGCAGCGTGGGACGGTGATGTGGCGGCACCTCCCCCGCTAGGCTGGATCCATGACCTCCCAGCAGCCGGACGGCACCCCGGACCAGCCCCAGCGCCCGAACACCGCAGCGGGTCTCAGCGCCCTCTTCGACTTCAACTTCGACACCTTCGTCACACCGGTCATCGTCAAGATCGTCTACATGATCGTGACCGTCCTCGTGGTGATCCTCACGGTCGGCATCGCCATCACCGGGATCAGCTCGATGTTCCAGGGCGGCGCCGGGATCATCCTCGGCCTGCTCCTCATCATCGCCTCGCCGATCATCGGCCTGGTCTACCTCGCCTTCGCCCGGATGAGCCTGGAGCTCTACTACGCGGTCATCCGGCTCTCCGAGGACGTGCACCACCGCGGTCGCCTCTGACCGCCCCGGTTGCCGCCGGGTGCGGCGCGGTGCAGGCTGACGTCATGAGCCAGCAACCGAAGGATGCGCAAGGACCCGAGCAGGGCACCTTCGTCGGCGGCAGCATCGACTCCGACGAGGACACCCAGGCCGGCGTGCCCGTCGAGGACGAGCCCCAGGGCCAGGGTGACCTCGCCGACGCCCAGGCGTCGGCTAAGGAGCCCGAGCCGGCGGCCGACCCGGTGGCCGACCGAGCGCTCGCCGGTGACGTCGAGGGGATCGCGACCGAGCCCGCCCCGGGCGACCGCAACGAGCCGGTCTGAGCCGACGGCATACCCTCGGGCCATGGCGCGCCCCCCGATCGAGCTGCACATCATCGCCGACTCCACCGGCGACACCGCCGCCCGCGTGGCCCGCGCGGCCGCGGCACAGTTCCACGACCACGACATCCGCATCGTGCGCCACCCACGGCAGACGTCGTTGGACGGGCTGCACGACTCCTTCGCCCGCATGCGTCCGGACCAGGTGCGCACCGTCGTCTTCTCCACCGTCGTCGACGAGGCCCTGCGGCTGCGGGTGACCCAGCTCTGCGAGGAGCATGGGGTGCCGCACGCCGACCTGCTCGAGCCCGCCGTGACGGCGCTCACCGCGGTCACCGGGCAGGACCCGGAGCGGGTGGTGCGCCCGGTGGGGGTGGGCGAGGACTACTTCAAGCGGGTCGCGGCGATGGAGTTCGCCATCGCCAACGACGACGGCAACCTGTCCAACCACCTGCGCGAGGCCGACATCGTGCTCATCGGGGTGAGCCGCACCGGCAAGACGCCGCTGTCGATGTATCTCGGCTACCTGGGCTACCGCACCGCCAACATCGCGCTCGTCCCCGGCATCGCGCCGCCCGAGCAGCTCTTCGACGTCCAGCGGTGGAAGATCGTCGGGCTGACCATCGACCCCGAGCGGCTGCAGCAGATTCGGGGCCGCCGGGTGCGGGCCATGGGCAGCACCCAGGGCCATCGCGACGGCTACACCGACCTGGTGAGGATCTTCGACGAGCTGGACGAGGTCGCCCAGCTCCAGCGGAGCCTGGGCTGCCCGGTGATCGAGACGACCGACCTGGCGCTGGAGGAGGCGGGGGCGCGTCATCGAGGTGGTGCAGCGTCGCCGTGAGGCTGCCTCCGGCGGGGGCCGCGGAGGGCGGTAGGCTCCGAGACACCAAGCTCCGGGGCAGCGCGGCCCCGCCGAGACCGCGAGGAGACCGATCGATGATGGCCGGGCAGGAACAGACCTACCTCTACGACATGTCCGAGGGCGACGCGCAGATGCGCTCCCTCCTCGGCGGCAAGGGCGCCAACCTGGCGGAGATGAAGCGCCTGGGCATCCCCGTCCCGGACGGCTTCACCGTGAGCACCGCCGCCTGCATCGCCACGATGGAGTCCGGCGGCGAGTGGCCCGAGAACCTCTGGGAGGACGTGCTGTCCTCGCTGGAGCGGCTGGAGGAGCGCACCGGCCGCTCGCTCGGGGGCGATGCCGAGGGACGCAACCCGCTGCTCCTGTCGGTCCGCTCCGGTGCCGTCGTCTCGATGCCCGGGATGATGGACACCATCCTCAACCTCGGGATCGGCGACGACACGGTCGAGGCGCTCGCCGCCGAGGCCGACAACCCCCGCTTCGCCTGGGACTCCTACCGCCGCTTCCTACAGATGTACGGCGAGGTCGTCGAGGGGGTCGCCCCGCACGCCTACGAGGACGAGCTCACCGCGCTGAAGTCGCGCCGCGGTGTGGAGCAGGACACCGAGCTGACCACCGAGGACCTGCGCGAGCTCGTCGAGACGTTCAAGGACGTCTCCCGCCGCGAGCTCGGCCGGGACCTGCCGACCGACCCCCGCGACCAGCTCAAGGGCGCGATCTCCGCTGTCTTCGACTCGTGGGACACCCCGCGGGCTCGCGTCTACCGGCGCGCCAACGACATCCCCGACGACCTCGGCACCGCGGTCAACGTCATGCAGATGGTCTTCGGCAACCGTGGCGACACCTCGGCCACCGGCGTGTGCTTCACCCGCAACCCCTCCACCGGCGGCAAGGAGCTCTACGGCGAGTTCCTGCTCAACGCCCAGGGCGAGGACGTCGTCGCCGGCATCCGCACGCCCAAGTCGCTGGCCGAGATGGAGCAGGTGCTGCCCGAGGCCTACGAGCAGCTGCTGCAGACCATGCGCGACCTCGAGGCGCACTACAAGGACATGCAGGACATCGAGTTCACCGTCGAGGACGGCACGCTCTACCTGCTCCAGACCCGCAACGGCAAGCGCACCGCCGCGGCGGCCCTGCGCGTCGCGCGCGACATGGTCTCCGAGGGCGTGCTGACGCAGGAGGAGGCGCTGGAGCGGGTCGAGCCGAGCCAGCTGGACCAGCTGCTCCACCCGGCCATCGACCCCGAGCACGGCAAGGAGCCGCTGGTCAAGGGCCTGCCCGCCTCTCCCGGCGCGGCCGTCGGCGAGATCGTCTTCGACGCCGACACCGCGGCGCAGCGCGGCGGCGCCGGCGACCCGGTCGTCCTCGTGCGCTACGAGACGACGCCGGACGACATCCACGGCGTCATCGTCGCCCAGGGCGTCCTCACCGCCCACGGCGGGATGACCTCGCACGCCGCCGTCGTCGCCCGCGGCATGGGCAAGCCCTGCGTCGCCGGCGCGAGCGGCATCCGCATCAACACGGCCGAGAAGACGCTGTCCGTCGGCGACCGGACCTTCTCCGAGGGCGACCAGATCACGCTGGACGGCTCCACCGGCGAGGTCTACGGCGAGGCGCTGGAGCTGGTGCCGCCGCAGATCAACGAGGACTTCGAGGCGATCGTCACCTGGGCCGACGAGGTGCGCCGGCTCGGGGTGCGCGCCAACGCCGACACCGGCGAGGACGCGGCGAAGGCCCGCGAGCTCGGCGCGGAGGGCATCGGGCTGTGCCGCACCGAGCACATGTTCATGGCCAGCGACCGGCTGCCGGCCGTCCGGCGGATGATCCTCGCCGACACCGAGGAGGAGCGGGCCGCGGCCCTGGAGGAGATCCTGCCGATGCAGCAGGAGGACTTCGAGGCCATCTTCACGGCGATGACGGGGCTGCCGGTGACGGTGCGCCTGCTCGACCCGCCGCTGCACGAGTTCCTCCCCGACCTCGTCGAACAGTCGCTGCTCGTCCAGCGGCTCGAGCTCACCGACGGCGACGCCGAGGAGCTGGCCTCCGCCCGGACGCTGCTCGCCCAGGTCAAGAGGCTGCACGAGCAGAACCCCATGCTGGGCACCCGCGGCTGCCGGCTCGCCATGCTCTACCCCGAGATCCCGGAGATGCAGACCCGCGCCATCGTGCGCGCCGCCCTGGCCGTGCGCGAGCGCGAGGGCGAGACGGCCGGCGTGGAGATCATGATCCCGCTCGTCGCCTACGCCGCCGAGCTGAAGGCCCAGCGCGAGGTGGTCGAGCGCGCGGTCGCCGAGGAGCTGGAGGGCGCCGGCGCCCAGCTGGACGTCACCGTCGGCACGATGATCGAGCTGCCGCGGGCCGCCGTGGTCGCCGACCAGATCGCCGAGCACGCCGACTTCTTCTCCTTCGGCACCAACGACCTCACCCAGACCGGCATCGGCATCTCCCGGGACGACGCCGAGGGCGGCTTCCTCGGCGCCTACGTGCGCGACGAGGTCATCCCGCACAACCCGTTCGAGTCGATCGACCGGGACGGCGTCGGCGGGCTGGTCCGGATCGGCGCCGAGCGCGGCCGCAGCACGAAGCCCGAGCTCAAGCTCGGCGTCTGCGGCGAGCACGGCGGCGACCCGGCCTCGATCGGACTCTTCGAGGAGCTCGGTCTGAGCTACGTCTCCTGCTCGCCCTACCGCGTGCCCATCGCGCGCTTCTCGGCCGCCCGCGCCGTGCTGAGCCAGCGGGAGGGCGCCGAGGTGCGCACCGACGGCTGAGGACGACCGTATGCCCGCGACGGCCCCGGCCGGGCTGCTGCCGAGCCTGCAGGACCTCGGCGGCTTCTTCGCCCTCGCCGACCCGGCCGGGGAGCACGGGGACGCCCTGCCCTGGGTGGAGGTGCTCAGCCACGAGCGGCTGGCGGCGCGCGCCGCGGACGTGCGGGCGGCGATCGCCGCCTCCAGCGGCATACCTCTGGAGGACGTCGATCCCAAGGTCGCGATGTCGGCGCTGCAGGTCGGCCTCGCCTCCCGACTGTGGTCGGTGACGATGGCCGGCGCCGTGCTGCACGACTGGGTCCCCGACCTTGCCGCCGAGAACCTCGTGGCGAGCCCCGGGCACCGCGGACCCGTCCCGCTCGGGCTGCGGGACCCGGACCGGGGGTATGCCGTCCGCGGCACCGACGAGGCGACGCGCGTCGTGGGCGAGGTCGTGCTGGAGGACGGCCTGGCCGCGCTCGACGCCGGCTGCGCCCGGGTGGGGCCGGTGTCGGCGCAGGTGCTGCGGTCCAACTCGGCGTCGAGCCTGGTCGGGGCGGCCCGGGTGCTCAGCGCCCTGCGACCGGCTGCCGCCACCTCCGCCTGGGCGCTGGCGCGGGCGCTGTTGGGACACCCCGGGCTCGCGCCCGGGGGACGCGTGGTCGAGCGGGCCGGGCTGCCCGAGGGCACCGGCGGGGCCATGCAGCAGCCCGAGGAGGCCTTCCTGCGCCGCGGCTGCTGCCTGTTCGACCGGCTGCCGGGCCATGGGCTCTGCCCCGACTGCGTGCGCGCCGAGCGCCGCCCCGACCTGGTGACGCCGGGCCACTGAGTCGAGTCCACGTCGAGGGCCTCCCGTGGGTCGACCCCCGGCGGGGCCCTCAGCGGGGCCGGACGCTGCCCGTGCCCGCTTCCTGGTCGTAGGTGTAGACCTCGACGCCATCGATCCAGGTGCGCAGCACGCGGGACTGGAGGTCCAGCGGGTCCCCCGACCACCACGCCAGGTCCGCGTCCTTGCCGACCGCCAGCGAGCCGACCCGCTCCTCGACCCCGAGCACCCGCGCCGGGTTGATGGTGACCGAGCGCAGAGCGGCGTCACGGTCCATCCCCTCGCGCACGGCCAGGGCGACCTGGGTGATGAGGTGGTCGATCGGCACGACCGGGTGGTCGGTGATGATCGAGACCGCCACGCCGGCCCGGTCCAGGATGCCCGGGGCCCGCGGGGTGCGGTTCCGGACCTCGACCTTGGACCGGCTCACGATCATCGGGCCGTAGAGGACCGGGATGTCGTGCTCGGCGACGACGTCGGCGAGCAGATAGGCCTCGGTCCCGTGGTCCAGCACCAGGCGGTAGCCGAACTCCTCGGAGAGCCGGATCGCCGTCGCGATGTCGTCGGCGCGGTGGCAGTGCTGACGCCAGGGGATCTCGCGCTCGAGCACCTGCACCAGGATCTCGCTGACCAGGTCCGTGTCGACCGGGGTCTCCGACGCGGCCTGCCTGGCCTGGTAGCTGCGGGCGGCGGCGAAGGCCTTGCGCAGCACCAGCGCGACACCGAGCCGGGTCGACGGCGTCTTCTGCTGGTCGCCGTAGACCCGCTTCGGGTTCTCCCCCAGGGCTGCCTTGACGCCCGAGGGGTTGCGGAGCACCATCTCGTCGACGTAGCGACCGTAGGTCTTGAGCGCCACCGCCTGACCCCCGATGGGGTTGGCCGAACCGGGGTTGACGTTGACCGTCGTGACCCCGGCTCCGAGCGCGTCGTCGAAGCCCTGCTCCCGCGGGTTGATGGCATCGATGGCCCGCGCCGCGGCCATGACCGGGTCGGTCGCCTCGTTGCCGTCGACGCCGGCCCAGCCCTCGCCCTCCTCCCAGACGCCGAGGTGGACGTGCGCGTCGATGAGGCCGGGCAGGAGCCACCCACCGGCGGCGTCGACGACCTCGACGCCGTCGGGGAGGTCCACCTCCGTGCGCGGACCGACCGCCGCGATGCGGCCCTCGCGCACGAGCACCGTCCCGTCCTCGATCACCTCGCCCTCGACGGGAACGACGCGGGCGCCGACGACGGCCAGGCTCGGGCTGCTGCTGCTCACGACAGGGACTCCTCTGCTCGGTGGATGACGTCCGACCCACCCTACGCAGGCGGTCTCGAGTGTGATTGACGCCTCACCCGGACCGGCCAGGTGGCGCGAGTTGACCCTTGTGCTACGGCGTGTCGCGATGGGAAGATGGGAACACTGACCTTGGCCCCGGCGTTGGCACAGGCAGTGACCGCGGTGCCGACCCCCGACCTGGCACCGCTCTCGAAGACGGACAACGAGGTGTCGTCGCCGCCCGGTGTGCACCGCTGATCCGGTTGCGGGCGGCGACCACGACGACCCGCCCCGACCGGGGCACCGACCAAGGAGCAGACACTGATGGACTGGCGCAACCGCGCGGCGTGCCTCGAGGAAGACCCCGAGCTCTTCTTCCCGATCGGCAACACCGGGCCGGCGCTGCAGCAGATCGAGGAGGCCAAGGCCGTCTGCCGCACCTGCCCGGTGATCGACACCTGCCTGAAGTGGGCGCTCGAGACCGGCCAGGACGCCGGCGTGTGGGGAGGGCTCTCCGAGGACGAGCGCCGCGCCCTCAAGCGACGCAAGGCACGCGCCCGCCGCGCCAGCTGAGGCGCACCGACCCCCGTCCCCGCCCGAGGCCGTGACCCTCAGGCGGTGACGGACCCGCGAAGCCGCACGGTGAACCGCACGACGGTCCCGTGCGGCTTCGCCGTCTCCCAGCTGATCTGTCCCCGCAGGTCGCTGATGAGGGCCTCGACGATCTGCGTACCCAGGCCGTGACGCTCGGCGCCGGAGGGCGCATACCCCGTGCCGTTGTCCGCGACGCGCACCTCGAGGAGGTCCTCACCGGCCTCGTTGTCCCGGTGCCGGTGCGCGCTCACCACGACCCGGTAGCCCCCGCCACGCTCCTCCCCCTCCTCGAAGCCGTGCTCGACCGCGTTGTGGACGAGCTCGGCCAGGATCATCGCCAGGTGCGTCGCGTCGTCCGGGGGCAGCCAGCCGAAGGACCCCTCGAGCACCGGCTCCACCACGGCCTGGGTCGAGGCGACCTCCACCGTGGCCCGCAGCATGCGGGTGGCGACGTCGTCGAAGTCGACCCGCTCGCTGAAGCCCTGGCTGAGGGTGTCGTGCACGAGGGCCACCGTCGACAGCCGACGTCCCGCCTCGGCGAGCGCCTCCTGCGCCTTCGGGTCGTCCAGCCGCCGGGACTGCAGCCGCAGCAGCGCCGCCACGGTCTGCAGGTTGTTCTTGACCCGGTGGTGGATCTCCCGGATCGTCGCCTCCTTGCTCAGCAGCTCACGCTCCCGCCGACGGATCTCGCTGACGTCCCGCAGGAGCAGCAGCGCCCCGACCCGCTCGCCGCCCCGGGTGAGCGGCACCGACCGCAGCGTGAGGTTCATGGCGCCGGTCTCGATCTCGGTCCCCCACGGCGCCCGACCGGTGAGCACCAGCGGGACGGTCTCGTCGACGCTGGAGCCGGGCATCAGCCGGGCCGAGACGATCTGCGCCAGGTCCGCGCCGTTGACGTGGTCGGTGTGCCCGAGCCGTCGCAACGCCGAGACCGCGTTGGGGCTGGCGTAGTCGATGATCCCCTCCGCCGTGAGCCGCAGCACCCCGTCACCCACGCGGGGCGTGCCACGGCCCACCCCGGTCGCGGTGTGGTCCATGGGGAAGGCGCCCTCGGCGATCATCGAGAACAGCTGCTGGCTGATCTGGAGGTAGTTGACCTCCAGGCCGCCCTGCTGACGCATGTTCTGCAGGTCGGTGTGCCGGACCAGGACGGCGATGGGCCGCCCGGTGCGCACGACGGGGACGTACTGCTCCCGGACGAAGCCGACCTCGTCGGGGGTCATCGGCAGGCCGCTGTCCATGACCTGCGTCAGGAGCCGCTGCCGGCCCTCGCCGGGCGTCTGCCCGATGACGTCGTCGTGGTAGAAGTTGGGTCCCGTCGAAGGACGGGCGTGCGCCGCGAGGAACCACGGGGAGACGTGCGGGTCCGCGGCGTCGTCCCGCTGCACCGGCAACCACAGCGTCAGGTCGGCGAAGGCCAGGTCGGCCAGCATCTGCCAGTCACCCACCAACCGGTGCACCCAGTCGACGTCCGCGCCGGACATCGAGGAACGCGACAGGGTCTCCCGCAGAACAGCCACGAGGCGAGTGTCGCAGAGGTCAGTCGGCCGAGCCCTGCCGGACCAGACCGCGCAGGGTGCGCAGCGCCACCGAGAGCGGGGCGAGGTCAGGCTGGTCCATCGCGCTGACCGTGCGCAGCACCTGGCTGGTCCGCACCAACGCCTCCCGGTTCTCCGCCATCCACTCCCGGACCCGCTCCAGCGCCTGCGCCGAGGCGCCTGAGTCGGTCCGCTCGACCACGGTGCGGGTGAGGCCCCGCATGACGCCGTAGAGGTCGTCCCGCAGCGCGCCCCGGGCCAGGGAGGACCAGCGGTCCTCGCGCGGCAGGTGCGAGACGTGGGTGAGCAGGTCATCGATCCGGAAGGCCTCGGACACCCCGAAGTAGACCTGCGCCACCTCGTCGACGTCCCGGCCCATGTCCTGGGCCAGCTCCACCACGTCCAGCAAGGAGTAGCTGTCGAGCAGCGAGGCGAAGACCGCGGCGAGGTCGTCCGGGATGTCGTTGGCACGGGCCCACTCCGCGCGCTCCTGCCAACGCTCCCGCTCGCTGCCCTGCAGCAGCTCCGGCAGTGCGGGGACCATGCGTCGCACCGGCTCCGTGAAGCGCTGGATCTCGGCGTCCATCCCGGTGGAGAGCGACCGGTTGTTGAGGAACCACCGGGTCGCGCGGTCCAGCAGCCGGCGGAACTCGAGGTAGAGCTCGGTCTGGACATCGGTCGGGACGGTGTCGTCCAGCCGCTCCACGGCGGCGGTGAAGTCGGCCAACCCGAAGACGGAGCGGACGACGTGGAACGCGCGGGTGATCTGCGCGAGCGTGGCGCCGGTCTCCTCCACGGCCCGGAAGGCGAAGGACACCCCGCCGCGGTTGACCATGGCGTTCGCGATCTCGTTGACCACGATCTGCCGGCGCAGCGGGTGCTCGGTGATCTGCTCCGCGGCGACCTCCCGCAGCGGTTCCGGGAAGTAGGTGAGCAGCGACTCCGCGAGCGCCGGGTCGTCCGGCAGCTCGGTCTCGATGAGCGCATCCTTCAGGCCCAGCTTGGCGTAGGCCACGAGCACGGAGAACTCGGGGCTCGTCAGGCCCTGTCCCTCGCTGTCGCGACGCTCCCACTCGGCGTCGTCGGGCAGGAACTCCAGCTCGGGGTCGAGCCCTGCGTGCTCGCTCAGGTAGCGGATGAGCCGCTGGTGGACGGTCACCATGACCTCGCGCTGGTGGCGGCCGTTGCCGATGAGGACGTTCTGGTCGTAGTTGTGCCGCAGCACCTTGTCCGCCACCTCGTCGGTCATCGAGGCGAGCAGCTCGTCGCGCTCGGCCATCGACATCGTGCCGTCCTGGACCAGCGGGGTCACGGCGATCTTGATGTTGACCTCGTGGTCGGAGGTGTCGACCCCGGCGGAGTTGTCGATGGCGTCGGTGTTGACGTGCACCCCGTGCTCGGCCGCCTCGATGCGGCCACGCTGCGAGAGCCCGAGGTTGCCGCCCTCGCCGACGACCCGGACCCGCAGGTCCTGGCCGTCCACCCGGATCGGGTCGTTGGCGCGGTCGCCGATCTGGGCGTCGGTCTCGGTGGAGGCCTTGACGTAGGTGCCGATCCCGCCGTTCCACAGCAGGTCCACCGGGGCGCTCAGGATGGCGCGCAGCATCTCGTGCGGCGTCATCGAGGTCACCTCGTCGGGGAGCCCGAGGCGCGCCCGGACCTGGCCACTCACCGGGAGCGACTTCTGGCTCCGGGGGTAGACCCCGCCCCCTTCGCTGATGAGCGAGGTGTCGTAGTCCTCCCAGCTCGACCGGGGCAGCTCGAAGAGCCGTCGACGCTCGGCGAAGGAGGTCGCCGCGTCCGGGTCCGGGTCGAGGAAGATGTGCCGGTGGTCGAACGCCGCCACCAGCAGGATGTGCTCGGACAGCAGCATGCCGTTGCCGAAGACGTCGCCGCTCATGTCGCCGATGCCGACGACGGTGAACTCCTCGGACTGGGTGTCCAGACCCAGCTCCCGGAAGTGCCGCTTGACCGACTCCCAGGCACCGCGCGCCGTGATCCCCATGCCCTTGTGGTCGTAGCCTGCCGAACCTCCCGAGGCGAAGGCGTCGTCCAGCCAGAAGCCGTAGTCCCGCGCGACCCCGTTGGCGATGTCGGAGAAGGTGGCGGTGCCCTTGTCCGCCGCGACGACGAGGTAGGGATCGTCGCCGTCGTGACGCACGACCCGTTCGGGCGGCTGCACCTCGCCGCCGCGCCGGTTGTCGGTGATGTCGAGCATCCCGCTGATGAAGGTGCGGTAGGCGGCCCTGCCCTCCTCCATCCAGGCCTCGCGGTCCGCCGCCGGGTCGGGCAGCTGCTTGGGGAAGAAGGCACCCTTGGACCCGGTCGGGACGATGACGGCGTTCTTGACCATCTGCGCCTTGACCAGGCCCAGCACCTCGGTGCGGAAGTCCTCGCGCCGGTCGCTCCAGCGCAGCCCGCCTCGGGCCACCGGCCCGAAGCGCAGGTGGCTACCCTCCACGCGCGGGGCATACACCCAGATCTCGAAGGCGGGGCGCGGCTCGGGCAACAGCTCCAGCTCCCGCGGCCATAGCTTCAGGCTCACCCAGGCCTTGGGCTCACCGTCCTCGCCGCGCTGGTAGAAGTTGGTGCGCAGGGTCGCGCGGACGACGTCCGCGAGGCTGCGCAGGATGCGGTCCTGGTCCAGGCTCGCGACCTCGTCCAGCGCGCGGTAGAGGTCGTCGGAGACGTCCGCGGTCCGCTGCTCGCGCTCCTGCTCGCCCCCCTCGGCATCAGGGTCGAAGCGCGCCGCGAACAGGTCGATGAGCAGCCGTGCGATGCGCGGGTTGGCGACCAGCGCCTCCTCGAGGTAGTCCAGGCTGAAGGTGCCGACCTGGCGCAGGTAACGCACCAGAGTGCGCAGGATGACGACGCGCCGCCAGTCCAGTCCCGCCGTGAGCACGAGCGAGTTGAGCGTGTCCGACTCGCTGGCCCCGCCCCAGATCGCGGTGAAGGCGTCCTCGAAGGCGCGGGCCGCCTCCTCCTCCGTCCGGTGCTCGCCACCGGTCCAGACCGACTCCTCGCGCGCCCGCAGGCCGAAGTCGTAGATGTAGTCGGAGGAGCCGTCGTCGTCACTGCCGTCGAGCTCGTAGGGCCGCTGGACGGTCACCTCGAGCCCGAGGTCGGCAAAGACCGGCAGGACGTGGGTGAGCGACATCGGGTCGGAGCGGTAGACCTTGAGCCGTCGCTCGGTGGCGCCGTCGCCCTCCCCGCGGTAGACGTGCGGGCGCGCTGAGGCCTCGCTGCCGTGGAGCTCACCCATCCGCTGCAGGTCCAGGTAGGCGGCCTCGCCGTCGAAGTCCTCCTTGTAGGCCTCCGGGAAGGCGTCGGCGTAGCGGGCCACGAGGTCGCCCGTGGCCCCCTCGTCCTCGACGTGCGCCGCGACGGCGTCCGACAGGCCCTCCACCCACGTCCGGGTCACCGCGGCCAGCCGCTCCTGCAGCTCGGCCTGGTCCACCTCCGGCAGGTCGGCGTCCTTGGGGACCGAGATCACGAAGTGGAGCTGGGCCAGCGGTCCGTCGCCCACCCGGGTGGCGTAGTCCGCCAGCTCGCCGCCGTAGGCCTCCTCCAGCAACCGCTGCACCCGGAGCCTGTTGGCGGTGTTGTAGCGGTCCCGGGGCAGGTAGACCAGCGCGCTGACGAATCGCCCGAACTCGTCGGGGCGGACGTAGACCTTCGCCGCCGGACGCTCCAGCAGCCGGACCACGTCGCCGGCCGTCGCCGCCAGGTGCTCCACCGAGGCCTGGAAGAGCTCGTCCCGGGGGTAGGCCTCCAGGATGCTCAGCAGGTCCTTGCCGCTGTGGCTGTCGGGCGCGAAGCCGGACTCCTCCAGCACCTGCTGCACCTTGGCGCCGACGATCGGGAGCCGCTGGGTCGACTCGGCGTAGGCGCTCTGGGTGAACAGCCCGAGGAAGCGGTGCTCCCCGACGACCTCGCCCTGCTCGTCGAAGCGGCGGATCCCCAGGTAGTCCAGTGGGACGGACCGGTGGACGGTGGCCCGGGTGTTGGCCTTGGTCACGGTGAGCAGCTGCGGCTCCCGCGCCGTCCGGGCCGCGACGGGCCGCAGCACCGTCGGCGACGGCTGGGCCCCGGTCTCCCGCAGGATGCCCAGACCGCTGCTGGGCACCGCCTGGAGCGCGAGCCCGTCGTCGGTGTCACCAGGTCATAGCTGCGGTATCCCAGGTAGGTGAAGTGGTGGTCGTCGATCCAGGTGAGGAAGTCGACGACGGAGCCGACCTCGTCCGACGGCACCGACCGGGTGGACCGATCTCGAGTTCGGCCAGGATGGCCCGGGCCCGCTGCCGCATGGCCTTCCAGTCCTGACAGGCGCGGCGCACGTCGGCGAGCACCCGCTCGAGGTCGTGCTGCAGCGCCGCGCGCCGGTCCGGGTCCGGCACACGGTCCACCTCGACGTGGATCCAGGACTCGACCCGGTGCCCCTCGCCCACCTGCGCGGTGTCGACGTCCAGCACCTCGCCGGAGCCCTCGTCGACGACGAGGCGCGGGTGCAGGAGCTGGTGCACCCCCAGTCCGTGGCGGGCGATCTCGCCGAGCACCGAGTCCACGAGGAAGGGCATGTCGTCGGTGACGACCTGGACCACCGTCTGCCGGCTGGTCCAGCCGCCGTCCTCGAAGGTGGGGTTGCGGACGCGCACCGCGGCCCGTCCCTGGGCCCGTTCCCCGGACAGCCGGGCCATCGCCCCTGCCATCGACGAGCGTTGCCCCTCGTCCCGCCCGGCCAACGCGGCCGGGGCCAGGTGGTGGAAGAACCTGTCGGTGAGCGTGTCGGTGGACGTCATCTGGTGCGAGCACTCCTTCAGGTCGCGGCATCAGGCCACGGGCGCACCACGGCGTGCACCCCTGCCGTCAGGGTACCCGTCTGGGGACGAGCGCCGCACGGGACCCGGCCGGCTGCCTAGAGTGGTCTCATGTCCGTCCCCCGGTGGCCCTCCGACCCCGCGGACGTCACGGCCCCGGCCCCGGTCGACGCCGACCCCGGCCGGCTGCTGCGCGCCGCCGAGGAGATCAGCGGGCTGGCCCCGGACCTCGGGTGGGCCGAGGCCAGCGGACTGACGGAGGGGGTGCTCGACGCCGTGTCGCATCTGCTCGCCGATGCCGCGTCCGGTCGGGACACACCCCGTCCCAGCCGCTCGTCGTCGGCGCCATCGGTGCCACCGACCGCCTCCCGGACCACGCCGGCTGCCGGGCTGCCGCGGCACGGCTCCGAGCCCACACCCCCGCCCTGGGCGACCACCCGGTCCCCTGGGTCGCCACCGCGCGCAGGCGTGCTGGACGAGGTGGCGGCCCTGCTGGACCAGGTGGCGGACCGGACTCGACGCGGCGTGCTCGGGCCGGGCGACAAGGGCGTCGTGCTCCGGCGGCTGCACCGGTGCCAGCGACGCCTGCGCGCCGCGCTGCCCGCACCCTGACCTCAGGTCGTACCGTGAGCCCATGAGGATCACCGAGACGATCTCGCACCCCGCGGACCCGCAGCGCACCTTCGAGATGCTGACCGACCACGGCTACCAGGTGCTGCGCTGCGAGCGGTCGGGAGCGCTGGACCAGACCATCCAGATCGAGCCCGCGGCGGACGGCAGCACCACGGTGACCACGCGTCGGCACCTCCCGAACGACGGCATACCGGACATCGCCAAGACCCTCGTGGGTCCGCAGCTGCTCGTCGTCGAGACGGTGCGGTGGGGCTCCCCGGACGCGGACGGCGAGCGGGAGGGGGCCATGAGCCTGGAGCTGCCGGGCCTGCCGGTGTCGTTCACCGGCGGCATCCACCTGCGGCGCGCCGGGGAGGGCACGACCGACCACGTCGTGGACGGCGACCTCGAGGCCCGCATCCCCTTCCTCGGCCACCGCATCGAGCGCGAGGTGGCGGCACGGGTCAAGGAGTTCGTGCAGCTCGAGGAGGGCGTCGCCCGCGAGTGGCTGACCCGCGACTGAGTCCTCCGGCGCCCCAGCCTCACCCCATGTGCGGGTAGCGGTAGTCGGTCGGCGGCACGAACGTCTCCTTGATGACCCGGGTGTTGACCCACCGCTGCAGGTTGGCGGCCGAGCCCGCCTTGTCGTTGGTGCCCGAGGCCCTGGCGCCGCCGAACGGCTGCTGGCCCACGACGGCGCCGGTGGGCTTGTCGTTGATGTAGAAGTTGCCGGCGGCGAACCGCAGCCGCCGCACCGCCTCGTTCACCGCCGCACGGTCCTGGGAGACCACCGCGCCGGTGAGGGCGTAGGGCGTCGCCGACTCCATCTGGTCGATCATGGCGTCCCAGCCGTCGTCCGGGTAGACGTGCACGGCGAGGATCGGCCCGAAGTACTCCGTCGTCATCATCTCGTGGCTGGGGTCGTCCACGACAGCGACGGTCGGGCGGACGAACCAGCCCACCGAGTCGTCGTAGGTGCCTCCGGCGACGACCTCGACCCCGTCGTCGGCGTGCGCACGGTCGATGACGTCCTTGTGCTTGGCGAAGGCCTTGGCGTCGATCACCGCACCCATGAAGTTCGACAGGTCGCGGACGTCACCCATGGGCATGCCCTCGGTGGTCTGCACCAGGTCGTCCTTGAGCCGGGACCACACGGAGGCGGGGACGTAGGCGCGCGACGCGGCCGAGCACTTCTGGCCCTGGAACTCGAAGGCACCGCGGACCATCGCGGTGCGCAGCACGTCCAGGTCGGCGCTGGGGTGGGCGACGATGAAGTCCTTGCCCCCGGTCTCGCCCACGATGCGCGGGTAGGAGCGGTAGGTCGACAGGTTGCTGCCGATCTGGTGCCAGAACGAGTTGAAGACGGCCGTGGAGCCGGTGAAGTGCACCCCGGCGAGGTCGGGGTGGGCGAGGGTGACCTCGGAGATCGCCGGCCCGGTGCCGGTCACCATGTTGACGACGCCGTCGGGCAGGCCGGCCTCCTGCAGCAGCTCCATGATCACGCTGGCGGCGCGCTGCTGGGTCGTGGCCGGCTTCCACACCACGGTGTTGCCCATGAGTGCCGGCGCGGTGGGCAGGTTGCCGGCGATGGCGGTGAAGTTGAAGGGGGTGACCGCGTAGACGAAGCCTTCCAGCGGCCGCTGGTCGATGCGGTTCCACGACCCGCGCGGGTTGCGCAGCGGCTGCTCGGTGAGCAGCTGCCGGGCGAAGTGCACGTTGAACCGCCAGAAGTCGGCCAGCTCGCAGGCGGCCTCGATCTCGGCCTGCAGCGGGGTCTTGCTCTGCCCGAGCATGGTGGCGGCGTTCATCCGGGCCCGCCAGGGACCGGTCAGCAGGTCCGCCGCCTTGAGGAAGATGGAGGCCCGCTCCTCGAAGGACATCGCGCGCCAGCCCTCGCCGGCGGCCAGCGCGGCGTCGACGGCGGCGGTGGCGTCCTTCTTGGTCCCGTCCCGCATCGTCCCCAGCACCTCGGCGTGGGCGTGCGGCTGCACGACGTCGATGGCCTTGCCGCCGCCGGAGACCTCCCGGCCCCCGATGACGTGGGGCAGGTCGACGGGGGTCGCCGCGATCTCGGCGAGCGCCACCTCGAGGGCAGCGCGCTCGGTGCTGCCCGGCGCGTAGTCCAGGACCGGCTCGTTCAGCGGGGTGGGGACGTCGACGATGCCATCCATCGGCACAGCTCTCCTGTCGGTCGTGGCCGGGCTCAGCCGGCGGTGTCGGTGCGCGCGAGGCGCTCGGTCAGCTCCAGCACGTGGTCGAGCTCGGTGGTGTCGAACCAGGACAGCTCGAGGTCCTCCCCCGGCACGGGCAGCGCCTCGCGCCTCCCGGCGACGACGTCGTCCCCGAGGTGGAGTGCGGCCACCCGGGCGAGCTCGAGGACCCCGTCGACGTGGATCCACCCGCCGCCGTCCGCCCGGACGTCCCGGTCCTGGACGTCCGCCGCCGCGACGACCACGGGCGCGCCGCTGCCGGCGAGCGAGGCCGCCGCCGCCTGGGACGCGGCATACTCCAGCTCGTCCTCGTCAGCGGTGGGCTCGGCGGCGCGAGCCTGCTCGGTCACCGCCGTCGCGCGGAGCGGACCGGTCAGGCGACGCTCGTCCCGCAGGCGGACCAGGCTCTCGGCGCTCAGCGGCAGGTAGCAGCGCACGGTGGTCATCTGTGCCCTCCTCGTCACCGGTGGTGGCCTGGTCGCGCACCGGACCGGGTGCGGACGCCGCCATGGTGTCAGATCCGCGGTGCGCGAGCATGTCCGGGGCCGCGGGCGCCGGACCTTCAGCGTCCGACGCCCAGCAGCCCGGCCCAGCGAGAGCGACGGGGCGGGGCGCTCCCGGCTCCGTCCAGGTCCCGGGCCAGCTGCTGGATCGAGGTGCGGGCCGGACTGCCCGGCCGCGTCTCGGCGAGGGTATGCCCGTGCAGCAGCGCGGCGTCCAGCGTCTCCCGGTCCTCGGGGACGAGGCGCACCTCGTCGGTCCGCGCGAAGCGGCGCAGCGTCTCGGTGATCCGTCGCCCGGGCTCCGGCCCGACCGGTCCGGACCGTACTCGGGTCACGACGACCTGGTGCCGCGCCGTCGTCAGCGTCGGCAGCTGGTCCAGGGCCCGCACGAGCCGCTGCAGGCCCACCGGGTCGCCGGTGCCCACCACGACGACCCGGTCGGCCTCCTGCAGCGCGCACAGGGCTGCCCCGTTGCGCCGGGGCGCTCCGGTGTCGAAGGAGAGCTCCTCGTCCTGCTCGACCGTCGGTGCCACGTCCACCACCACCCAGCGTGCGACGGACCGGGCCTGCTGCAGCACCTCGGACAGGGCCGCCTCCCGCAGCTCGGTCCAGCGGTCCGCCCGGGGCAACCCGGTGAGGAGCCGCAGCCCGGGACGGACCTGCGGGGCCAGTCGGAGCAGGGCCGTCTCGTCCAGCGACCCCTGGTCCGCGGCCCGGGTGGCGGCGGCGACGACCCCGGGCGACTCGTCCAGCACCGCGAGCGCCTGCGCCACCGTGGCGCCGTAGGTGTCGGCGTCGACGAGCACGACCGGGCGCACGGGGTCGGCGAGCTCGGCGGCGAGGTTGACCGCGACCGTGGTCCGACCGGTGCTGCCGTGCGGGCCCCAGACGACGACCACCTCCCCCTCGCGCTCGTCGTCGTGGAGGGCGTCAGGCTCGTCCGGCGACGTCGCCGCCGTCTCGTCGAGGTCGTGCTCGTCGGCCTCCGTGACCGGTGTCGACCCTGCCCGGGAGCGGCCGCGCCACCGGCCGAGCCGCCCACCCGTGGGCCGCCCCCCGGCCCGGGCGTCGGCAGCGTGCTGCTGGGCGGCGCGGCTGACCTCCAGGGAGCTCTCCTCGACCCCCTGCCCCGGCGCGAGGCCGTCCACCCTGTCAGCGGCCCCACCGTCGTCGAGCCCGGCGAGCGAGGCGTCCAGGTCGGACGTCGAGCCGTCCATGGCCAGCGCCGCGTGCGCTCCCCAGCGGAGCAGCACCCGGGCCGCCTCGTCGTCGCCCTGCGGGTGGAGCCCCACGACCTGCGCACCGGCGTCGACGAGCGCGTGCACCATCTCCCGGTCCAGCCCGCGCACGTCCCAGGAGACCAGCGCCACCTGCGCGAGCCCGGCACGGCACACGCCGAGCAGCTCGGCGAGATCCGCGCACCGACGCACCAGATGCGCCTGGCCCGATCCGTCGAGGAGGGTCGCGACCTGGCTCTCCCACCGGGGCGCCACCGCGGTGACGAGCGGGCGGCTCACCCGTCCGACCCCACCTGCGTCCGCGGGGCCGGCACGAGGGTCAGCCGGGAGTCCTGGTCGACCGCCCCGATGACATCGCCCACGCGGTCGGCCGGCACCACCAGCGACACCGACGAGCCACCGATCCGGGCGCCGAGACCACCGGACTCCTCCGCCACCCGGTCGACGACCGCGCCCGCGAGCAGCAGCTCGGGGTCGAGATAGGCCTCCCCGACGGCCTCCGTGTCACGGCGGCTCACCCAGACGTCCACCGGCGTGCCCGAGGTCAGCCCGGAGACCGCCTGGGCGTCCACCGGCACGTTCACCGTCTTGTCCAGCGCCTCGCGCTCGGTGCCGACCGCCGCGCCCGGCACGAGCTCGCCCTCCATCACCCCGCGCAGCAGGTAGGTGCCCTCGGAGACCGGGGTGCCGGCGTCCAGGTAGTGCGAGGCCCCCTCGCCCAGCCGGACCTGGACGGGCACGAGGTCACCCTCCTCCAGCGGCTGTCCGGGCACGAGGTCCCGGGCCGCGGCATAGACCGGGCGGGTGTCGTCGAGCCCGGCGACCAGGCGCGCTCCGCCGGCCACCGAGAGCACGACCAGCAGCAGCCCCACGAGCAGCCTCAGGTCGCGCCACCCGGGCGCACGCAGCCGGCGCACCGTGCGCGGTTGCTCGCCCTGCCCTGTCGGTCCCATCTCCCGACCCCCTTCGTCGTGCGGCTCGCCCGCACGATAACCCGGGGCGGGCCGGTGAGGGCAGCCGTCGTCCACAACCGTCCTCACGCACCGGGTGCGACGACCGTAGGATCGGACCGGACGACCGACGAGAGGAGGCCGGTGTGCCGGGGCCACGATTCCTGACCCTACCCGACGTGGCGGACACGTTGAACGTCTCGCTGTCGCAGGTCAAAGCACTGGTCCGGTCCGGACAGCTGGCCGGCATCAAGCTCGGCGGGCGCGGCGTCTGGCGGGTGGAGAGCACCGAGCTCGAGGCCTACATCCAGCGGATGTATGCCGAGACGCGGGAGTCGTTGCACCAGGGCGAGGAACCTCGCTGACACCCTTCGTCGCCGGTCGGCGGGGGTCCGGTCACAGGCGGCGGAGCATGGACACGGCGGCGTAGGGCACGGACACCGTGCCCCGCACGGCAGCGGACCGGCGCGCCTCGTCGTCCGCGTGCCGGGCCAGGTCCAGGTGGTCGGCCAGCACCCGGTCGATCGTCCCGCTCAGGTGGTCACCCTCGCGGTCGTGGATCCGCACCGGCGCCCGGTCGCGGCTCACGGCGCGCAGCGCCTGGCGCAGCGACCGGCGTCGTGGTCGCTCGTCCACGCGTCCGGTCAGTCCCTCCACCGAGCGGAGCGCACCGGTCAGCACCAGGCTCTCCTGCTGCTCCCGCCGCTGCGGGTCGTGCAGCAGCAGCCAGTCGGGCCCGACGTCCACGAGGGTCCCCACGACCGGGCCGACCCCGCTGACCCGTACCCGCAGCGTCCGTCCGACGTCGGCCGCCAGCCGGTCGCCGAGATGGACCCGGGCGCGCTCGGCCCGGGTGATCCGCCCCTCGGTCTCGACCTCACGGCGCAGCCACTCGTGCTGCTGCGCCTCGAGGTCCTCGAAGAGCTGGTCCCACCGCATGAGGTCATCGTGCCACCGCCGCCGGACCGCCACGTGCGCCGTCCACACCCCTTGACTCCCCCGCTCCCAGCCACCTATGGTGCCACCAGTGGACGCAAACGTCCGCAAACGAACGCACCAGACCGTCGCCGACGGTCGGAGGGAGGGGAGATGGATCCGTCGGGGAGCGACCTGCGGACGCGCGGGGCCGGGCCGGCCGGGTGCGGACTCGTGGGCACGGTTGGGGCCACGGTCGCGGGGACCGGCCTGCTCGGACGGGCGGTGACCACGTGGCCGGGAGGCGGTCCCGGCCCGCTCGGCCCTGCGCTGCTCAGCGCGATGCTCCTGCTCGCCGCCGGGCTGCTGCTGGCGACCGGAGCGGTCCTGGCCGCCGCGACCTGGCACCTGCGACCCGGCACCACCGGCGCCACGCGACGCACCACGCCGTCGGCCCCGGTCCGCCTGGCGAGCGCGCTGCTCATCTCGATCTCGGCGTCGGCCGCCGCGGCCACCGGGGCAGCGGCGCTCGCCGCACCGCCGCAGACACCGGTGGTGCTCCAGCCCGGGGTGACCGAGGACACCCCCTCGGACGCCGAGCAGCCCTCGGGGACGCCGTCGTCCGCACCTGTCCCGACGCCCGGGTGGACGCCGACCTCCGGCCCCACGCAGCCGGCCCACGCGGACGTGGCTCTGGTCAGCGGCCGGGTCGCGGACGACCTCCCCGACCGTCACGTGGTGCGCCGCGGTGACACCCTGTGGGACCTCGCACAGCGACACCTCGGTGCGGACGCGACGGCGGTGCAGGTCGCGCAGGAGTGGCCGCGGTGGTATGCCGCCAACCGCGGCGTGATCGGTCCGGACCCGGACCTGCTGCTGCCGGGGCAGGAGCTCGTGGTGCCCGGCACGACGGGACCGGGGCGATGAGCCGCGCGACCTCGGTGCCCGGCGTCCTGCACCTCACCCCCGTCGTGCCGCCCGAGCCGGGTGCCGATGGTGGCGACTGGCGATCGGGTCGACGCACGGCAGCGCCCGCCGAGGACTACGTGCAGGGGGCACTGGCCGTCGACTTCCGGCACGACGCCTACGACAGCTTCTTCGGGCCGCAGGCCACGCCCACCACCGACCTGCCCGAGGCCTCGGCCTGGGCGGAGCGGATGCTGCGTGCCGTGCTCGAGGTCTGCGCCGGCAGCCGTCCGGTGGAGCAGCTGTCGCGGTGGCTGTCACCCGACGTCCGGGACCGGATCGGCCGGCGAGGGCAGCTGGCCCGACGTCGGGCCGGGCGGCACCGGCCGCCCCGCGTCCGCACCCTGCTGACCTGCCACCCCGCCGACGGGGTCTGCGAGCTGTCGGCCGTCATCCTCCTGGACGGCCGGGTGCGCGCTCTCGCGGTGCGGATGAGCGGCGTGGACGGGCGGTGGGTGATCACCGCCTTCGAGCTCGGGTGAGCGCGAGACCACGGGCGATGACGTGACGCCCGGCTCCCCGTCCGGCGTCAGCGGCGCTGGCCCTGGGCGGCACGCCGCCGCTGGGCCCGATTGCCCGCCGCTGCCCCGGAGGCCGGCGCCTGGTCCCGGTGGCTGCCGTCGGCGCGCACGCTGCTCGTGCGCGCCTCGCCGTCCTCCGTGGGGGCCACGAAGGTCAGCGACTGCGGCTTCTGCGCCTGCTGGTCCCCGGAGGCCGCGACCTCGGCGAAGAAGAGGTAGCGCACGGACTCCTCCTTGATCGCCTCCATGACGGCCTGAAGAGCTGGTAGCCCTCGCGCTGGTACTCCACGAGGGGCTCGCGCTGAGCCATCGCCCGCAGTCCGATCCCCTCCTTGAGGTAGTCCATCTCGTAGAGGTGCTCGCGCCACTTGCGGTCCAGCACCTGGAGCACCACGCGCCGCTCCAGGTCACGCATCATCTCCTCGCCGAGCTCGGCCTCCCGGGCGTCGTAGGCGTGCTGCGCATCGCTGGTGAGCTCCTCGACGAGCAGGTCGGCGGTCACCGCGGCCCGGCCACCGGCCCGGGCGACGACGTCGTCGATCGTCAGCCCCACCGGGTAGACCTGGCCCAGCTCGGACCAGAGACCCTCCAGGTCGAGACCGTCCGCGAGACCGCTGCCGCCGGCGCTGGTGACGTAGTCGGCGACGACGTCGTTGACGAAGTGGCGCACCTGCTCGTGCAGGTCCTCCCCCTCCAGCACCCGCCGCCGCTCGGCGTAGATGACCTCGCGCTGCCGGTTGAGGACGTCGTCGTACTTCAGGACGTTCTTGCGGGTCTCGAAGTGCTGGGCCTCTACCTGGCTCTGGGCGCTGGCGATGGACCTCGAGACGATCCTGGACTCGATCGGGACGTCGTCCTGCATCCCCGAGGTGGACATAACCCGGTCGACCATCCCGGCGTTGAACATGCGCATCAGGTCGTCCTGCAGCGAGAGGTAGAAGCGGGACTCGCCGGGGTCGCCCTGCCGCCCGGCGCGCCCGCGCAGCTGGTTGTCGATCCGGCGGGACTCGTGCCGCTCCGTGCCCAGCACGTAGAGCCCGCCCAGACCGACGACCTCCTCGTGCTCGGCCTGGACCGAGGACTCGGCCTGCTCCAGGGTGCTGTCCCACGCCGCCTCGTAGTCCTCCGGCGTGTCGTGCGGGTCCAGGCCCCGCGCGTGCAGCGCCGCGACGGCACGGAACTCGGAGTTGCCCCCGAGCATGATGTCGGTGCCGCGGCCGGCCATGTTGGTGGACACCGTGACCGCACCCTTGCGTCCGGCCTCGGCCACGATCGAGGCCTCCCGCTCGTGGTGCTTGGCGTTGAGCACCTCGTGCTTGACGCCGCGCCGGCGGAGCTGGTCGGAGAGGTACTCCGACTTCGCCACCGAGGTCGTGCCCACCAGGACGGGCTGCCCGGCGCGGTGCCGCTCGACGATGTCGTCGACGACCGCGGCGAACTTCGCCTCCTCGGTGCGGTAGACCAGGTCCGAGCGGTCCGCGCGGATCATCGGCATGTTGGTGGGGATCGACAGGACGCCCACCTTGTAGATCTGGTGCAGCTCGGCGGCCTCGGTCTGCGCCGTCCCGGTCATCCCGGCGAGCTTGTCGTACATGCGGAAGTAGTTCTGCAGGGTGACCGTGGCCAGGGTCTGGTTCTCGTTCTTGATCTCCACCCCCTCCTTGGCCTCGATCGCCTGGTGCATGCCCTCGTTGTAGCGACGCCCGGGCAGGATGCGACCGGTGTGCTCGTCGACGATCATCACCGAGCCGTCCATGACGACGTAGTCCTTGTCGCGGGTGAAGAGCTCGCGCGCCTTGATGGCGTTGTTGAGGTAGCCGATCAGCGGGGTGTTGGCGGACTCGTAGAGGTTGTCGATCCCGAGGTAGTCCTCGACCTTCTCGATCCCGCGCTCGAGCACGCCGACCGTCTTCTTCTTCTCGTCCACCTCGTAGTCGCCGGTGGACTCGATCCCGCGCAGCGGGTCCGCGGCCTCTCCGCGCTCCAGCCGTCGGACCACCTTGGAGAACTCGGTGTACCACTTGGTCGCCTGGTCGGCCGGGCCCGAGATGATGAGCGGGGTCCGCGCCTCGTCGATGAGGATGGAGTCGACCTCGTCGACGATCGCGAAGTGGTGCTCCCGCTGGACGAGGTCCTTGAGGGCGGTCGCCATGTTGTCGCGCAGGTAGTCGAACCCGAACTCGTTGTTGGTGCCGTAGGTGATGTCCATGGCGTACTGCTCGCGCCGTTGCGCAGGCGTCATGGACGACAGGATGCAGCCGGTCTCGAGGCCGAGGGCCCGGTGCACCCGCCCCATCAGCTCGGACTGGTACTGCGCGAGGTAGTCGTTGGTCGTGATGACGTGCACGCCCTTGCCGGTGAGCGCGTTGAGATAGGACGGGAGCGTCGCGACGAGGGTCTTGCCCTCACCGGTGCGCATCTCCGCGACGTTGCCCTGGTGCATCGCGGCACCGCCCATGAGCTGCACGTCGAAGTGCCGCTTGCCGATCGTCCGCTTGCTGGCCTCCCGGACGGCGGCGAAGGCCTCGGGCAGGAGCTGGTCGAGGGTCTGGCCGTCGGCCAGCCGCGCCTTGAACCGCTCGGTCTCCTCGCGCAGCTCGGCGTCGGTCAGCTTCTCGAAGTCCTCCTCGAGCGCGTTGACCTGCTTGGCGACGGTCTCCAGCCGGCGCAGCGCGGACTTCTCCCCGGCGCGCAGGATCTTCTCGAAGAGGTTCGGCACGCATCTAGGCTAACGGGCATGGCTGAGGATGCCGCATCGACGGCAGGGCCGGTGCGCGACGGGGACGGGGTCCGGCTGGTGCCTCCCGGCCCGGAGCACGTCCGGATGCTCGTCGGGCTCGGGCAGGACGAGCTGGCGCGCCGGTGGGGCGACGCGGTCCCCGTCCGTGACGAGACGCAGGCCCGCGCCGCGGTGGCCGTCTCGTCGCAGGGCTGGGCGGAGCAGCGGCCGTGGACACCGCGCCGCTGGGTGGTCGAGACGCGCGCGGGCGACGACGGGTGGCAGGGCGCCGGCACCGTGGAGTACCGCCCCGACGGTCACGGCGGCGTCGAGGTCGGCTTCGCGGTCCACCCCGAGCACCGGGGACACGGGGTCGCCACCACAGCACTGGGTCTCGCGCTCGGGTATGCCTTCGAGCAGGACGGGGCGGCGTTGGCGCGGTGGCGCGCCGAGGTCGGCAACTGGGCCTCGCGCCGGGTCGCCTGGCGGCTCGGCTTCTCGGTGCCCCAGCGGGTGCGTGGCCTCATGCCCGGGTGGGGTGAGGACACCGGGCCCCGCGACGGCTGGATCGCGACGCTGGCGCGCGAGGAGCCGCGGCGACCGGCATACCCCTGGCTGCGGACCCCGGTCCTGCGGGGTGAGCGGGTCGTGCTGCGCCCGTGGCGCGAGGACGCCGACGACGCCGCGGCACTGCTGTCGGTGGACGACCTGGCGCGCAGCTTCGTCGGGCCGGTGCTGCCTCCGGCGACCCAGGAGGGGGTCGCGTCGTGGCTGGCCGCACAGCGCGAGGGTGCTGCCGGCGGCACCGGGCTGCGGTGGTGCATCGCCGACGCCGAGGACGACGCCGCGCTGGGCCTGATGTCGGTCTTCGGCCTGCGCAGCCCGTTCGAGATGGGGTGCGGGACCGTGGGCTACTGGCTGCTCCCCTCGGGGCGCGGCCGCGGCGCGGTGACCGAGGCGCTGACCCTGGCGAGCCGGTATGCCTTCGGCGAGCTCGGCCTGCACCGGCTCGCCGCCGACGCCGACGTCCGCAACGCCGCGTCGCACCGGGCACTGCTGCGCGCGGGCTTCCGCTGGGTCGCCACCGAGGCGCAGGCCTGCGTCTACACACAGGACGGCGAGCGGGAGGACAACGTGCGCTTCGAGCTCCTCGCCGACGCCGAGGTCCAGCAGGCTCCCCGCCCCGGACCCCCGGTGTCCGTGCTCGGGTCCGCGGGCGTGGACGGGACCGACGGGACCGGGGACCGTGGCATCCCCACGCTGCGGACGGACGGGCTGGTGCTGCGGCCCTGGCGGTCGGACCCGGGCGAGGCTGACCGGATGGTCGAGGCGGCGACCGACCCGGTCACCCGGCAGTACCTGCCCGAGCTGCCCGACCCCTACACCTCCGCCGAGGCGCTGGGCTTCATCGACCGTGCGCTGCTCGCGGCCCGCCGGGGCGAGCAGCTGACCTGGTGCGTGGCGGAGGAGGGCTCGGACGTCCCCCTCGGCAACGTCTCGTTGAGCGGGCTCGACCGCGGGACGCGCACCGCTGAGGTCGGCTACTGGGCCCACCCGCAGGCCCGCGGCCGGGGGGTCGTCACGCGCGCGGTCGCTGCGGTGCTGCGGCACGCCTTCGCGGCGGAGGAGTCGTCCGGTCTGGGGCTGCGCCGGGTCTTCCTCCGGGCGGCCGCGAGCAACGTCGCGAGCCAGCGCGTCGCCCGGACCGTGGGGATGCGCGAGGTGGGCCGGGACCGCCTGGCCGAGACGCTGCGGGACGACACGGTGGAGGACATGGTGCGCTTCGACCGGCTGGCCGAGGACGACGAGCCGTCGGCACCGACCGACCGCTGAGGACCGCCCTCAGGCTGGCAGGTCGACCCGACCCAGTGCCAGCCACCCGGCCATCGCCTCGAGCTCGGCGAGCAACCGCGGCGCGGCCCGGGCGACGTCGGCGCCGGGCTCCCAGTGGACCGCCCTGGCGACCAGCGCGCCGGCCTCCCGGTCGGCCTTGAGGTCCACCCGCCCGACGAGCTCCTCGTCGAGGAGGAAGGGCAGCACGTAGTAGCCGTGAACCCGCTGCGGCGCGGGCACGTAGATCTCCAGCCGGTAGCGGAACCCCCAGAGCTGCTCCACCCGTTCCCGCTGCCAGACCAGGGAGTCGAACGGGCTGAGCAGCGCCGCCCCCTCCACCCGGCGCGGCCGGCGGGCCTGCGGGTCCAGCCACACCGGACGGTCCCAGCCGCGGACCGTCACCCGCTCCGCCTCCCCCGCGAGCTCCAGCCGCTCCAGCGCGGTCGCGACGAGCGGTCCCCGGACCCGGAAGTAGTCACCCAGGCAGCGCTGGCTGCCCAGCCCGTGTGCGCGCAGCGACATCCGCAGCAGCTCGGTGACCGACTCCAGCTCCTCCGGTGCCTGCGGCCCGCCGGGTGCGCGGAGCAGGACCTCCGGCGGCAGCACGCGCTGCGGCTCGGCATACCAGCGCTCGAACTGGCTGCTGCGCCCCGCGCTGGTCACCTCACCGGTCTCGAAGAGGCACTCCAGGGAGGTCTTGACCGCCGACCAGTTCCACCCCCAGTGGTCGGTGCGCCGCGTCGCTCCGTGCGGCAGGTGGACCTCGACCTCCCTCGCGGTGAGCGGACCGTGCTCCCGGACCACGGCCTGGACCGCGTCGAGCAGCCCGGGGTGCTGGCGCTCCAGGTCCGCGCGCCAGGCCAGGGTCCGCGGGCGGCGCATCCGGAAGCCGAGGTGGGGCCACGTGTCCAGCCCGACCAGCGAGGCTTCGTGCGCCCAGTACTCCACCATCCGCCGGCCGGCACGGGCCCGGCCGCGCACCCCGGACCCGTCACGCAGCCGGTCGAGCAGGGTCTGGTCGTAGGGGCCGAGGCGAGAGAAGAACGGCAGGTAGTGGCTGCGCGTGAGCGCGTTGACGCTGTCGATCTGGACGACGCCCAGTCGGTCCAGCACGCCGCTCAGCTGCCGGGTCCCGGGCTCGCTCGGGCGTGGTCGGCCGAAGCCCTGTGCCGCGAGCGCGATGCGCCGCGCCTGGGCGGGGGAGAGTGTCAGCACGGTGCTCACCCTGCCACGGTGCACCGACGGGCCCGGCCCGGGTCGTTGTCGTCGTCGGGACCCGGGCCGGTGCGGGGGTCACGCGCAGCGGCGCGTCGACCCGGCCGCCATCAGGAGGCGACCACCTCGGCGGCTGGCTGCTCCGAGGCGTCCCCGGGGTCGGCGTCCGCGTGGTCCAGCCGCAGCACGCCGTAGGACCAGCCCCTGCGGCGGTAGACCACGCTGGGCCGGTCGGCGTCGGCGTCGTGGAAGAGGAAGAACTCGTGGCCGACCAGCTCCATCTGGGACAGCGCCTCGCCGACGGTCATGGGCGGTGAGGAGTGCACCTTCTCCCGGATCTCGATCGGGCTGTTGCCCTGGGTCTGCAGCGCCTCGTCTACCGCCTCCTCCGGGTCCCGGGGGGCGTCGGGTGCGCTCGACCCGTTCGCGCGGTCGGCCAGCGGCTCGGTGGGGAGCCCGAAGGTCGCCTCGGCCACCGACGGGAGCCGGTGCTTGCCGGTGTGCGAGACCCGCCGCTTGTCGTGGATCCGGCGCAGCCGCTCGGTCAGCTTGCCCATCGCGAGGTCGAGGGCGGCATACTCCTCGTCGGCCGCGGCCTCGGCGCGGACCACGGTCCGGTGCACGTAGCAGGTGATCTCGCAGCGCTCGGCCTCCTTGGCCTGGCGCGGGTTGGCCTCGTGCGTGAGCACCACCTCGGTGCGCCGGACGCGGGGGGCCAGCTGCTGGATCTTGTCGAGCTTGTCCTCGATGTGGCGGCGGAAGCGCTCCGGGACATCTCTCTTGCGACCGGTCACGGTGAGTTCCATCAAAGTCCTCCATGCAAGACGGTGTGATGCGGGGTATGGCGTCGGCTGCGGCGCCTGCTCTCGTCCGGCCTCACCCCCTCACGTCTGCTCGCGAGGTGCTCCATGGACCCACACTAGTCCGCCGTCCGCGTTCACGGTAGAGGGTGCTCGGCACGGTCCCGCTCGGCGCCGTGACGGCTCGTCGCGGCGACCGTCGCCGCCACCACCGGACCCGCACCGCCCGCGGCCAGCGCGCGGGCGCAGTCGGTCAGCGTGGCACCGGTCGTCACGATGTCGTCCACCACGACGCAGGGCAGGCCCGCCAGCCGCGCCGCGGCACGGGGCGCCAGGTCGACGGCCCCGGCGAGGTTGCGCGCCCGCTCGGCCGCCGACAGTCCGGCCTGGTCCCGCACCCGCCGGCGCAGGACCAGCCCCGGCACGACGGCAGCCGGACCGGCGGCGGCCCGGGCGAGGTCCCCCACCGGTGAGCGACCGCGCGCGCGGGTGCTGCGGCGGGAGGAGGGCGCGGGGAGCACGGCCACGGGGCGGCCGACGGCGACGGCGGCGCGATGCTCCGGCGACGCCGCGATCGCCGCCCGGAGGGACCGGCGCAGGATCTGCGCCAGCGCACCGGTCGCGGCGACGCGGTCCTGCTCCTTCCACGCGACGAGGCCGGCACGCACGACGCCGGAGTAGTCCGGGCCGGTCCACGTCGGGGGGAAGCCCGCAGGACAGGGCGTGGGGCGCCAGGGTCGCGGCGGCACGCTCAACAGGCTCTCGCAGGCCCCGCACCAGACGGACCCCTCCGCAGCGCAGCCCGCGCAGTCCTGCGGGGCGAGGAGGTCGAGCAGGGCACGCAGGTCGACACCCGGGCGCCACGGCATACCCGAGCCTGGCACGCACAGAGGGCCGGTGACGCCCGTCCACAGGTCAGCCGCCCGGCACCACGACCTGGTCGGCGTTGCGCACCGGCTGCCAGCCGCTCTGGCCCTCCGGGACGTAGACCCCGCCGTCCCGGGTGCGTGCGACCACGTCGACACCGGTCGCGCCGGGCACCGGCACCGCGTCCACCAGGCCGGGGAGCTCGCCCAGCGGTTCCAGCCAGCCGCCCAGCGGCAACCGGAAGGGGTGAGGTCCGGCGTCCGTCGCGCGCTGCCCGACGAGCAGGACCTCACCGGCGCCGCTCCAGCGGGCCGAGGTGACGTCCTCCAGCTGGGCGGCGACCGGGGCAGGTTCGGTCAGTCCGACGGGGCGGCCCTGACCGTCGCGGACGATGCCGCTGAGGACGAGCCGGTGGGGTCCCTGCTCCTCCTGCCCGTCCTGGTCGACCTGCTCCAGGACGACCAGCGCGCGGCTGCCGTCGGGCGAGATCGACAGGCCGTGCACCCGGTCGTCGTCGGCGAGCCAGGGCGTCTCCACCGGACGGGCCACCCCGTCGAGGTCCGCGCGGTCCACGACCCAGATGCGCGGGGTCTGGCTGCTGCGCTGCAGGCCGCCCAGCCAGAAGGCCTCGTCGCTGTCGACCGCCGGGGTCGTCAGCTCGTCCCCGATCCCGGCGTTGGTGTGCACCTCCTCCCCGCGCCACCGGCGGAAGGAACTGCCGTCGGTCGACACGGCGGTCAGGTCCTCCAGGTCCGCCGAGGCGGCGATCCCGGTCCAGTCCAGCCCGACCGTGGGGAGCCGGTCCTCACCCGTGGAGGGCAGGTCCCGCAGCGCGTACTGCGCCGGGTCGACCCCGGTGAGCTCCTCGCCCACGCGCAGCAGGACCTGGTCGGTCGACTGCTCGAGCTCGGCGTAGGGCAGCTGCGTCGCGCCGGTGATCGCGCCCTCGACCCCCTCCAGCGTCAACGGCTGACCGGCCACCTGGACCTCGACCCCGGCCACGGACGTCAGCCCCAGCAGGCTGTGCGCGAGCTGGCTGCTCAGGTCCGCGGCCAGCGTGTCGTCCTGCGCCAGCGTGGCGCCCCGCAGGTTGACCGTCGCGACGAGCGTCGAGGGGTCCACCGGCACCGCCGGGGTGGCCAGCCGCAGTCCCTCCTGCGCCCCGGTGCGGACCGCGCCCTCGAGGTGCGCGGGCAGCGGGGCGAGCTGCGCGCGGGTGACGGCCGTCGGCAGGCCGTCGCTGTCGGGCAGCCACCGCAGCTCGGGGACGAAGAGGTCCCGCTGCGGGTTGAGGTAGGAGATCGTGGTCGGCCGGAAGGCCCGCGCGAACTCGGTGTCGGACAGCCACAGCCTGGCGTCGTCGGGGAAGGCGCTGATCCGGGGCTCCCCGTCCACCCGCGTGAGCCCGAAGGTCACCGTGGTGGTCCGCGGGGCGAGCTCGGTGAGCCGCCCCTGCTCGTTCACCCGGCCCACGGCCAGCATCTCGACGCTCACCTCGCCCTCCCCCGTCCGGGTGAGGGTGAGGCCGCCCCCGCCGTCGTAGACGATCACGTCCGAGGTGGGCACCCAGTCGCTGGCGAGCTCGTCGGTGAGGTAGGTGCGCGACACGTCGTCGTCGCTGGCAAAGCCCTCCCCCGCGCGCAGGAAGCCCTGGACGATCTCCATCTCGGAGTCCCCGGCCTCGGCGGGCGGGAGGAAGCGCTCCACCTGCCGCTCGGACTGCTGCGACACGGCGAGACCGGGGCGGGGGTCGGGGGTCATCGGCAGCTGCCCGGAGCAGCCGGCCAGGGTGAGCACCGAGGCCGCCGCGAGCAGCGCGGCCGGTCGGGTCATGAGTCGTCCTCCCTCGTGTCCAGGGCCAGCACCACGGCCGGGACCTCCGCGTCGGTCGCCGCCGAGCCCGTCGACGGCACCGGCGAGGGCTCCTCCGCGATGACGTGGGTATGCGTCCGCGGCAGCAGCAGGCGGAAGCAGGCGCCCTGCCCGGGCTCGCTGCCGACCTGCAGCCAGCCGCCGTGCACGCGGGCGTCCTCCAGGGCGATGGCCAGCCCGAGGCCCGTCCCACCCGTGGTGCGCGTGCGCGCCGGGTCGGCGCGCCAGAAGCGGTCGAAGACCTGGCGTCGTTGCTCCTCGTCCATGCCGATCCCGTGGTCCCGCACGGAGATCGACGCGACCTGCGGGGTCACCGCCACGGTGACGTCCACCGGCCGCCCCTCGCCGTGCTCGACCGCGTTGGTGAGGAGGTTACGCAGGACGCGGGAGACGCGACGTCCGTCCATGCATACCTCGACCCGCTCCTGCGGCAGGTGCAGCCGCAGCGAGGTCCCGAGGTTGTCCGCGAGGGTCCGCACCCCGTCGACCGCGGCCCGGACGGTGGGCACGATGTCCTCCTCGTGGCGCTCGACAGTGACCGCCCCGGAGTCGAACCTGCTGATCTCCAGCAGCTCGGCGAGGAGGTCCTCGAAGCGGTCCATCTCCTGGTCCAGGAGCTCGGCCGAGCGGGCGACGGGGGCGGTGAAGTCCTCCCGCGAGGCGTGCAGGACGTCCCCGGCCATCCGCATCGTCGTCAGCGGCGTGCGCAGCTCGTGGGAGACGTCGGAGACGAAGCGCTGCTGCAGCTGGGAGAGTGAGCGCAGCTCGCGGATCTGGTGCTGGATGGAGTCAGCCATGGTGTTGAAGGACGTCGCGAGCTGGGCGATCTCGTCGTTGCCGACCACCGGCAGCCGCTCGTCGAGGTGACCCAGCGCCACCTCCTGCGACGCCTTGGCGACCTCCTCCACCGGTCGGGTGACCATCCTGGTCGCGAGCAGGGCGAGCCCCACGACCAGGGCGACCAGACCGAGCCCGCCGAGCAGGAAGAGCTGGCGCACGAGGTTTAGCGTCTCCTGCTCGCGCAGCAACGGGTAGACGAGCACCAGGTCGTAGGGGCCGGCGCGCAGCAGCGACACCCGTGACCCGACGACGACGGCCGCCGCCCGCTCCTCCCCCTCCTCGAGGGAGACGGGCACCACGACGACCTGCTGGTTGGCCGGGTCGGCGTCGATCGCCTCCTGCAGCGAGGCCGGGATGTCCTCGGCCGCGACACCGGTCGCCATCCGCTCGACGACGCCCCGCTCGTTGCCGAGGGCCGGGAGGAGCTGCACCCGGCGGCCGTCCTCGGCCGACGGACCGCTCATCGACTGGATCTGCTCCTCGGCCAGTCCGCGCAGCCCGCTGTCGTCCCGCCGGTCGGTGGAGTCGAAGGCCCGCTGCGCCGTGGCCACCTGCTGGGACGCGTCCCGCTGGGCGCTGGCGATCGCCTGGTCCACCAGGCCCCGTGCGACCTGCTGGTAGAGCACGCTCCCGAGCAGCACCGCGAGCAGTGAGCCGAGGAGCACCGTGGAGGTGACCACCCGGGCCCGCAGCGAGCCACGCCACCACTGCAGCAGCCGCCGCACCGCGGGCTGCTGCGGCGCCTCAGGGGTGTCCGGCCTTGTACCCGACGCCACGCACCGTCACCACGATCTGGGGGTTCTCCGGGTCCTTCTCGATCTTGCTGCGCAGCCGCTGGACGTGGACGTTGACCAGCCGCGTGTCCCCGGCGTGCCGGTACCCCCACACCTGCTCCAGGAGCGACTCCCGGTCGAAGACCTGGCTCGGCTTGCTGGCCAGCGCGACGAGCAGGTCGAACTCCAACGGGGTCAGCGGGATCTGCTCGCCGCCGCGGGTCACCTCGTGCCCCGCGACGTCGATGAGCACGTCGCCGACCTGCAGGCGGGTGTCGTCGCCGCTCTCGGACCGGCGCAGCCGGGCCCGGAGCCGGGCCAGCAGCTCCTGCGGCTTGAACGGCTTGACGACGTAGTCGTCGGCCCCCGCCTCCAGGCCGAGCACGACGTCCTTGGTGTCGGTGCGGGCGGTGAGCATGACCACCGGCACGCCGGACTCGGCGCGCAGCTCATGGCATACCTCGATGCCGTCCTTCGACGGGAGCATGACGTCGAGGAGCACCAGGTCGGGCCGGAACTCGCGGAACATCGGCATGGCCCGGCCACCGTCGCCGCAGGTGGCCACCTCGTAGCCCTCCTTGCGCAGCACGATGCCCAGCATCTCGGCCAGCGCCTGGTCGTCGTCGACCACGAGTACTCGAGCGCTCACGGGTTCCTCCTGCTTCCCTGCCCCTGCGCGGGGATCAGTAGCGGTAGTGCTCAGGCTTGTAGGGGCCGGCCACGTCGACCCCCAGGTAGGCAGCCTGCTCCTTGGTCAGCTCGGTGAGGTCGGCGGCGACCGAGGTCAGGTGCAGCCGCGCGACCTCCTCGTCCAGCTCCTTGCGCAGCGTGTGCACACCGAGCGGGTAGTCCTCGATCCGGGTGTGCAGCTCGACCTGGGCCATCACCTGGTTGGCGAAGCTGGTCGACATGACGAAGCTGGGGTGGCCGGTCGCGTTGCCCAGGTTGAGCAGCCGCCCCTCGGACAGGACGATGATCGAGCGGCCCTCCACGGTGGACCACTCGTGGACCTGCGGCTTGATCTCGACCCGGCGGACGTCGGGCACCCGGGCCAGGCCCGCCATGTCGATCTCGTTGTCGAAGTGCCCGATGTTGCCCAGGACCGCCTTGTCCTTCATCGACATCATGTGGTCCACGGTGACGACGTCCTTGCAGCCGGTCGCGGTGATCACGAAGTCGGCGCTGCCGACGACGTCCTCCAACCGGGCCACCTGGTAGCCGTCCATCGCGGCCTGCAGCGCGCAGATCGGGTCGATCTCGGTGACGATGACGCGGGCGCCCTGCCCCCGCAGCGCCTCCGCGCAGCCCTTGCCGACGTCGCCGTAGCCGCAGACGACGGCGACCTTGCCGCCGATGAGCACGTCGGTGGCCCGGTTGAGGCCGTCGATCAGGCTGTGCCGGCAGCCGTAGGTGTTGTCGAACTTGCTCTTGGTGACCGAGTCGTTGACGTTGATCGCCGGGAAGAGCAGCTCACCGGCCTCGTGCAGCTGGTAGAGCCGGTGCACCCCGGTGGTGGTCTCCTCGGAGACTCCGCCGACGCCCTCGGCGACCCGGGTCCACCGGGTGGGGTCCTGGGCCATCGTGGCGCGGACGGTCTCCAGGATGACCTTCCACTCCTCGGGGTCCTCCTCCTCGGCACCCGGCACCGCTCCCTGCCGCTCCCACTCACGTCCCTTGAGCACCAGCAGCGTCGCGTCGCCGCCGTCGTCGAGGATGAGGGTGGGGCCGGTCTCTCCGGGCCACTCCATGATCCGGGTCGTGCACCACCAGTACTCCTCCAGCGTCTCGCCCTTCCAGGCGAAGACCGGGACGCCCCGGGGCTGCTCGGGCGTGCCTTCCGGACCGACGACGACCGCGGCGGCGGCCTCGTCCTGGGTGGAGAAGATGTTGCAGGAGGCCCAGCGGACGTCCGCGCCGAGCGCGACGAGGGTCTCGATGAGCACGGCGGTCTGGACGGTCATGTGCAGCGAGCCGGCGATCCGGGCGCCCGCCAGCGGCTGGTCGCGGGAGAACCGCTCGCGCAGCGCCATCAGGCCGGGCATCTCGTGCTCGGCCAGGCGTATCTGGTGGCGGCCCTGCTCGGCGAGCGACAGGTCGCGGACCTGGTGCTCCAGCTCCGTGCCGGTGGTCGTCATCGTGTCGGGCATGCCCGCCATGCTACGTGGCGTCCCCGACGTCGCCGGGGACGGTGAGCCCGAGCAGCGCGTTCTCCAGGACCTCGGAGAGCGCGGGGTGGATCCAGTACTGCCCCCGCGCCAGCTCGTGCGCGGTGACGTCGGGGCCCAGGCTGAGGGCCTGGATGGCGGGCTGGACGAGGGTGCTCGCGTGGGCCCCGAGGCAGTGGACGCCGAGCAGCCGGCCGGTGGCGGCGTCGCCGACCGCCTTGAGGATGCCGGTCGTGTCCTCCATCGCCCAGCCGTAGGCGGTGTCGCCGTAGCGCTGCACCTTGGTCGTGACGTCGTAGCCCTGCTCCCGCCTCCTCCTCGCTCAGGCCGACCGTCGCCACCTGCGGGTGACTGAAGATGGCGGCGGGCACGAAGCGGTGGTCGAAGGGCCGTAGCTCGTCCGGGTGCGCCAGGTTGTGCGCGACGACCCGCGCCTCGTGGTTGGCGACGTGCTTGAGCTGGTGCTCGGACGAGGCGTCCCCGAGCGACCACACACCGGTCACGTCGGTGCGACCGAAGCGGTCCACGACGACCCTCCCGTCGTCGTGGGTCCGCACGGCCGTGCGCTCCAGCCCGAGGTCGTCGGTGTTGGGCGCGCGTCCGGTGGCCACGAGGAGCGTGTCACCGGTCACGACCGAGCCGTCGGAGAGGCGCAGCTCGATGCCGGCCTCGTCCTGCCGGGCGTCGACGGCCTCCACCCCGGTGCGGACGTCCCACTGGGCGCGGGCCAGGTCGGTGTAGGCCACCGCGATCTCGCGGTCCAGCACCCGCAGCAGCCCGTCGCTGCGGTTGACGATGGTCACCGCGACACCCAGGGCGGAGAAGATATGCGCGAACTCCGCGGCGATGACACCGCCGCCGAGGACGACCAGGCGCGCGGGCAGCTCCTCGAGGCGCATGACCGTGTCGGAGGTCTCGAAGGGCACGCCGGAGGCCCGGATGACCTCCGGCACCACCGGGCTCGCACCGGTGGCGATGACGATCTGCTCACCGCTGATCCGGTGCACCGACCCGAGCGCGTGCTCGCCGCCGTCATGGGTGATCTCCACCTCGAGCTCGTGGTCCCCCACGAAGCGGGCGTGGCCGAGGTAGGCCTCGGTGTGCTCGCCGGTGACCCGGTAGTCCCGGCCGCCGTCGCTGATGGGGTCGATCCGCCCGAAGACGCGGTCGCGGATGTCGGCCCACCGGACCTGGTCCAGCGTCGCGTCGATCCCGAAGCGGGCGGCGTCGCGGATGGTCGTGGCGACCTCGGCGGCATACACGAACATCTTGGTGGGGATGCAGCCCACGTTGAGGCAGGTGCCGCCGAAGACGCCCCCCTCGACGATCGCGATGCGTCGCCCCTGCAGCTCCGGCGTCACGAGCGAGTTGCCCGAGCCCGTGCCGATGATGACCAGGTCGTAGTGGGAGGTGTCGCTCACCCGACCAGCGTAGATCGCCGAGGGAGGACGTCGACCCAGGGTCCTGCTCTCGTACATGTGTTCGAGTATGATGAAGCTGCCAGCTCGTCGCAGGGGCAGCGCCACCACCGGCTCAAGACCCTCGGCCTCGCCACCGCCAGCATCAACCGGCTCCGCGACCTGATGTGGACGACTCTGCTCGACCGCACCACCACGACCCGCACCCACGACTACCGGCACTACCAGGCACCCCCACCCCGTCGCGACGGCCGGGACCACCGGGCGGGGGACACCTCTGCCCGTCAGGCGCCCGATCCTGACGGCCAGCGCGACCCTTCTGACGGGCACCCAACGGACGTGCCAGGGCTCAGCGCTGCAGCTCCTCCAGGATCGCCGCGAGCCCGTCCCACACCTCGACGAAGGTGGTGGACAGCGGGGACAGCCCCAGGCGCAGGCCGTCCGGGGAGCGGAAGTCGGGAATCACCCCGCGATCCCACAGCCGGGGGTAGATCTCCTCGAAGGCCGGGTGGCGCAGCGTCAGGTGGCCCCCGCGACGGGCGTGCTCGCGCGGGCTGGCGACCACCACCCCCAGCTCCTCCGGCCAGCTCTCCACCACGGACCAGGCGAGGTCGGTGAGCGCCAGACTCTTGGCCCGGACCGCCTCGATGCCGGCCTCGGCCAGCATCTGCGCGCCCAGCCGCACCGGCACCATCCCCACGATCGGCGGGGTGCCGCTCACGAGTGCCCGGATGCCGGCAGCCGGCTGGTAGCCCTGCTCCATGAGGAAGGGATCACGGCGGCCCATCCACCCCTGGATCGGCTGCTGCAGCGTCGCCAGGTCGTGGTGGCGCCGGGCCAGGTAGGCGTGCGCCGGTGCCCCCGGCCCGCCGTTGAGGTACTTGTAGTCGCACCCCACGGCCGCGTCCCACCCCCACGCGTCAGCGCGCACCGGCACGGACCCGGCGCTGTGGCAGGTGTCCCAGAGCACCAGCGCCCCGGCCTCGTGGGCCACCCGGGTGATGGCCTCGGCATCGGCGACGAAGCCGGACCGGTAGGCCACGTGCGAGACGAGGACCACACCGGCGCGCTCCCCCACGACCTCTCGGACCTGGCCCTCGCGCACCCCCGACGCCGGGTCGGCGTCGATCCACCGCAGCGTCAGACCACGCTCCGCCGCGATCCCCTCGGCGACGTAACGGTCGGTCGGGAAGTTGTCGGTGTCGAGCACCAGCTCGGTGCGCCCCGGGTCGACGGCGAGCTGGTGGTCGACGAGGGCGCGAAGCACCTTGTAGAGCAGCACCGTGGTCGAGTCGGCGACCACGGTCTGGCCGGGGCCCGCCCCCAGCGCGGCGGACCCGACCAGATCCCCGACCTGCTCGGGCCACCCCATCCAGCCCTCGTCCCAGGACCGGATGAGGCGCGTGCCCCACTCGTCCCGGACGAAGGAGGCCATCGCCTCCGCGGCCCCCGCCACCGGTCGCCCCAGCGAGTTGCCGTCGAAGTAGGCCACCACACCGTCGGCGCGCTCGAAGCGCTCGGCATAGGCGGCCAGCGGGTCCTGGTCGTCCAGCCGTGCGGCCCTCTCCCGCGACGGTGCCTGCTCAGCCACGTCCGTCACCCCCGTGGTAGCCCTCCGGCGTGACGTCCTGGATGGCCGAGCGCACGTCGTAGAGCTCGGGGAAGAACGTCAGCTCCAGCGCCCGGCGGAGGAAGGGGACACCGCTGGATCCCCCGGAGCCCCGCTTGCTCCCGATGATGCGCTCCACCGTCTTGAGGTGACGGAAGCGCCATACCTGGAAGTTGTCCTCGAGATCCACCAGCTCCTCGGCCGTCTCGTACTCCGCCCAGTGCTCCTGCGGGTCGGCGTAGATCCGGCTGAGGGCCGCCACGACCCCCTCGTGCGCCCGGTACGGCTCGGACACGTCCCGGGTCAGCACCTCCTGCGGGACGGGGTGCCCGCGGCGCGCCAGCCAGGCGAGCACCTCGTCGTAGAGGCTGGGCTCGTGCAGCAGCCGCTCCAGCTCGGCGTGCTGCTCCTCGTCGTGGGCGAAGACCGGCAGCATCGCCGCGTTCTTGTTGCCGAGCATGAACTCGACGGCGCGGTACTGCCAGCTCTGGAACCCGGATCCGGTGGCGAGGAAGGCCCGGAACTGCGCGTACTCGCTGGGCGTGAGCGTGGCCAGGACCGACCACTGCTCGGTCATGGAGGCCTGGATGTGCTTCACCCGGGCGATGCGCTTGAGCGCCTGCCGGTGGTCGTCGGCCGCCAGCAAGGACCGAGCACTGGTCAGCTCGTGGATGACCAGGCGCAGCCAGAGCTCGGTCGTCTGGTGCTGGATGATGAAGAGCAGCTCGTCGTGCTGCGGCGGGGTCGCCCGAGGGTGCTGGGCCGAGAGCAGGGTCGGCAGGTCGAGGTAGGCGCCGTAGGACAGGTTCTGCCCGAAGTCGCGCTCGATCCCCTCCTCGAGGTCGCGTCGGGAGCGGGTATGCCGGGTGATCGGGTCGAGATCGGGCCCGGCGTCGTCGGTGCTTCCCGGCATCTGGCTCACCGCGTCCGGTCCCTGAGATCGGCGACGTGCGGGGACACCGAGGGGTCGAGCCCCAGCCCGATGGCCAGGTAGGTCGCCGCGAAGTCCAGGGCGGCGACGTGGTCGGCCAGCCGGACCACGGGTGCGCCGTCCTCGGCCTGCACCTCCATGACCCGCGCCCCGGCCTCGCGCGCCGTGGTGAGCACGGCGTCGGTGAGCGCCTCGGCCTGCACCGACTCCGGCGTCGCCGGCGACACCGGCGCGTCTCGCAGCATGAGCAGCCCGAGGCGCGGCGGCGGCGGGCCGTCCAGATAGGGATCGGCGAAGATGTCGTCGCCGCCGCGGCCGGCCGCCGGGCCACGCGGGCGCTCCATCAGCTCCCCCTCCGGCTCGGCGAAGTGGTGCGGCTCCCAGCCTGAGGTGTCGATGTCGCCGAGACGGATCCGGGCGTCGTCGTAGGTCCCCGCCCGTCGCCCGCCGATCGCGGTGTAGGGCCCGTCGAAGCACGCGACGATCCCGCTCGCGGCGTCCGGGAGCTCACCGAAGGTCGCCGGGATGCGGGCGGTCCGGGCCAGCATCGAGGCGGCGCGCGCCGCGGCGACCCCGCCGAGCGGCCCGTCCCCGAGCACGACCGGCACCGTCTCGGCGAGCTGGACGGCGAGGATCTTGGCGGGGTTGACGAAGGCGTCGGAGGACGGCGGAACTGCTCGGCACGGTGGTCCAGCCGCTCGGCGACAGCCCGCACCACGTCGGCCGGGGCGTCCAGCAGGCCCAACCGGTCGGCACCGATGAGCACCGGGGCGAGCAGCGTCCACAGCGCGTCCGCGAGCTCGTGCGTCCGCCGGAGCCGACCCCGACGTGCACCCCGCGGGCGCTGCGGCAGACCTGCGCCAGCGGCGAGTCGTCGGCGCCCACGGTCAGCAGCATCGCGCCCCGTCGGGCCGCCTCGGCCGCCACGGCCAGCGGTCCCGGTGCCCGACCGGAGAGCGAGACCGCCACCACGAGGTCGAGCGGCCCGACCCAGCCCGGCAGCGGGAGGTTGCGCCGCGCCTGCACCGGCACCGGCGACCCCGGCTCCGCGAGCAGCTCGAGCACATCGGCCACGATGGAGGACCCGCCGATCGCCGCCACCAGCACCGAGCGCGGCCGCTCGGTGCTGGCCAGCCGGTCGATGCCGGCCTCGTCGGCCAGCGTCATCGCCTCGCGCACCTGCGCCCCGGCACTGGCGAGGGCGCGCAGCGTGTCCCGCGAGTCCTTGCGCTGCAGCTCCTCCGGGTCGTCGAGGAGCGCTTCGTCGATGTAGGGCATACCTGGTCTCCTCAAGATCCGTCGGCGACCGTGACGACCACCGCGTCATCGGCGAGCAGCACCGGTATGCCCTCCCGCCACGGGTACCGCCGCCGGCGCCCGGGACCCTCGCAGTCCTCGGCGCACTGCAGCGCCGGCTCCCCCTGCTCGTCGGTCACGTCAACCAGCTCGTGGCGCCCCACGGGGCATCGCAGGATGCTGCGCACCCACGGGTCGAACTCCGGTCGTGCCATCGCGTCAGTCCTCCTGCTCCACCACGGCCAGGACGGCGTCCCGGACCTGCCCCATCCTTGCACCGTCGCGCGCCTCGACGGTGAGCCGCATCACCGGCTCGGTGTTGCTGGACCGCAGCGAGACCCACCAGAAGGCCCCGCTGCCCTCGTCCTGCCGGACGAGCAGGCCATCGGTGTCGTCGACCCTCGCCCCCCGGTCGAGCGCCCACCGTCGCACCCGCTCGGCCGCGGCGGCCGGGTCCGGGACCCGGAGGCTGATCTCCCCGGACGCGGCGTAGGGGTCGAGCTCCCCGAGGATCGCCGAGACCGGGCGCTGCTGCTCGCTCACGGCGGCGAGCAGGTGGAGCACCGCGAGCAGGCCGCTGTCGGCGGACCAGAAGTCGCGGAAGTAGTAGTGCCCAGAGTGCTCCGCCCCGAAGACGGCGGCCTGCGTGGCCATCGCGGCCTTGACGAAGGTGTGGCCGACGCGGCAGGTCACCAGCCGTGCGCCGCTCGCCGCGACGCCCTCCTCCACGGCCCGCGGCAGGATCGACCCGTGCACGACCGTGACGTCGGCCGGGTCACGCCCGGCCACCACCTCCCGCGCGACCAGCCACCGCGCGAGGAGCGCGGTCACCGCCCCGGCCGGCACCTGCCGGCCCCGCTCGTCGACGACGAAGACCCGGTCCGCGTCGCCGTCGAAGGCCAGGCCCAGGCCCGCGCCACGGGCGCGCACCGCCTCCTGCAGCTCCCGCTGGTTGGCCGGGTCGAGCGGGTTCGCGTCGTGGTGCGGGAAGGAGCCGTCCAGCTCGAAGTGGAGCGGGTCGAGCCGCAGCGGCGACCCCTCGGCGCCCAGGACCGCGGGCACGGTATGCCCCGCCATCCCGTTGCCGGCGTCCACGACGACGTGCAGCGGACGGATCCCGCCCAGGTCGACCAGCGAGTGCAGATGGGCGGCGTAGTCCGCGAGCAGGTCCACCTCCCGCCGCCGCCCCGCCGAGGCCGGGGCCGGGAGCTGGTGCAGGTCGCCGCGGTCCAGCAGCCACTGCGCGAGGTCCCGGATCTCGGCCAGCCCGGAGTCCTGCCCGACGGGCGCGGCGGCCGCCCGGCAGAGCTTCATCCCGTTGTAGCCGGCAGGGTTGTGGCTCGCCGTGACCATCGCCCCCGGCAGGTCGCAGGTGCCGCTGGCGTGGTAGAGACCGTCGGTGGAGCAGAGCCCGATGTCCGTCACGTCCACGCCCTGCTCGAGGACCCCGCCGGCGAAGGCGTCGGCGAGCTCCGGGGAGGACGCGCGCATGTCGCGGCCGAGCACGATCCCGGCGTGCCCCTCGGGACGGACCACCACCTGTGCGAAGGCGGAGCCCAGCGCTCGTGCCGTCCCTGCGTCGAGCTGCTCGGGGACCAGCCCACGCACGTCGTAGGCCTTGACGACCGCGGCGACCTCCACCACGAGCAGGTTCCGCGCCCCGTCAGCGGTCGCGCAGCACCCGCAGGTGTCCGCGCCGGGCGATCTCGGTCACGGTCGCGCCCTCGTGCGGGCTCTGCGGGGAGTCCACCCGGACGATGGTGCCGCGGTGCTCGCGCACCGCGTCGGCCAGCGCCGCGAGGTCGTCCACCGGCGGGCGGGGCTCTCCCTCGGGCAGCTCCAACCGCACGACGTCCCAGCCGCGGGGCGCGGTGAGCCGGGTCGCGTGCTCCTCGCACAGGTCGTAGCTGTGGGGCTCGGCATATGTCGCCAGCGGCCCGAGCACCGCGGTCTGCTCCGCGTAGACGTAGGTGAGCGTCGACGTGGCGGGGCGGACGCACGCCGTCTTCGAGCACTGGCGAGTCAGGGTCACGCCCGACACTCTAGGCGCCCCCGCCCACGATCCCGTGGTGCCACCCCGACCGGGCGCCGCCCCTGGTGATCTATCGTCGCGCCATGGCCACGCACCGGGACCGCCGCGGACGGGGGGTCCGCGGACCTCTCGCCTGGCCTCGGGTGCCGGCCATGAGCAGCCGGCGCGACCGGTTCGACGAGCTGGTGCTCGATGCCGCCGAGACGGTCGAGCAGCGCTGGGGCAGCCCGCTGGGCCTGGAGCTCGCGGTGGAGGAGGTGCCGCCCTCCGACCCCGCGCCCTGGGAGCACGACGTCGCGCTCGGCCGGTTGTTCCCGGCGCAGGGGGGTATGCCGGCGCGGCTGGTGGTCTACCGCCGCCCGGTGCTGCACCGGGCCGCGGACGAGGTCGAGCTGGGCGCCCTCGTCACCGAGGTGGTCGTCGAGCAGGTCGCCCGGATGCTGGGGCGCGACCCCGAGGACCTGGTGTGAGGCGCCTCAGGGCACGACCCGGCTGACGCCGGTCACCTCGCGGGACCACGGGACGGCCGCCAGCGCGGCCGCCGCCCGGTAGGGGCCGAGGTCGTCGGACCCGGTGAGGTGCACGGCCGCGGCGACGACGCCGGTGCCGCCCTCCTCGGCCGGCCGGACCCAGACCCCTCTCACGTCCGGAGCCAGGGAGAGCAGCGTCGTCGAGTCGTTGCCCAGCTCCAGGGTCTCCACCCGGGTGCTCCCGTCCGCCGAGCGCAGCAGCACCTCGACCGTTGTGGCGTCGAGGACCGCGACGGACAGCGACGTCTCGGCCCCTGGCACCGCAGCACGGTCGGGCAGGCCGATCCCGACGGGTTGCGTGGCCGGACCGGCGGCGGGCACCCAGGCCAGCTCGCCGGCGGGTCGGACCAGTGGCTGCTCCTGGTCCTGCGGCGAGCCGGTGGCAGTGGCCCCGTCCGGTGCGGCGGTCGCCGTGGCGGCCTCACCGTCCGTCGTCTCCTGCTCCGCGACCTCCTGCTCCACCGGCTCGTCGCCGGAGGGCGCGAGCCGGACCTGCAAGGACGCGGTGACCGGGTGGTCCGAGCGCAGCCGGAGGCCGACCGCACCCTCGGGCAGCCCGTCGAGAGGGAGGTCCGTGGTGGTGCCGGCGGCGACGCGGACGGCGGAGGTTCCCGGTGTCGCGGCGCCGTCCTCGGTGAGCGCACCGAGCTCGACCACGGCGTCCGCCTCCGGCGCGAGCAGCCGCAGCACCGTCTCCGTCCCGTCGGCACCGGCGTCCGGCAGGGGCGGGATCACCAGGTCACGGGCCGCCTCGGCGCTCGGGCCGGTCACATCCACGCCCAGGTCGGTCGTGCCCTCGCGCGAGGTGTCCACGAGGTGCGCGGTCACCGGTCCACCCTCCGCGGCGACGTGGACGGCCGGTGCGGCGGTCCCGGGCGCCAGGGCGTCCAGCGGGCGGACGAGCCGGCCGCCGGCGGGGACGACCAGTCCGGAGGCACCGGTGGCCTCGACCGGCCCCTCGGCGCCGTGCACCTCCAGATCGACGCGCACCGGGTCGGTGCCGGGGTTGGTGAGCACGACCTGCTCGGTGCGACCGGCTGCGGCGTCACCGCCGAGCAACCAGTGCTCCGCAGCGGCCGCAGCGCACCCCACCAGGGCGGCTCCCCTCGCCCCGCTCCCGGTGCCGACGGACAGGTGACCCCCCACGAGGCCGGGGGCACCGGGCCCGGTCGCGGTCAGCAGCGGCGTGGCGTCGTCGGCCGGTGGGGTCTCGGCGACCTCCTGGTCCGCACGCAGCTCCAGCACGTCCGACCCGGCCGACCCTGCCACCGGCGACAGCGTGGCCGATCGCTGCCCGGTGGGCTGCTCGGCGAAGAGCTCGGGCGGTGCGAGGGCCGCCGCGCTCGCCCCCGGCGAGCCGCTGACCCCGGCGCACGCCAGCCGTGCCTCCTCGACCAGGACCGGCTCATCGCCACCATCGGCGGTCTCGCTGTCGGCGGCCGTCGACACGAGGCTCTGCCCACCGTCGCTACCCGGCCCCCAGGCGCCGGCCTGGACGCTGCCCCAGGTGAGCAGCCCGAGTGCCAGCAGGCCGGAGCCGAGTCGCACCCAGGCACCCCGTCGGGGCGCGGCGCCGCTGCCGGTGTCCGTGTCGCTCACGACTCCTCCTGCGGCTCGTGGGTGCCAGGGGTCGCCGCGTCCTGGGCCTCGTCCTCGGCCTCGTCGGTCCGCCCGACCGGGAGCGCCAGGAAGGCCGTCACGACTGCGACGGCGAGGGCCAGCAGGTGCCAGGGCAGCCCGGGGGTGGGCAGGGTGACCTCGATGGTGTGCCGCCCGGCGGGCAGGCTCGTCCGCGATCCCTCGAGGTCCAGCTCGTCGCCGTCGACGGTGAGCTGCGCGACCTCGGCCCAGCCGGCCGCCTCGGCGACGAGCAGCGAGCCTCCCGACGGCACGTCGACGCGGCCCGCGGCCTGCCCGTGCGGACCGGTGCTGGGCAGCACCTCGACGGTCGCGCCGTCGGCCTCGACCACGCGCGTGCGTCCCGGGTCGCCCTCGACCATCCGCCACAGGACGCTGCCCTCGGGGCTGGAGACCCGCGCCAGACCGGCGACCCGGTCCAGGTCGTCGGCCGCGGGATGGGTGTCGGACGCCTCGAGCTCGACGTAGCCCACGCCGAGGCCGAGCAGCTCCTGGCGTGCCTGGTCCGACGAGGCACCCCCGACGAGGGCCCGGACCGCCTGCTCGACCTGCCCCGGGCCGGCGACGCCCCGCGCGAGGTCGGCGGTCCGGTCGCGCAGGATGCGGGTGGCCTCCGGCTCGCTGCCCCGCAGGTCGACGAGCAGGCCGTCCTGCTCCGGGGTGAGCAGCAGCGTGCGCAACGCCTCTGGTCCTCGGGCCTGCTCGGCGGCGACCGGCGGGAGCGGCTCGGTGGCGACCGTGAGCCCGGGGGTGACCCGGCTGCTCAGGACGGTCCATCCCGCGGCGACCACGGTGGCGGCGAGCACGACCACCGCGCCCGTCGAGGCCAGCGCCCGGGCCGGCACCCGCAGGACCCTCCCCCGGCGGGTCGCCAGGAGGTCCTCGACCAGCGAGGCGGCGGCGAGGAGCAGCGCGGCGCCACCGAAGGACAACAGGGTCCCCGGCCAGGCCGAGACCACCGAGCCGGCCTCGGAGTGCCCGACGGGGAGCACGCCCAGCGAGGTGCGCACCGCGACCTGCGCCAGGACGAGGGCGACGATGCCGACGGCGACGAGCACGCCTGCCCGCCGGCCGCCGTCGCCCGGCCGCAGCAGCGCGGCCAGCGCCGCCAGCCAGAGCGGCACCTGCAGCCACAGCAGGAGGCCGTCGAGCCCGGAGGGGTCGACGCCGGCAGGGTGGAGCAGGAGCAGCTGCCAGGCGTCGGGCGTCGCGGGCAGCCGGGGGGTGGCGGAGGTCGCGCCGGCTCCCCCCAGGAGCTGGACCGGCCCGGCCAGCAGGCTCGGCCACCAGGGCAGCAGCAGCACCCACGGCAGGACCGCGACGACCGCGCCGCGCCACCGGGCGCTCCCCCGGCCCACGCCGAGGACCAGCAGCCCGGCCACGGTCCCCAGCACGAGCACGAGCGGCACCCACTGCGCGGCGATCGCGAGGCCGAGGGCGGTGCCGAAGGCCGCCGCGGCCCTGCGGACCCCGCGGGACCGGTCGCTGACGACGAGGATGCCGGCCACGAGCAGCGGCGCGAGGACGTGCACCACGGCCGGTCCCACCCTCCCCTGGGACGTCGCGACGACGAGCGCCGGCGCCAGGGCCCAGCCCAGCGCGAGCACCGCCCGGACCCAGCCGCGCCGGGTGCTCCGACGCAGCGCGAGGTATGCCGTGAGGACGCTCAGCACCGGCGCGGCGGCGAGCAGCCAGGCCAGGGCGGGCCCGGCCGTGGTCGGCCCCGCACCGGGCAGGAGGCCGAGGAGCCAGGACAGGACCGTCGCCTGCGGCAGCCACGCCGGGGCGGGGTCGCCGTGACCGAGACCGGCGCCCCGCCAGCCGTCCACCGCGGCGGACCACAGTCCGACGGCGTCCGTGGCGGCGACCCCCAGCTGTCCCCCGGACAGGCCGACGCCCGCGAGGTCGAGACCGGCCGGCGAGAGAGCACCTCGCCCCATCCAGGCGGTGACTGCCGCCACGATCAGGAGGGCGAGCGCCAGCGGCCAGCTCCACCTCCCCGACCGACGGCCCTCGCCGACCGCGTCGTCGAAGTCGTCGGAGACCGGACCGGTACGCAACGCCTCGGTCCGCGGCAGTGGCGCGCCCGAGCCGCGTCGGTAGCGCGGGTCGAGGGCCTCGCCCACCGTGTCCACGGTCGCGCGCCAGCCCGTCGCACGGGGCTCGTGCAGACCCGCGAGGTCGCGGGGCGCCACCCGTCGGCGGCGGCGGAACCGCCGCCGCGCGGACCACCCGCGCCCCGGTCGCAGCACCGCCCGGACATCCGCCCACTCCCCGGCGGCCTCGGCGGGGCGCTTGACGAGGAGCAGGAGCAGCGCGGCGGCCAGGCTGGTGACGAGGACGCCCAGCGCGCGCCAGGGGGCCGCCCAGAACGAGCCACGGGCCAGGGCCACCTGGCGCACCCTGGCGCGGGTCACCAACGGGTCGACGACGCCCAGCCCTGCCTCGCCCTGCCGGACGACGGCCTCGGGCGCGACGACCGTCCGGTGACCGGCGAGGTGGGCCCGCCAGCCCAGGTCGAGCCCGTCGACACCGTCCTGCGCGAAGGCCGGGTCGATCCCGCCGACCTCCTGCAGCACCCGGGCCTGGACGAGGGCCCCGCTCAGCGGAACTCCGAGGACGTCCTGACGCAGGTCCAGCTGGCCCTGGTCGACGAGGGCGGCGCGGGTGGGGTCGACGACCCGGCCGGCCGGCGTGACGCGGTGACCGAGCGAGCGCAGCAGCCGCGGCTGGTCGGCGCGCACGAGCTTGGGGCCGACGACGCCGACCCGGCTGCTGCGCCGGACCGCGGCGGTGAGGGCGGCCAGCGCCTCCGGCTCAGGCCGGGCGTCGGCGGTGAGGAACCAGATCCAGTGCCCCGGCTGGTCCGGTAGGACGTCCAGGGCGGTGCGGACGGCCGCCACCCGGTCCTGCTGCGGGTGGGAGCGGACGCTCAGCGGCAGACCCAGCTCCCGGGCCAGGTCCTGGAGCGCGGCCACCGGTCCCCCCTCGGGGTCGGGATGCAGCAGCAGCACCCGTTGCGGTCGGCGGCGGCCGGCCGCGACGGCGCGCAACGACCCGGCCAGCTCGTCCTCGCCGTCCCCACCACCCGCCGGGAGGTCCACCGGCAGGAGCACGAGCGAGACGTCGTCGACAGCGGCGCGACCACCGGCACGGGGGTCGCTGCGGGAGCGACTCGTCGGGGTGCGTGGGAATCGCTGCGACCGGCGCGTCCGGACCCTGCCCGGCGACCGGCGTGCGTCGGGTGCTCAGACCGCGCGCTTCTTCAGCTTGCGCCGCTCACGCTCGGACAGTCCTCCCCAGATGCCGAAGCGCTCGTCGTGGCCGAGCGCATACTCCAGGCACTCGGCCCGCACCTCGCACCCGACGCAGACCTTCTTGGCCTCGCGGGTGGACCCGCCCTTCTCGGGGAAGAAGGCCTCCGGGTCGGTCTGCGCGCACAGGGCACGCTCCTGCCAGTTCATCTCCTCGGTGTCATCGATACCGTGCATCAACGACATCAGCTCCAGCTCGTGCATGGCTCCTCCTCGACCTCTCGCCTACACACTTCTCGCCGGCCGCGCACCCCGCCGGCTCGCCCCGGCAGCAGATGGCAACACCTGAATTACACGCGTGTCATCCGCCAGAGTCAACCCCGGATCTGCTACAACCTGCCCCGGCACCGACAATGGGGGCATGCAGATCACCGTTCTGGCCGGCGGCGTCGGCGGCGCCCGCTTCGTCCGCGGCCTCCTGTCGCACCTGGCGACCCGCGAGGCCCCGGAGCCGACCACGGTGACCGTCATCGGCAACACCGGCGACGACATCACGCTGGTCGGGCTGCGGGTCTGCCCGGACCTGGACACGCTGCTCTACACCCTCGGGGGCGGCGTGGACGAGGACCAGGGCTGGGGCCGGGCCGGGGAGAGCACGCGGGTCGCCGACGAGCTGGGGACCCTCGGGGTGGGGCCGGCCTGGTTCACCCTCGGCGACCTGGACCTCGCCACCCACCTGGCGCGCAGCCGCTGGCTGGCCCAGGGCCTGACGCTCAGCGAGGTGACGGGCCGGCTGGCGCAGCGGTGGGGCCTGCCCGAGCGGGGGGTGCGGCTCCTGCCGGCGACGGACACCCCGATCGAGACCCACGTGGTGGTCGACGACGACGCCGGGGGCGAGCGGGCCATCCACTTCCAGGAGTGGTGGGTGCGGCACGGCGCGGCGCTGCCGGCGCGGCGCTTCTCCGTCGCCGGGCTGGGCGGGGCCACCGCCGCCCCGCACGTGCTCGACGCGGTGCGCGGGGCCGACCTCGTCCTGCTGCCCCCGAGCAACCCGGTCGTCTCGATCGGCATCATCCTCGGCGTCCCCGGCATCCGGGAGGCGGTGCGCGGCACCCGCGCCCCGGTCGTGGGGGTCAGCCCGCTGCTCGGCGGCCGGCCGGTCCGCGGTCACGCCGACGCCTGCCTCGCCCCGTTGGGGGTCGAGGTGAGCGCGGCCGGGGTCGCGGGGCTCTATGCGGACTTCCTCGACGGGTGGCTGGTCGACGACGCGGACGGCGACGCGCGGTATCCCGCCGGGGTGCGGGTCCGCTCGCTGGACCTGCTCATGCGGGACGGCGCCGGTGCCGCCCGGCTGGCCGGCGCCGCCCTCGACCTCGGGCAGGAGCTGGCCGGCGCCGCCGTGCCCGCGGGCCGTGACCGGAGGTGAGCCCCGCCCCGACCCCCGGCACGGTGCGGGTGATCCCCCTCCCCGGGCTCCCCGAGGTGACCGCCGGTATGGATCTGGCCGCCGCCCTCGCCGGCGCCGTCGCACCTGCCGGCGGGCTGCGCGACGGCGACGTCCTGGCGGTGTCGAGCAAGCTGGTCTCCAAGGCGCTCGGGCTGCGCGTCGGCGCTCCGGCCGACCGCGAGGACGTCGTCGCCGCCCAGAGCGTGCGGGTGGTGGCCGAGCGGCTCACGCCGGCCGGGGTGACGCGGGTGGTCGAGTCCGTGGCCGGCCCGGTCCTGGCCGCGCGGGGGTGGACGCGAGCAACACCGGCCCCGAGGGCGGGCTGCTGCTGCTCCCCCCGGACCCGGACGCCGTGGCCCGCGACCTGCACGCCGCGCTGCGTCGGACCCCCGGCGCGGCGGCCCGCTTCGGCCTGCTCCTCACCGACACCGCCGGCCGCCCGTGGCGCGAGGGTCAGACCGACCTGGCCCTGGGTGCCTGCGGCATGCGGGTCCTGGAGGACCTCCGCGGCGGCGAGGACGCCGACGGTCGGCCGCTGTCGGTCACCAGCCGCGCGGTCGCCGACGAGCTCGCCGCTGCCGCCGACCTCGTCAAGGGCAAGGCCTCCGGCACCGGGGCGGCCCTGGTCCGGGGACTGCCGGAGCTCGTGCTCGGCACCGGTGCCGACGGGGACGGCGGGGCGGGCGACGCCGCCGCTGCCGGCGCACGGTCCCTGGTGCGCACCGGCCCCGGCGACTGGTTCGCGCTCGGGCACCGCGAGGCGCTGCGCTCGGCCCTCGGTGCGCCTCCGAGCAGCCCGGCCGCCGCGGAGGTCGGCCTCCCCTCGGTGCTGCCCGAGAGCGGGGCGGCACGCACCGCGCGAGCGACCCGGCTGGCGCTGCTGGGTCTGGCCGCCGACCACCGGGTCGAGGTGCAGGGCTCCGTCGACGAGGGCCTCGTCGTCCGCGCCGAGGACCCCGTGCTGGCCGGCCGCATCGCCACGAGACTCGAGCTCGCCCTGGCCGCGGAGGACCTGTCGGTGCGAGTCAGCGTGGTCAGCGGCCCCGGGACCGACTGACCGGCAGGTGCCCCCGCGGCGCCATCCGCGGCCCCCGCCGTGGACGGCCGGCACCCGAGAGCTCCAGCAGCCGCTGCACCCGGTAGCGGTGACCGGCATACGGGGCGAGCAGCTCGACCAGGCCGTGGTCGTCGACCGTCTCGCCGGTGAGGGCATACCCGATGTTGGCCGCGACGTGGTAGTCGCCGAAGGAGACCGCGTCGGCGTCCCCGAGGGCGCGCTGCGCGGTCTCGGCGGCCGTCCAGACCCCGACCCCCGGGACGGCGGTCAGCCGGGCCCGCGCCCGGGAGGAGCTCATCCCGACGCACTCCTCCAACCGTGCCGCCACCTGCACGACCCGGGCGACGGTGTCCGCGCGCTGCGGGCTGACCCCGGCGCGCAACCACTCCCAGGACGGTATGCCCGACAGCGTCGGCACCGAGGGCGGCACCCGCAGGCGCAGCGCGGCCCCGGGGCCCGGCGCGACGTCCCCGAAGCGCTGGACCACCCGCCGCCACCCGGAGAAGGCCTCCTGGCCGGTGACCTTCTGCTCGACCACGGCCGGGACGAGGCACTCCAGGACCAACCCGGTCCGGGGCGTCCGCCACCCCGGATGCCGGCGGAGGGCGTGGGCCACCGGCGCGTGCACCGGCACGAACCCCTCGTCGTCGTCCCCCTCGCCGAGCATCCCCGGCAACCCGTCCAGCAGCCACTCCGCTCCCGGCCCCCAGGCCTGCGCCGCGACCGGGGAGTCGGGGGCCCGGCGAGCCAGCCGCAGGGTCGCGGCGCCGGTCGGCGCCCGCACCCCGCGCCACAGCTCGCCGTCGACCACGCGCCAGCACGGGTCCCCGGCACCGCGCCGCAACGTGCCCCAGGTCGCGGCGACGTCCAGCGGGCGCGCCGGACGCCAGACACGGTGCCGGGCGGTGCTCACGAGGGAGCAGCCTGCCCCGCTCCTCGCCCCCCGCGCAACAGCACCCACTACCGTGGCCCCCGTGCCGCAACCCTCCGCGATCCTGAGCCAGGCGGTCGCCGCCGACGCGACCCGCCCTGCCCTCACCTTCTACGACGACACCCCCGGGGGCCCCGGCGAGCGCATCGAGATCTCCCGCAAGGTGCTGCGCACCTGGGTGTCCAAGGCCGCCAACGCGCTGCAGGAGGGGCTGGACATCCAGCCGGGCTCGGTGGTCCTGGTGGACCTGCCCGCCCCGCACTGGCGCCTGGCCTACTGGGCCCTCGCCGTCTGGTCCGTCGGGGCCACCCTCACGGTGGACACGCACGAGGGCGCCGACGTGCTCGTCACCGACGACCCGGACAGCGAGGTCGCCGGCGACTGCGACGAGGTCGTGGCGGTGGCCCTGCCCGCCCTGGCGCGGGCCTTCGACGGCGAGCTGCGCTCCGGCGTCATGGACGAGGCGGCCGAGCTGGCGAGCTACGCCGACGACTTCACCGCGTGGGACGAGGCCGAGGCGGAGGACGCCGCGCTGGTGAGCGGCGGCGACCGGGTGACGTATGCCGACCTGCTGGCCGACCTGCCGCCGGTGCCCGAGGGCGCCCGGTCCCTGGTCGGCACCACGACCACCGACCGGGGCCTGTTCGTGCGCCAGTGCTGCAGCTGCTGGCGGGCGAGGGGTCCGCTGTCCTCGTGCTCGGCGCGGAGGCCGTCGGGGACGACCCGCGCTGGGAGGCCGAGGGCGTCGACCACCGGGCCGGCGGGTAGCCTCGGCGCCATGGACAAGGTCGTCGCCTCCGCCCAGGATGCGCTCGAGGGGCTCATTGACGGGATGACCGTCGCCGTGGGCGGCTTCGGGCTCTCGGGCATCCCCACCGTGCTGATCCACCAGGCCCTGGAGCAGGGCACGAGCGACCTGGAGGTCGTCTCCAACAACTGCGGCGTCGACGGGGCCGGGCTGGGGCTGCTCCTCGCGCAGGGCAGGATCCGTCGCGTCATCGCCTCCTACGTCGGGGAGAACAAGGAGTTCGCGCGGCAGTACCTCTCCGGCGAGCTCGAGGTCGAGCTGACCCCGCAGGGCACGCTCGCCGAGAAGCTGCGCGCCGGGGGCGCGGGCATACCGGCCTTCTTCACGCCCACCGGCGTCGGGTCGCAGGTCTCCGAGGGGGGTATGCCCTGGCGCTACGACAGCGACGGTGAGGTGGTCCTGCGCTCCCCCGCCAAGGAGACCCGCGAGTTCTCGGTCCGCGACCACGCCCGCGACTACGTGCTCGAGCACGCGATCTTCGCCGACTTCGCGCTGGTGCGGGCGGCCAAGGGCGACCGGCACGGCAACCTGGTCTTCCACCAGTCGGCCCGCAACTTCAACCCGCTGTGCGCCATGTCCGCGCAGGTCGCGGTCGCCGAGGTGGAGGAGCTGGTCGAGCCGGGTGAGATCGACCCCGACGAGGTCCACCTGCCCGGCATCTACGTCCAGCGCGTGCTCGCCCTGACCGCCGAGCAGGCCGCCGACAAGGACATCGAGAAGCGCACCACCCGCCCGCGCCCCGGGAAGGACGACTGAGAGACATGGCCCTGACCCGTGAGGAGATGGCCGCGCGCGCCGCGGCCGAGCTGCGCGACGGCGACTACGTCAACCTCGGCATCGGGATGCCGACGCTGGTCCCCAACTACGTCCCGGACGACGTGGAGCTGGTCCTGCAGTCGGAGAACGGCATCCTCGGCGTCGGCCCCTACCCCTACGAGGGCGAGGAGGAGCCCGACCTCATCAACGCGGGCAAGGAGACGGTGACGGTCCGGCCCGGCGCCAGCTTCTTCGACTCGGCCACGAGCTTCGGCATGATCCGGGGCGGCAAGGTCGACGCCGCGATCCTCGGCGCCATGCAGGTCTCGGCGGCCGGCGACATCGCCAACTGGATGATCCCCGGCAAGATGGTCAAGGGCATGGGGGGCGCCATGGACCTCGTGCTCGGCGCCAAGAAGGTCGTGGTCCTCATGGACCACGTCGCCAAGGACGGCTCGGCCAAGATCGTGGACGAGTGCGACCTGCCGATCACCGGCCTGCGGGTCGTGCAGCGGATCATCACCGACCTGGCCGTCATCGACGTCACCGACGACGGTCTCGTGCTGCGCGAGCTGGCACCCGGCGTGTCCGTCGACGAGGTCGTCGCCAAGACGCAGCCGCCGCTGCGCGTCGCGGTGGACGAGCCCACCCCGGAGGCGACGCCCCCCACCGAGGGCTGACGGCGCAGGAGCTCAGCGGCGCGACGGCTCAGCGGCGGGGGCCGCGCAGGAAGCCGGCTCCCCAGGTGAGGTGCATGGTCGCGAGCACCCCGGGCATGCGCGCCACCACGCCGGGCTCCTTGCCCCGGGCGACCCAGGCTCCCCCGACGGTGACGGCCGCGGCATACCCCATCGGCAGCAGCCACAGCGGGCGCCAGACGACACCTCCGACGGCCCCTGCGGCCACCGCGCAGAGCGCGACCGGCGGCGCGAGGTAGCGGGCGTTGACCGAGTCGGGGTGCTGGCGCACGACCTGCCGGCGCCACTGGCCGCTGGTGTAGAACTGGCGGGCCAGGTCGCGGAAGGTGGAGCGGGGCCGGTAGGTCACGGTGAGCTCGGGGGTGAACCAGATGGTGCCGCCGGCCGCCCGGATCCGGTGGTTGAGCTCCCAGTCCTGGGCACGGGTGTAGGTCGGGTCGTAGCCCCCGACCCGGTCCAGCCACTCCCGCCGGAAGACGCCGAGGAAGACCGTGTCGGCCGGGCCCTCCGCGCCCCCGGTGTGGAAGCGCTCGCTGCCCATGCCCAGCGGCGAGCGCATCGCGAGGGCCACGGCCTCCTGCACCGGCCCGGAACCCTGGGCGAGCATGATGCCGCCGACGTTGGCGGCGCCGGTCCGCTCCAGCAGCGCGACCGCGCGCCGCACGTAGCCCTCGCTCAGCTCCCCGTGGCCGTCCATGCGCACGACGACGTCGTGCCGCGACGTCGCCACGGCCGCGTTGAGCCCGTCCGGGGTGCGCCCGGAGGGGTTGTCGACGACGACCACGCGCGGGTCGGCCGCGGCGAGGGCGTCGGCGACCTCCCGGGTCCGGTCACGGCTGGGCCCGACCGCGACGACGACCTCCATCTCCCCCGGGTAGTCCTGGGACAGCACCGAGCGCACGGCCTCGGGCAGGTGGGTCTCCTCGTCGAGGACGGTCATGATGACCGAGACGGGCGGGTGGTGCCGCTGGTCACGGGAGTCGGCAGAGCTCACGCGGCGAGGCTACCCCGCAGGAGGGCACGGCTCGTGGCGCGCCGCTCCCAAGGCGCGGCAAGGTGGACCCCGTAGTCTTGCCTCTCGTGCCCCACCACCCCGAGGACGACTGGACCCGTCCGATGCCGCGGACGCCGCGCAGCGGGCAGCGCCGCGACCCCGATCCGACGGAGCGCATCCCGCGGGCCTCAGCGCCACGCGAGCCCCGGGACCACGACGACCGCTACGCCGAGGACGGGTGGGACCGCGGCGAGGCCCGGCACGACGACCGGGGCTGGGACCGCGACGACGACCGGGGCTGGGACCGTGGCGACGACCGGTATGCCGCTCCCCGCCGCCCGGCCGGACGCCCGCCGCGCCGCCGTAGGCCCCGCTACGGGTTCCGGCGCGCCATGGCGCTGCTCGTGCTCGCCGTCGTCGCCTACGTCGTCGTCATGGCGGTCGTGGTCGCGACGGTGTGGGGCAGCGTCAACCGGATCGACGCCACCCCCGACGTCTCCGACCGTCCGGCCGCCGCAGAAGGCGCCAACTACCTGCTGGTGGGCACCGACAGCCGGGAGCAGCTGACCGAGGAGCAGCGGGGCGAGTTCGGCACCGGCTTCACCGAGGGCCACCGGGCCGACACGGTGATGCTGCTGCACGTGCCGGCCCTCGGGGAGCCGACCCTGGTGAGCCTGCCCCGCGACAGCTACGTCGAGATCCGGGACAGCGGCTGGAACAAGCTCAACGCCGCGCACTCGAACGGCGGGCCCGAGCAGCTCGTCGACACCGTCGAGCGCAGCACCGGGCTGCCGGTCGACGGCTACATGGAGATCGGCTTCGGCGGCTTCGTCAGCGTCGTCGACGGCGTCGGCGGGGTCGAGATGTGCCTCGACGAGCCGGTCGCGGACGAGAAGGCGCACATCGACCTCCCCGCCGGGTGCCAGGAGCTGGCCGGTGAGCAGGCGCTGGGCTACGTCCGGATGCGCTACAGCGACCCGCGCGGCGACATCGGCCGGGTCGAGCGGCAGCGCGAGTTCCTCTCCGCCCTCGTGGACAAGATGATCACGCCGAGCACCGTGCTCGTCCCGTGGCGGCTGCACGAGGTGGGCACCGCCACCGGGTCCGCCCTGAGCCTCGGCGACGACACCTCGATGCTCGAGGCGGGCCGGATGGCTGCGGCGATGCGCCAGGTCGCGGCCGGCGAGGGCAACTCGGTGACCGTCCCGGTCGCCGACCCCAACTACCAGACCGAGGTGGGCAGCGCCGTCCTCTGGGACGAGCAGGGCGCCGCGCAGCTCTTCACCGCCCTGCGCCAGGATCAGAGCATCACCGTCGACCCCTGAGCGGCCTCGGGCTACCCTTGCGCTGATCGGAGGCGACCATGGCGGATCCCCGCGACGACCACGGCGACCACGACGCCGAGACGACGGCACCGGCCCCCGCCGACCAGGACCCCACCCTGGTCGCGGGCCGCTACCGCATCGTCCGCACGCTCGGCAGGGGCGGCGGCGGCCAGGTGTGGTTGGCGACCGACGAGAACCTCGGCCGGCAGGTCGCGCTCAAGCAGGTCGCCGGCGAGGCCGACACCGAGCTGCTGCTCAGCCGCGGTTTCCGCGAGGCGCGGACCAGCGCCACGCTCGCGCACCAGCACGTCGTGCGCGTCTACGACGCCTTCGAGCACGACGGGTCGCCCTGGATCGTCATGGAGTTCGTCGAGGGTCCCTCGCTGGCCGAGCTGATCGCCGACGGGCAGCGGCTGCCCCCGGCCCAGGTCGCGGCGATCGGCGCGCAGATGGCCACCGCGCTCGCCGCGGCCCACCAGGCGGGCATCCTGCACCGGGACGTCAAGCCGGCCAACGTGCTGCTCACCGGGGGTGCCGGGCACGACGCCAAGCTCACCGACTTCGGCATCGCCCGGGCCGACGAGGACCCGCAGCTGACCCTGACCGGTTTCGTCTCCGGCACGGCCGCCTACTTCTCCCCCGAGCTGGCGCGGGGCGAGGAGCCCAGCACCGCCTCGGACGTGTGGGCGCTGGGCGCCACCCTGTATGCCGCAGTCGAGGGGCGCCGCCCGTTCGAGGAGCGCGCCAACGCCGTCGCCCAGCTGCACACCATCGCCCGGGACGACCCGCGGCCCCCGCAGCACGCGGGCGAGCTGACGCCCGCGCTCGCCGGGATGCTCGACCCGGACCCGGCGACCCGGTGGGACGCGCAGCGGGCGGCGCGTGAGCTGGAGCAGCTGGTCCGCGGTGGCCGGGGCGGCGCAGCGGGCGCCGCGGGAGCAGCGGCAGCGGGTGCCGCGGCAGCGGGCGCCGGTGCAGGCATGCATACCGAGCGGGTGCCCCGGGCCGACCCCACCCGGACCTTCGCCCAGCCCACGCCGGCACCGACACCGACGGCGCAGGCAGCGCGGCCGGCGGCGTCACGGGCGGCACCCGCCGCGGCAGGTCAGCACGACGAGGTGCGGCGCACGGCACCCTCGGGTCGCCGTCCCGGCCCACGGCGCGGGGTGTGGTTGAGCTGGCTGCTCATCGTGCCGCTGGCCCTGCTGCTCGGCTGGCTGGTGTGGACCATCGCGACCGGCTCGGAGGGTGGCACCGGCACCGCCGACCCCACCTCATCGGCGTCGGCGTCAGGGACCGACAGCGAGCCGGTCGCCGCCGACGAAGCGCGGGACCTGGCGCAGCGGTTTTACACCACGCTCGCCGACGAGGGGCTGGACGCGGCGCGGCAGCTGACCCTGCCCGAGGCCTACATCGCCTCCGACATCGAGGTGGGGCTCCAGTCGATCTCGGCCGGTGACCTCTCCGCCCAGGAGCAGGCTGACGGGAGCGCCACCGTGACCGGCCTGGTGACCTACACCTACGACGTGTCCGTCATCGAGCAGGAGGAGACGCTGACCGTCGTCCGTGGCCAGGACGGGCCGGTCGTCGCGCTGCGTCAGGCCGTGGAGGTGCAGAGCACGCCTCGCACCGACGGCGGCGGCTCCGGCGACGACGAGGCGGGCGGGGACGACGACCGCTAGCGCGGCGCCGTCCCCTCCGGCGTCAGCCCTTGAGCAGCTGGCGCGCCATCACCACGCGCTGGACCTGGTTGGTGCCCTCGTAGATCTGGGTGATCTTGGCGTCGCGCATCATGCGCTCCGCCGGGAAGTCCTTGGTGTAGCCGTAGCCGCCGAGCAGCTGCACCGCGTCGGTGGTGATCTCCATCGCGACGTCCGAGGCGTAGCACTTGGCGGCGGCACCGAAGAAGGGCAGGTCGTCGTCGCCCCGCTCGGACTTCGACGCCGCGACGTAGACCAGCTGCCGCGCCGCCTCCAGCTTCATCCCCATGTCGGCGAGCATGAACTGCACGCCCTGGAAGTCGGCGACGGCCCTGCCGAACTGCTGGCGCTCCTGGACGTATCCCAGGGCCAGGTCCAGCGCGCCCTGGGCGATCCCCACCGCCTGGGCACCGATGGTGACCCGCGTGTGGTCGAGCGTGCGCAGCGCGATCTTGAGGCCCTCGCCGAGCCCGCCGACCATCCGGTCACCGGGGATCCGGCAGTCGTCGAAGTGCAGCTCACGCGTGGGGCTGCCCTTGATCCCGAGCTTCTTCTCCGGCGCACCGAAGGTGAAGCCCTCGTCGTCCTTCTCCACGACGAAGGCCGTGACGTTGCGGCCGCGCGGCCCGTCGGGGTCCGTGACGGCCATGACGGTGTAGAACTCGCTCACCCCGGCGTTGGTGATCCACGACTTCTGGCCGTTGAGCACGAAGCTGCCGTCCGGCTGCTCCAGCGCCTTGCACGTCATGCCCGCCGTGTCCGAGCCGGCGCCCGCCTCGGACAGGCCGTAGGAGAACATCGCCTCGCCCCGCGCCACCGGCGGCAGGTAGCGGGCCTTGACCTCCTCGGAGGCCGCCAGGATCAACGGCATGGTGCCGAGCTTGTTGACCGCGGGGATCAGTGAGCTGCTCGCGCAGGCCCGCGCCACCTCCTCGATGACGATGCAGGTCGCCAGCGCATCGGCGCCGGCGCCGTCGTAGTCCTCCGCGATGTGCGGGGCGTGGAAGTCGGTGGCCGTGAGGGCCTTGAGCGCCTCGTCCGGGAACCGGCTCTCCTCGTCCACCGCTGCCGCGTGGGGGGCGATCTGCTCCTCCGCGATCTCGCGAACCGCCTCGCGCAGCGCCTCGTGGTCCTCACTGATCCGGAACAGGTCGAACTCGCTCATGGAGCGCAGCCTAACGCGGACGTCAACCGCGACGTGCCCGTCCTCCGACGGGTCTCAGCGTGACGTCCGGCGCTCCCGCAGCCTCTCGCCCTTGGCGTGGGCCTGGTCGCGCAGGTCGCCGGCGAAACCCGCCAGCCGCTCCCGGAGCCGTGCCGCCTGCTCGCCCTCGCCGGCGCCCAGCATCCGGACCGCCAGCAGGCCGGCGTTGCGGGCGCCCGCGACCGACACCGTGGCGACCGGGATCCCGGCCGGCATCTGCACGATCGAGAGCAACGAGTCCATACCGTCCAGGTGCTTCAGCGGCACCGGCACCCCGATGACCGGCAGCACCGTCACCGAGGCGAGCATGCCCGGTAGGTGCGCCGCTCCCCCGGCACCGGCGACGATCACCCGCAGTCCGCGCTCCTGCGCGCCTGCGCCGTAGTCGATCATCTCGATCGGCATCCGGTGCGCCGAGACGACGTCGGCCTCGTAGGGCACCCCGAACTCCTCGAGCACCTCGGCGGCGGCCTCCATCACCGGCCAGTCGCTGTCGCTGCCCATCACCAGGCCGACGACCGGGGCCTGCTCGCCCCGGGTGCTCCGCTCTGCCGGTGAGCTCACTCGGTCACCACTCCTCGCAGGTAGTCGGCGGCATGGGTGCTCCGCCCGCGCAGCTCCGCCAGCGAGGACGCGCTCCCGTCGCCGCCGCAGACCGTGACGTGCCCGAGCTTGCGCCCGGGTCGCACCCCCTTGCCGTAGAGGTGGATCTTCAGGCCCGGGTCGCGCGCCATGAGGTGCTTGTAGGTGGCGTACAGCTCGGGATAGTCGCCGCCCAGCACGTTGGCGGAGGCGGTCCACGGGGCCCGGGCCGAGGGGTCGCCGAGCGGCAGGTCCAGCACCGCCCGCAGGTGCTGCTCGAACTGGCTGGTCACCGCGCCGTCGATGCTCCAGTGCCCGCTGTTGTGCGGGCGCATCGCCAGCTCGTTGACCAGGTAGGTGGGGTAGGCCGACCCGTCCGGCCACCGCCCGGTCACCTCGAAGACCTCGACGGCCATGACGCCGGTCACCCCGAGCTCACCGGCGATGCGCAGCGCCCCCTCGGCGAGGGCCACGGCGAGCTCGTCGTCGAGGCCGGGCGCCGGGGCGAGCACCTCGGTGTTGATGCCGCCCTCCTGCACGGTCTCCACGACCGGCCAGGTCGCCGCCTGCCCGGAGGGGCTGCGACCGACCATGACCGAGAGCTCGCGGGAGAAGTCCACGGCCTCCTCCAGCAGGATGCCGTCGGCGAGACCGCCGGTGCCCACCTCGCCGAGCCACGGCTGCACGTCGGCGAGCGACCGGCAGACCAGCACCCCCTTGCCGTCGTAGCCGCCGCGCGGGGCCTTGGCGACCAGCGGCCAGCCGACCTGCGCGGCGAAGTCCTCCACGTCGGCGCCGGTGCGTGCCTGCGCCCACCGGGGGCAGGGGAGTCCGAGCTCGGTGAGTCGCCGCCGCATGGCCAGCTTGTCCTGCGCGAAGACCAGCGCCTGGGGACTCGGGTGCAGCTCCACCCCCTCCTCCTGCAGCGCGAGCAGCACCTCCTGCGGGACGTGCTCGTGGTCGAAGGTCACGACGTCGCAGCCGCGCGCGAACTCCCGCACCGCCGCGAGGTCGGTGTGCTCCCCGACCGGGCTGTGCGGCACGACCAGCGCGGCGCTGGCCGTCGGCGACTCGGCGAGGACGGAGAGGGTGAGAGACAGGGCGACCGCCGGTGGCTGGCACATCCGGGCGAGCTGGCCACCGCCGACGATGCCCACCACGGGGAAGCCGCCCTCGGCGCGGACGGGGCTGGGTGACGTCACGCGACCACCCTATCCAGCGAGCGCGCCTACACTGCGGCCCCGTGACCCCCTCTACCCCCGGGCTGCTCGCCCGCGCCCGCGCGGCCTACCGCGTCCTGGTCGCCGAGCTGGCCAAGTTCGGGACGGTGGGCGCGCTCGCCTTCGTCCTGGACACGGCGCTCTACAACGTCCTCATCTTCGGGGTGCCCGGGGTCGCGGAGGGCCCGATGGCGGGGTCGCCGCTGTGGGGCAAGGTGGTCGCGACGAGCGTGGCGACGGTCTTCTCCTGGGTCGGCAACCGGCTGTGGACCTTCCGGCACCGCCGCAGCGAGCCGGTGGCCCACGAGTTCGCGCTCTTCGTGGTCTTCAACGCGCTCGGGCTGCTCATCGCGCTGGCGTGCCTGGGGTTCTCCCGCTACATCCTCGGGCTGGACAGCCAGCTGGCCGACAACGTGTCGGGCAACGGCGTGGGGCTCGTGCTCGGCACGCTGTTCCGGTTCTGGGCCTACCGCACCTTCGTCTTCCGTGGCGAGCTGGACCTGGAGGGCAAGGGTCAGGGCGTCGTCGCCAGGGGCAGGTAGCAGGCGAAGACCGGCGGGAAGGTGTGGACCAGCTCCACCCGCCCCCCGATCGACTCGGCGGTCTCCCGGGCGACGGCCAGTCCGAGGCCGGTCCCCGCGCCGGTGGTGATGCCGCGGTCGAAGATGGTGCGCGCCAGGTCACGGGGTATGCCCGGCCCCTGGTCGGACACGGTGAAGATGGCCGAGGGGCCGGAGCGGTAGACGTGGACCCGCACGTCCCCGCGCCCGTGGACGAGGGCGTTCTCCACGAGGGTGTTGAGGACCTGGGACAGGACCGAGGCGCTCGCCTCGACGATCACCCCGCGCTCGCAGGTCAGCTCGACCACCCGGCCGCGCTCCTCGAAGGCGGGGGTCCACTCCTCGTCGAGCCCCGCCACGACGGCGTCGGCCGCCGTGACCGCACCGCCGCTGGCATGACCGGCGCGGGTCCGCTGCAGCAGGTCGTCCACGACGCCGGTCAGCCGCTCCACCTGGCCGATGGCGATCTCCGCCTCGGAGCGGGCCACCGCCGCGTCGTCGGACTGGGCGATCTCCTCCAGCCGCAGCAGCAGCGCGGCCAAGGGGGTGCGGAGCTGGTGCGAGGCGTCGGCGGCGAAGGATCGCTCGAAGACGAGGGCCCTGGCGAAGGTGCTGTGGTGCCGGTCCACGACGCGGGCGACCGCGTCGATCTCGGCGATCCCGGACCGGAAGGGCTCAGGCTCGACCAGCCGCCCCGGACGCGCCTCCGGGTCCAGGGCGAATCCACCCGAGGCCAGCTCGTCGGTGCGGTGGGCGAGCTGACGCAGCGGCCCGGCGGTGGTCTCGGCCGCGCGGTCGGCGAGCGAGCGGGCGGTCGGGACCCCGGCCGCCAGCACGAGCATCCCGCACAGCACCATGATGAGCGGCAGCACCCACCCCGGCACCGCCCCCGCCCCGCCTGGCCAGGCGCTCTCCCGCACCTGCGGGAGCAGCCAGGCGACGAAGATCGCGAGCAGGAGGGCACCACCGGTGACGACGAGCACGATCCGCACCGCGAGCTCGCGCAGGATCCGGCGCACGGGTCAGTCCGTCGCCTCGGCGTCGTCCCCGTCCGGGTCGTTCTGGAAGCGGAAGCCCACGCCACGCACGGTGACGATGTGCCGCGGGTCGTGGGCGTCGTCGCCGATCTTGCGGCGCAGCACCGACACGTGCATGTCGAGGGTCTTGGTGGACCCGAACCAGGTGTCCCACACCTCGCGCATGAGGACCTCGCGGGAGACGACGCGGCCCTCTTCGCGCATCAGCACCCGCAGCAGGTCGAACTCCTTGGTGGTGAGCCGCACCTCCCGGTCGTGGAGGAAGACGCGGCGCGCCTCCACGTCCATCCGCAGGGCAGCACCGGTCGAGCTCGGAGCAGCGCCCGGACCGCGCCGCAGCAGAGCGCGCACCCGCGCCAGCAGCTCGCCGAGCCGGAACGGCTTGGTGACGTAGTCGTCGGCCCCGGCGTCGAGACCGACGACGGTGTCCACCTCCTCGCTGCGCGCGGTCAGCATGAGGACGGGCATCCGCACGCCGGAGTCGCGCAGCGAGCGGCAGACCTCGACCCCGTCGAGCTGGGGCAGCCCCAGGTCGAGCACGAGCAGGTCGTGCGGCAGGTCGCCGGTCGCCTCGGCGAGGGCCTGGCGCCCGTTCGGGGCCAGGGTCACCTCGTAACCCTCGCGGCGCAGCGCTCGCGCGAGCGGCTCGGAGATCGTGGGGTCGTCCTCGGCCAGCAGCACTCGGGTCACGTCGTCTCCTCTCGGCAGGCTGGCTGCCAGTATGCGTGGTCGGTCACCGTCCGGGCCACTGCGGAGTCCGCTTCTCCGCGAAGGCGGCGACGCCCTCGGCGCGGTCCCGGCTGAAGGCCGTCGCGCGCCAGCAGCCGTCCTCGATCTCCAGCCCCGCGGCCAGGTCGGTGCCCTGGCCCAGGCGCATCGCCCGCTTGGCGTTGCGGACCGCCACCGGGCTGTTGCCGGCGATGGAGGAGGCCAGCTCCAGCGCCCGCCCGCGGGCGCTCCCCGCGTCGACCAGCTCGTCCACCACCCCCAGCTCGTGGCCCTCGGAGCCGGTGAGCCGGCGGGCGGTGAAGATCATCGACGCCGCCCGGGACCAGCCGACCCGGCGGGTGAGCAGCTGGGTGCCACCGCCGCCGGGGATGACGCCGACCCCGACCTCCGGCAGCGCCAGCGTCGCCTCACGACCGGCGACGAGGAGGTCGCAGGACAGCGCGATCTCCAGGCCGCCGCCCAGGGCATACCCCTCGACCGCGGCGATGGCCGGCATCGGCAGGTCGAGCACCCCGCGGTAGGCGAGCTTGGACACCAGCCGGTGGTCCATCATCTCGGCGTCGCTGAAGCGGTTGCGCTCCCTGAGGTCGGCGCCGACGCAGAACGCCGTGGCGTGGGTGCTCGTGACGACCACCGCGCGCACCGAGGCGTCCCGGGCCAGGTCGGCGGTGGCGGCGGTGATCTCCTCGGAGAAGGCCGTCGAGACGGCGTTCATCGCGTCCGGGCGGTCCAGGGCCAGCTCGACGACGTGGTCGCCGTGGCGGGTGAGCCGCAGCATCGTGGGTGCGTCCATGCGGGTGACGTTACTGCTCGCGCAGGTGCTCGACGTCACCGGCGTCGTGGACGCTCTCGCCACCGTCGGGCGGGGAGCCGGCCACGACTAGCGCGCCCCGGTGGTCGACGCGGAGCGCCCGGCCGCGCGTCCGTCCGCCGTCCGGTCGGTGCACGACGACGTCCCGACCGAGGGTGGCGCAGCGGCTGCCGTAGGCGGCGTGCAGCGTCTCGTGGTCACCCTCGGCCACGGAGCGGTGCAGGTCGCGCAGCCGGTCCAGGTAGTCCTCGAGGAAGGACTCCCGAGCCCCAGGCGGCAGCGGGGAGCCCCCGCGGGCGAGCCGCCAGGAGGTCGCGGTGGGGACCGGCAGCCGGGTCCGGTCGTGGTCCACGTTGAGGCCGGCGCCGACGACGACCGCGCCGTCGTCGGCGACCTGGGTGAGGATCCCGCTGATCTTGCCCGGTGCCGGGCCGTCCGCCACGAGCACGTCGTTGGGCCACTTCAGCCGCGCCTCGACCGGCCAGCGGCTGACGGCCAGCGCGTCGACCACCGCGACCCCGGCGGCGAGCGGGACCCAGCCGGCGAGCTCGGGCGCCACCGCGGGCAGCACGGCGCTGATCGCGAGGCAGTCCCCCGGCGGCGAGGACCACGAGCGGCCGCGCCGTCCCAGGCCGGCGGACTGGTGGTCGGCGACGACGACCCGCCCGGGGCGCGGGTCGCGCAGCGCCTCGAGGTTGGTCGAGGGCAGCGACTCGTGCCGCTCCGGCGCGGCCCAGCGCAGAGGTCTCATGCGGCAAGGCTAAGTTGGGACCATGAGCGACACGCCGCGCGCCGAGCGCCAGGACGAGGACGGGCCGGACCTGCGCACCACCGCGGGTCGGCTGGCCGACTTCCACGCCCGCGCGCAGGAGGCGGCGCACGCCGCCGCCGACAAGGCGCTGGACAAGCAGCGCGCCAAGGGCAAGGGCACCGCCCGGGAGCGGGTCGAGGCGCTGCTCGACGAGGACAGCTTCACCGAGCTGGACGCCCTCACCCGCCACCGGAGCAGCGCCTACGGGCAGGAGCGCCACCGACCCTACGGTGACGGCGTGGTCACCGGCTACGGCACCGTCGACGGTCGGACGGTCGCGGTCTTCGCCCACGACTACACCGTCCTCGGCGGGTCGTTCGGCGAGGTCTTCGGGGAGAAGATCACCAAGGTCCTGGACCTGGCGATGAAGATCGGCTGCCCGGTCGTCGGCATCCACGACACGGGCGGGTCCCGGATCCAAGAGGGTGTGGCCTCGCTGGGCCTGACCGCGGAGATCTTCCGCCGCCAGGTGCACGCCTCGGGGGTCATCCCGCAGATCTCCCTGGTCATGGGCCCCTGCCCCGGCGGAGCGGCCTACTCCCCCGCGCTCAGCGACTTCGTGGTCATGGTCGAGGGGAGCTCCCACCTCTTCCTCACCGGCCCGGACGTCATCGCGACGGTGACCGGCGAGGACGTCTCGCTGGACGAGCTGGCCGGGGCGCAGACCCACGCGACCCGCAGCGGCGTGGCCCACTACGTCGCCAGCGACGAGGACGACGCCTTCGACTACGTCAAGGAGCTCCTCGGTCACCTCCCGCAGAACAACCTCGAGGACCCGCCGGCCTACGACGAGGAGCCGGACACCGAGGTCGACGAGACCGACGAGGCGCTGGACAGCCTCGTCCCGGATGCCGCCGGCGCGGCCTACGACATCGTGGAGGCGGTCCGGGCGGTCGTGGACGACGGGGACTTCCTCCAGGTGGCCGAGCAGTTCGCGCCCAACGTGGTCGTGGGCCTGGGGCGGGTCGAGGGCCGGCCGGTGGGCGTCGTCGCCAACCAGCCGATGCACCTCGCCGGGACGCTGGACATCGACGCCTCGGAGAAGGCCGCCCGCTTCGTGCGCACCTGCGACGCCTTCAACCTGCCCGTGATCACCCTCGTGGACGCCCCCGGCTTCCTGCCCGGCACGGACCAGGAGCTCGGCGGCATGGTGCGGCGGGGCGCCAAACTGCTGTATGCCTATGCCGAGGCCACCGTGCCGCTGGTCACCGTCGTCGTCCGCAAGGCCGTGGGCGGCGCCTACGACGTCATGGGCTCCAAGCACCTGGGTGCCGACGTCAACCTGGCCTGGCCGACCGCCCAGATCGCGGTCACCGGGGCGCAGGGGGCGGCGAGCATCCTGCACCGCCGCGAGCTCGCGCAGGTCCGCGCCGACGGTGGCGACGTCGAGGCCGAGCGCGCCCGGCACGTCCGCGACTACGAGGACACCGTCGCCACGCCCTACCTCGCGGCCGAGCGCGGCTACGTCGACGCCGTCATCGCGCCCTCGCAGACCCGGGTCGAGGTCGCCCGTGCCCTGCGCCACCTGCGGACCAAGCGCTCCAACCGCGCCCCGCGCAAGCACGGGAACATCCCGCTGTGAGCGGGCAGGATACGCCGGACGCGGTGGACGCGCCCGTGCTGCGGGTCGTGCGGGGCAGCCCCACGCCGGCCCAGCTGGCGGCGCTCACGGCCGTGCTCGTCGGGCTCTCCGGGGACGGCGACCGGTCCGGCCAGAGGGGGTCTGGCTCCCGGGCGCGGACGTTGTGGACGGCGCGGTCCCGCTTCGCCCGCCCCCGCCCCGCGGTCGGACCCGGCGGCTGGCGGGCGTCCTCGCTGCCGCGCTGAGGACGGTCGCGGCCGGCGTGGCCGCCTCGCGACCGCGAGCTCAGGTCGCGACCGCGTCCGCGCCCTCCTCGCCCTGCTCCTGCAGCTCACGGCGCTCGGCCTCCGCCCGGGGCTTGAAGACGAACCAGCCGATCGCGATCGCCGTGAGGAAGAGCACGAGCATGACCGTGAACAGCGGCCAGATGCCGGTGAGCGCGATCACCGGCACGGCGAGCGCCGTCACCAGCCCGCCGCCGAAGAACGGCTCGAAGACGAGCTGCTTGTAGCCGAAGGCCTCGAAAGCCGGGCTCTCGGCGTCCGGGTCGGTGATCCGCATGAGGATGAGGCCGGTGGCGGTGACGCCCATCGACTGCCCGAAGTCGCCGATCCCGCGCTCGAACCAGTAGCGGCCGATGATCCGCGGGGCGAACCACAGGAACAGCCCCACATTGAGCGCGATGCCCGCGATCGACAGCAGCACGAACGAGCCGATGTTGGACCCGATGGCCTCGAGCGAGAGCGTGCCGATGGCGGCGACGATGAGGAAGTCGAGGGCCCAGCCCTGGATCCGGAGCATGATCTGGTGGTCGATGAGGTGGTCCACACCGAGCACGGAGGCGACCGCCTGGATCGCGACACCGCCGAGCAGGGCCAGCGGGAAGAGCGGGACGAAGGCGAAGATCTCCAGCGGGGTGTCGCCGTTGATGAGGACGCTGGAGTAGGTCTGCGCCTCGATCCAGCGCAGCGCCTCCAGCACGCACCACCCGATGAGGATGGCCACCGACACCAGGGCCATGTGCAGCGACAGCGGCTCGACCGAGGCGGGGCGGCTGGTCATCGTGCCGGCCGGGTAGTGCTCGTCCTTGCGGAACAGCCCCTTCTGCTCCTCGACCGAGGCCTTGACGTCGCCCTTGAGGATCTCGGTGCGCCCGGTCCGCACGCCCCAGTTGATGAGCGCGATCCCGATGACGACGCCGGCCACGATCCCCACCGTGGCGATCCCGACCGCGAGGTCGGCACCCTCGGCATACCCGAGGTCCTCCAGCACCGGGCGCATGCCGGCAGCCGTGCCGTGCCCACCCTCGAAGCCCATCTCGATGAGCGCGCCCACCATCGGCTCGGCGGCGAGCAGCGGCACCAGCACGAGCGCGGCGAGGCCCAGACCGACGACGTACTGCCCCGATCCCATCGCGACACCGAGCGAGAGCTGCGGGCCGACCAGCTTGCCTGCGCGCTTCGGGCTCGGCAGGTCCTGGCCGAGGAACATGGTGGCGAAGACGATGCTGATGAGCAGGCCGGGCAGCGCGCTCCAGACCTCCAGCATCGAGCCGGTGAAGAGGCCGTTCTCCCCGACCGGGCCGCCGACCCGGCCGAGCACCTGCGGGCCGAGCAGCAGGAGCAGGAAGCCCCCGATGATCGAGCTGGGCAGGAAGAGCTTCTGCACCCAGCCGACCTTGACCCGGATCACCTTGCCCAGGAGCAGGAACAGGCCCAGGACGATCAGTGCGAAGCCGATCTGGTCAGCGGACATCGGTCACCCTCCCTCGTATGCGTGGTCCGCACACTCTGGCACAGCGCGCGACGCACGGGAAGGGTTCACGACGGTCGCGTCAGGCCCGTCGGGCAGCGAGCCGGCGCTCCATCGGCTCGTGGAAGCGTTCCGGCAGGCAGCGGGCCGCCACCACCTCTCGCGCGGCCGCACCGTCGCCCATCGCGGCGGCGAAGGCGGTGCGCATGGTGACGCCGTGGCCCGGCGGCGGGCCGATCTCGAGCGGGTCGCCCGCCTCGATCCGGCCCGGCTCGACGACCCGGAGGTAGGCCCCGCACGCGCCCCGTTCGGTGAAGCGGCGCACCCAGCGCTCCTCCCCCAGGTGCCGAGCGAAGGTCGCGCAGGGCTGCCGGGGGACCGAGACCTCCAGCAGGTTCGAGCCCACCCGCAGCCGCTGCCCGAGCTCGAGCCCGTCCACGTCGCAGTCCGCGGTGGTGAGGTTCTCCCCGAACATCCCGTCGCGCAGCACGCGCCCCAGCTCGGACTCCCACCAGTCCAGCTCCGCGCGCGCCACGGCGTAGACGGCCTTGTCGGCCCCGCCGTGGTGTCGCGCGTCCCCGATGTGGTCGCCGACGGCGCCGGAGCCGTCCCCGTGGTCCGGGCCGGGCGCGACCACCTCGATCCCGCTCACCGGCTGCTTGTCGATGCCGGTCACGCGCGGCGCGCCCGGGTCGGGCTTGGGCTTGGCCAGGTTGGTCGACCGCACGCGGGGGCTCATGCCCTCACGGTATGCGCGCTCCCGCCCCGTCGTCCCCGTCACGTCGGCGCGCGACGGCGAAGACCCGCCGGAAGGGCAGCACGACGCCCGCCTCGGAGCGGGGGTAGGCCCGCCGCAGCGCGTCCTGGAACTCGACGGTGAACTCCTCCCGCAGCCCCTCGGGCAGCGCCTGCAGGGTGGGCCGGGCGCCGGTGGCGGAGACCCAGGTGAAGACCGGGTCCGGGTCGGTGACCGCCGGGTCGAGGACGTGCAGGTAGGTGGTCTCCCAGGCGTCGACCACGCAGCCGGCGGCGGTGAGCACCCGTAGGTAGTCGGCCGGGTCGTGCGACGACGGCGCGGCGATGCCGTCCAGGTGCGCGGCATACCGCGGCCGGTCCGCGAGCTCCCGGCGCAGGGTGTGGCTCGGCTCGTCGAAGTTGCCCGGCACGGTGAGCGCCAGAACGCCGCCCTCGCCGGGGCGCAGGCGGGCGACGAGGTCGGGCAGCAGCTCCAGGTGGTCGGGCACCCACTGCAGCGTGGCGGTGGTCACGAGCAGGTCGACCGGGTCGGCGTCGCCGCGGGCCCAGTCGACCAGGTCGGCGACCTCCGCCTGCGAGCCGTCCTCGCGGGCGGCGGCGACCATCTCGGGCGAGGAGTCCAGGCCCAGCACCTCGGCGTCCGGCCACCGCTCCCGCAACCACCGCAGCCCCGTGACCGGGGCCGCAGCCGAGGTCGACGACCCGCCGTGGCTCCACCTCGGGGACCCGCGCCATGAGCTCGACGAACGGGCGGTCCCGCTCCGCGGCATACCGCCCGTAGTGCGCCGGGTCCTACCCGTGCCTGCCCGTGCTCATGCGACACCCTCCTCCTGCGCGCGCAGCGCGCGGTAGACGGCCCGGACCCCACCGCCCGCTCCAGCTCCTGGGTGACGACCGAGAAGAACTGGTGCCGGTAGGTGTCGTCCGTCACCGCGCTGACGATGAAGTAGAGGCCGGAGAAGGAGGCGAGGAAGAGCGAGACCTTGACCAGCTCGGCCGACACGCTGCCCAGGTAGGGGACGTGGTGCGTCCGCTCCAGCCCGGTCCAGGCCAGCTGCGTCTCCTGCTGCAGGATGATCGACCCGAAGACCAGGAGGAAGACGAAGACGGCGCAGATGAGCGCCACGACCTGGACCAGCTGGATGAGCAGCAGCGCGATGATGAGGTTCCACCGCTCGAAGCCGGTGACGCGGGCGTAGGCGGGGACGTCGACCCGCGGGTCCGCCGCCAGGGCGACCTGGGTGGCCTCCATCGGGGTGCCGCGGCAGGCGCGCTCGAGGAAGTCGGCGTCGACGGCGTCGTCGGCCCGGTCGACCTCCTCAGGCAGCCGGACGAGCTGGAAGACGACCCCGATGCCGAGCAGCAGCAGGACGACCAGCCAGTGCGTGGCGAAGGGCAGGCTGGCGCTCATCTCCCAGGCCTCGGCGTTGATGAAGAGGAAGGCGACGAAGAGCAGCAGCAGCGGCAGCGCCCGCATCGCGGTGCCGACGAGCAGCGGGGCGCTGCGCACCGTGCGGCGCAGCGCGAAGGTGAGGATCGGCCGCGCGTGCAGAGCGGTCGAGGCATACCAGAGGGCGGCGAGGATGACGAGCGTGAGCCAGACCGCGGGGGCAGCGCTGACCTGCTGCGACACCCAGCCGAGGGTGCCGCCCAGCGCGGCGGTCGCCAGCAGCACGAGCGCCGCCAGCGGGAGGAGGTGGCGAGGCCGCAGGGCGGCGCGGGCCGCGGCCCGCTCGCCGGGCACGAAGTAGGACAGGCCGTTGGCCAGGAACCAGCGCTCGGTCTCGCGGCGGGGATCGGCGGGCTGGCGACGTCTGGGCACCGCCCCAGGGTAGGCGGGTAGGTTGGGCTCCCGTGACGACGTCGACCCGCACCCCCACCGACATCGACCGCCTCGCCGAGGAGCACCTCGACGCCATGGTGGCGCTCAGCCCGCTGGAGGCGACCTACCTCGGCGTCCCCGGCCGCGACACCGAGATCGACGACCTGTCGGTCGAGGGACTCCGGGCGCACCGGGACCAGGCGGCCCGGACGCTGCAGCGGCTCGACACGGTCGAGCCCGCGGACGACACCGACCGGGTCACCGCGGCGGCGCTGCGCGAGCGGCTCGGCCTGGAGGTCGAGTCGCTGGACCTGGTGCTCGCGGGCCAGGCGCCCGTCGAGCTCAACGTCATCGCCTCGGCCCCGCAGGCGGTCCGGGACATCTTCGACCTCATGGCCAAGGACACCGAGGCGCACTGGGAGACGATCATCGCCCGGCTGGAGGCGGTGCCGACCGCGCTGGAGCAGTACCGCTCCGCGCTGCGCTGGTCGGCCGAGCAGGGCCAGGTGGCCCCGGGACGGCAGGTGCGCGCGGTCGCCGGGCAGTGCCGCGACCAGGCCGGGGACGAGGCGAGCAGCTTCGACGCGCTGACCGAGGAGAGCGCCGGTCAGCCGGAGGCGATCCGCACCCACCTGGCGAGCGCCGTGGGCGGTGCCAAGCAGGCGTTCGGCGCGCTCGCGGCATACCTCGAGGAGGAGCTGGTGGCGCGGGCGCCGGAGTCCGACGCCTGCGGCATCGAGCGCTACCGGCTGCACTCCCGCAGCTTCCTCGGTGCCGAGATCGACCTGGAGGAGACCTACCGCTGGGGGCAGGAGGAACTGGCGCGGATCACCGCGATGATGCGCGAGACCGCCGAGCAGATCCGGCCGGGCGCGTCCGTGGCGGAGGCCGTCGCCGTCCTCGACGAGGACCCGGGGTATGCCCTGGAGGGCACCGAGGCGCTGCGCGAGTGGATGCAGGTCACCGCGGACCGCGCGGTCGCCGAGCTGACCGACAGCCAGTTCGACGTGCCCGAGCCGGTGCGGCGCATCGAGTGCATGATCGCGCCCAGCCAGACCGGGGGGATCTACTACACCGGCCCCAGCGAGGACTTCACCCGGCCGGGGCGGATGTGGTGGTCGGTGCCGAAGGGGGTTACCCGCTTCTCGACCTGGCGCGAGCTGACGACCGTCTACCACGAGGGCGTTCCGGGCCACCACCTGCAGATCGGGCAGACGGTCTACCGCTCCGAGCTGCTCAACCGCTGGCGGCGGCTCGCGTCGTGGACCTCCGGGCACGGCGAGGGGTGGGCGCTCTATGCCGAGTGGCTCATGGCCGACCTCGGTTACATGGACGACCCCGGCAACCGGATGGGGCTGCTGGGCGGCCAGTCGCTGCGCGCCGCCCGCGTCGTCATCGACATCGGGGTGCACTGCGGCTTCGAGGCGCCGGCCGAGGTCGGGGGCGGGCAGTGGACCTACGACAAGGCCTGGCAGTTCCTCACCACGCACGCGCACGAGAACGAGGAGTCGCTGCGCTTCGAGCTCGACCGCTACCTGGGGTGGCCGGGGCAGGCGCCGAGCTACAAGATCGGCGAGCGGCTGTGGCTCGAGCTGCGCGAGGAGTGCCGGCGCCGCGAGGGCGAGGACTTCGACCTCACGGCCTTCCACCGGCGGGCGCTGGACATCGGCGGGGTCGGTCTGGACACGCTGCGGGCGGCGGTGCTCGGCGAGCTGTGAGCGGCCCGGCGAAGACCGTGTCCTTCACCCCGGCCGTCAACACGGCGTCGCTGCGCGTCATGGCCAAGATCGTCCCGGTGCACGACCCGGCACGCGACGTCGCCCACCCCCGGGTGGACGCGATGGCATACCCCCAGCTGGTGCGCCACCTCTTCCACGCGACCGGCGAGCTTGGGCAGGCACACGTGGTGCTGGCCGGTATGCCCCTCACCCAGCTCGTCCAGGTCCGTGCCGAGCGCGCGCAGCTCGGCGGCGGCATACGTGATCGTGGGCCTCGAACCCGCGGTCGGCGAGGTAGGCCGCTTCGAGCCTGGCCTCGATCCTCGCCCGCGAGCGCCTCCGCGTCTCGAGCCGCACGTTGCCCGTATTGATGTAGGTGGCGACGCTCTGGAAGCCCGCCTCCTCGGTCACCCGCAGGATGTCGTCCTTGGGGAACTGCCGGCGCGCGCCGAGGTTGATGGCGCGGAGGAAGGCGACGTGGGTGGCCATGCCGCGATCCTGCCACCTGGCCGCACACCCCGTCTGGCGGTGGGAGCACGTGACAGGCCCGTGACGACGAGGGTCTGTCGGTGGCTACTCATACACTTGTTCGAAAGACGGGCCACCTTCGCGAGGGCTCGGAGGCCCGGGGAGGGGGTGACGCACGATGACCGATCCAGCGCGGGACGGGCGAGCAGCGGACCAGGACGACCAGCAGGGCGCGACCGGGGAGCGGGAGCGGGGTGCTGCGCTGCTGGCCGAGCTCGGGGAGGTGTCGGCGACGCGCTCCCGGGCCGAGCGTCGCCTGCTGGAGGTGGCGCACCAGCTCGTCGCGGCCACGGGTGCTGCGCTGCTGGCGCAGAAGGGGTTCAGCAGCGTCGAGGAGCTGACCGCCACGGAGCGGCGCCGTTGGCGGGCGGAGGCGAAGCGCCTGTGCGTCGCCGAGATCCGGCTCCGGCTGGGCGTCGGTGAACGAGAGGCGCGCGCGATGACCGGACTGGCCTGCGCGCCGGTCGACGTGCGCGGTCAGGTGCTGGGGGCGCTGGACCGGGCCGAGGTGACCTGGGGTCTCGTGCGCGGCTTCTGGGACCGGTGCGGCTCGTTGCCCGCGGAGCGGGCTGCGCTCGTGGCGGAGGTGCTCTTCGGCACCGACCCGGCCACCGCGGCGGTCGAGCGGCTCGACAGCGAGGGCGACCTGCGGGAGGAGCCCTGGCAGCACGCCGACTACTGGGCGACGCTGGAGCGGGAGGCCGTCCGGGCCGAGGGTGAGGATGTGCAGGCCGAGCGGGAGCGGCGCCGCGCGGCCTACCGGGCGCGGTGGTCGTGGTTGTCCGTGCACGACGACGGGACCGCCACCCTGAGCGTCACCGGAGCGCTGACGACGATGAGCGGGATCCATGCGCGGATCGAGCATGCCGCGCGGGCCCTACGGTCGGCCGGCGACGAGCGGACCCTCGACCAGCTGCGCTCGGACGTCCCCGCAGGCCTGCTGCTCTACGGCACGGTGCCCCTGCCGGAGGCAGAGGCCGAGGAGGACCTCACCCTGGCCGACCTGGCGGCGATCCATCGGGTCACCACCGCACAACCGCAGGTCGAGCTGCAGGTCGTCGTGCCGTGGGAGTCTCTGGCTGGGCGCGCAGCGTCCGACGCGCACGGCATGGATCCGCCGAGCCACCAAACGGCGTTGCCGGACCGAACGCCCCGTACAGGTGCCGAGGGGGACAGGACGCCCGAGGTGAGTGCCGCACCGGACCGCACGCCCGAGTCGACTGCCGAACTGGACCGCACGCCCGCGGGGAGTGCTCTGCCGGACCGCACGCCCGCGGGAAGTGCCGCACCTGACCGGACGGCCGGGACGGATGGCGAGCACGGGCGCCTCGGCCCGGTGCCGCGGCTCGGGTCGGTGGGCCAGGTCCTGGGGCACCACCCTGTCTTCATCTCGCCCGGCCATGCCCGCGAGCTCGCCCTGGTCCCGGGGACGACTCTGTCCCGGCTGCTGGTGGACCCCGCCGACGGTCGGCTCATCGAGCGGACCATCACCCGCTACCGTCCGGATGCCGACATGCGTCGGCAGGTGATCGCCGCCGACGTCCACTCGCGGTCACCACTGACCAGGGTGCCCGCCTCCCGGTGCGAGCTCGACCACGTCGTTCCCTTCGGCGCCGTCGGCGGGGTGACCGGCGAGCTCAACCTGGGCTCCCTCGACGTCCGCACCCACCAGTTCAAGACCGCTCGCACGTGGTCGGTCACGATCAACCGACGGCGAGACCTGCGCTGGTGCACGCTGCTCGGCCAGAGCACGACCACCCGGGTTCACGACTACCGGCAGTACCTCGAGCGGGCGGTCCTCGCCCGCGGTTCGGGTTCAGGTGGTCACGCGACGGGTGGTCACGCGACAGGTGGTCGAGTGACGGCCGGTCAGGCGACGGCTGGTGAGGCGACGGCCGCTCGTCCGACGGGTGGCAGCGCCGCCGACGATCACGCGACAGACAGCCACGCGGTCGACGGCTCAACCACGCAGACCTGGGAGTCCCGCCGCGACCTCGCCTGCCAGGCGCTCTACGCCGCCCTGGTGCACCGCGGGGCCGACGCCCTCCTCTCGGACCTCGACGACGACGCCGACGACGGCACTCCTCTCGCCGGCTGGTGCTCGGTCACCCGTCGTCGCTCAGACACCCCCGTGCCGACGGCGGAGGAGGTGCTGGGCATTCCGCTGGACGTCACCGAGCATGCCCACGGAGAGCCAGAGGAGCACGGCACGACGGGTGGGACCGGCCGGGGCGATGCACCCGGCGTGCCGTGGTCATCACGCGAGACCGAGTCTCCCCCTTCTGAGTCCCCATCTGACCCGGCGCCACCTCCCCTCCCCCCGGCACTTCCCTCCCCACAGGGGCTCCCTGACGACCGCGGGCTGATCACCGTGAACACCGCCCCACGCCTCGACCTCCCGCCCGAAACCTGCTCAAGGGGTGACGTCACGCCCCGTAGGCTGTGCCCCGTGATCCCGCTCGTGCTCGCGTCCGCGTCCCCGGCCCGCCTCACCACTCTGACCAGGGCCGGGGTCCGGCCCGAGGTGATCGTGTCGGGTGTCGACGAGGACGCGGCGATCGCCGCGGCACAGGAGCGGCACGGAGAGCTCGAGGCCGCCGACGTCGCGCTGACCCTCGCCCGGGCCAAGGCCGAGCAGGTGAGCGCCGGGCACGACGTCGACGCACTCGTGCTCGGCTGCGACTCGGTGCTCGAGCTGGACGGTGAGATCTTCGGCAAGCCGCACTCCTCGCAGGTGGCGATCGAGCGCTGGCAACGCATGCGGGGTCGCTCCGGCGTCCTGCACTCGGGCCACTGGGTCATCGACGACCGGAGCGAGGGCTCCGGCGCGACGCTCGGCGGGACCGCCTCGACCACCGTGCACTTCGCCGACCTCACCGACGCCGAGATCGCGCACTACGTCGCCACCGGCGAGCCGCTCCACGTCGCCGGCGGCTTCACCGTCGACGGCCTCGGCGGCCCCTACGTCACCGGCATCGAGGGTGACTACCACGCCGTGGTCGGTGTCAGTCTGCCGCTGCTGCGCGACCTGGTCGGTCAGCTCGACCTCGCCTGGCACGAGCTCACGGACCACGCCTGAGCCGCATGCGCGGCGGCAGTCCAGCACCCCGGGCAGTCATCCTCGGAGGCACCGGATCGCTGTGGCGCACGGCCGAGCGCCTGGCCGCCGCCGGGTGGGCCGCCTCTCGCGTCGCTGCGGCGGGACGGCGTACCTCAGCGCGACAGCCGTCTACGTCGATCCGTGCGGCCACCACCTCAACTCCCCCGGCGGCGCCCACTTCACCGCGCCGGTCCCCGAGGGCACGCCCACGATGGCCTGGGCCGGGCACGAGGCCGGGGCGCCGAGGGCTACGGCGCTGGCAAGGCGGAGTCCGAGCGTGTGCTGCGGGGCACGGCGAGCGCGTCAGCGTGCTGCGACCGAGCACGATCCAGGGCGCCTGGGTGCGGCAGGTGCGCACGACTGCGGTGCTCGCCCTCGCCCACCGGGTCCGCCGAGGGGACGAGCCCACGGTCGCGGTCCTCCGCGTCCGGGGCGGCGACGTGGTCGAGTCGACGAACTCCACCGAGGTCCTCGCGCGTGCCGTGCTCGCCTGCGCCGACCGCCCCCGGACCTCCCCTGGCGCGTGCCCACGGTGCTCGACACGACGCGCCTCACGCACCTCGGTTTCACCCTGCCGACGGCCACGGACGCGCTGGAGCAGGAGGTCCGCTGGCTTCTCCACCAGCGAGGAGACTCCCCCGGCGCCGCGTCCTCCCCCGGTCAGGCGTCGTAGTCGATGGTGACCGTCTCGGTCACCGGGTGCGACTGGCACATGAGGCGGTAGCCGCGCTCGACCTCGTCCGGCTCCAGGGCGTAGTTGCGCTCCATCCGCACCTCGCCGTCGACGACCTTGGCCCGGCAGGTGCCGCAGACGCCGCCGGTGCAGGAGAAGGGGGCGTCCGGCCGCTCCCGCAGCGTCGCGGCGAGGATCGTCTCGGCCGTGGTCTGCATCGGCACGGTCGTGGTCCGACCGTCCAGGGTCACCGTGGCGACCGCCTCCGGCGGCGCGCCCGGGTCCACCGGTTCCGCAGGCGTCTGCTCCGTGACCGGGGCCCCGTCGCCGTCGACGTGGAAGATCTCGTGGTGCACGTGCTCGGAGTCCACACCACGCTCGGCGAGGATCTCCTGCACCGTCTCCACCATCCCGAACGGCCCGCAGAGGTACCACTCGTCGACCTGGTCCTCGGGGATGAAGGTGGCGAGCAGCTGCTCGACCTTCTCCCGGTCGATACGGCCGGTGAGCAGCTCGGCGTCCTGCGGCTCCCGGGAGAGCACGTTGAGCAGCGTGAACCGGCCGGGAAAGCGGTTCTTGAGGTCCATCAGCTCCTCGAGGAACATGACGGAGTCGGTGCGGCGGTTGCCGAAGACGAGGGTGACCCGGGAGTGCGGCTCCTCCTCCAGGGCCGTCGTCAGCAGCGAGAGCACGGGGGTGATCCCGGAGCCCGCGGCGATGCCGACGTGGTGCCGCGTCGCGGTCGGCTGCGTCGGGCAGGTGAACGACCCCATCGGGGTCATGACCTGCAGCGTGTCCCCCGCCTGCACCTGCTCGTTGAGCCAGGTCGACATGAGCCCGCCGGGCACGGTCGCGGTGGCGACCCGCAGCTCTCCCCGCTCCCGGGACTGCGCGCGCGAGATGCAGCAGGAGTAGGAGCGCCGGGCGTCCTCGCCGTCGATGGTGGCGCGCACGGTGAGGTGCTGCCCCGGCTCGAAGGTGAACTCCTCGCGCAGCTCCTCGGGGATCTCGAAGCTGATGGCGACCGCCTGGTCGGTCAGGCGGTCCACCCGGCGCACCGTGAGGTCGTGGAACCGTGCGCGACGGCGGGTCGGCTGCTGGATCAGGCTCAACGAATCACTCCTGTCGGGGGTCTGGGGCGCAGCCCCAGCTGCGGGGGGACCCGGGGGCGGAGCCCCCGGGCGATCAGATCGTCTTGAACTCGTCGAACGGCTCCCGGCACGTACGGCACCGCCGCAGCGCCTTGCAGGCGGTCGACCCGAAGCGGGCGACCTCCTCGGTGTCCTGCGATCCGCAGTGCGGGCAGGCGACCACCCGGATCTGCAGCCCGACGGGCACCGGGCCGGCCGCGTGCGCCCGGTCGCCGGTGGGCGGCGCGATCCCGAAGCGGCGCAGCTTGGTGCGCCCCTCCTCGCTCATCCAGTCGGTGGTCCACGCCGGCGAGAGCCGGGTCACGACGTCGACGGGTATGCCGTGCCGCTGCGCCGCCTCGCGCACGCCGTCCTCCATCGCGTGCATGGCGGGGCAACCGGAGTAGGTCGGGGTGATGGTCACCCGGAGCCCGGGGCTGCCGTTGACGTCGGCGGGCTCGACGTCGCGGATGACCCCGAGGTCGTCGATGGTGATGACCGGGATCTCGGGGTCGGCGACCCCGCGGATCGCCCGCTCGGCGTCCGCCAGCTCGGCGTCGGTCAGCCCGGCGCCGGGCAGCCCGGCACGGGCTGGCTCAGGGCGGTCTCCTGGTGCAGCCACCATCACCAGGTCGCCCCGGGATGGCTGCGGTGGATGTGCTGCATCTCGGCGAGCAGGTAGCCCATCTGCTCGGAGTGGATCCCGTCGCGACCGCCGCGGGCGTGCCAGCGGGGCGCGTCGGGCATGCTCAGCGTGGCCCGCTCCAGCACCTGCCCGACGTGCTCGTTGACGGCCTCGGTCAAGGTCGACGGAAGCACGCCGATCCCCTGCTCGGCGGCCCAGCGCGCGGCGTCGTGGTCCTCGCCCAGTTCGGCGACGTAGGGGTGGACGGCGACGAGCCCCTGCTGCATCCGCTCGTGGCTCTCCGCCGTGCCGTCGCCGAGGCGCAGCACCCACTGCGTCGCGTGGTCGCGGTGGTAGTCGACCTCCTTGACCGCCTTCGCGGCGATGGCGGCCAGCGTCTCGTCGGCGGAGTCGAGCAGGCGGGCATACAGCTCGCACTGGTAGGCGGAGAACCACAGCATCCGCGCCATCTCGTGCGCGAAGTCGCCGCGCGGCTGCTCGACGAGCTGCACGTTGCGGAACTCGCGCTCGTCGCGCAGCATCGCGAGGTCGTCCTCGTCCCGCACCGGGTCGGCCCCCTCCACCTCCCCGGCGCGGGTCAGCAGCGCGCGGGCCTGCCCGACGAGGTCGAGCCCGACGTTGCCGAGGGCCATGTCCTCCTCGATCTGCGGGGCGTGGGTGAGCCACTCCCCGAGCCGCTGGGCATAGATGAGGGCGTCGTCGCCGAACCCGAGGAGGTAGTCGACGTGGTGCTGCTCGCTCACAGGTACTCCACGTCCTCCGGCACGTCGTAGAACGTGGGGTGCCGGTAGACCTTGTCGGCGGCCGGGTCGAAGAAGCTGTCGCGCTCGTCCGGGCTGGAGGCGGTGATGTCGCTGGAGGCGACGACCCAGATCGACACACCCTCCTGCCGCCGGGTGTAGAGGTCCCGCGCGTTGCGCAGCGCCATCTCCCGGTCGGGGGCGTGCAACGACCCGGCGTGCACGTGCGACAGCCCACGCTTGGCCCGCACGAAGACCTCCCACAGCGGCCAGCCGGCGGTGGTCATGCGACCTCCTGCGCGGCCTGCTTGTCGGCATACGCCGCCGCGGCCTCACGCACCCACGCGCCGTCCTCGTGCGCCTGGACGCGGGTGCTGATCCGCTGCTCGTTGCACGGGCCGTCGCCCTTGAGCACGCGCCAGAACTCGTCCCAGTCGATGTCGCCGAAGTCCCAGTGCCCGCGCTCCTCGTTCCACCGCAGGTCCGGGTCGGGCAGGGTCAGGCCGAGCTTCTGCGCCTGCGGGACGGTCATGTCGATGAACTTCTGCCGCAGGTCGTCGTTGGAGAACCGCTTGATCCCCCAGGCCATGCTCTGGGCGGTATGCCCGTTGCTGGCCGCCTCGCCGGAGTCCGGCGGGCCGAACATCATCAGCGCCGGCCACCACCACCGGTCGGCGGCGTCCTGCGCCATCGCCTGCTGCTCCTCGGTGCCACGGGCGAGCGTCCAGAGGATCTCGAAGCCCTGCCGCTGGTGGAAGGACTCCTCCTTGCACACGCGGATCATCGCGCGGGCGTAGGGGCCGTAGGAGCAGCGGCACAGCGGCACCTGGTTCATGATCGCGGCGCCGTCGACGAGCCAGCCGATCGCGCCCACGTCGGCCCAGGTCAGCGTGGGGTAGTTGAAGATCGAAGAGTACTTCTGCTTGCCCTGGTGCAGCTTGTCGAGCAGCTCGGAACGATCCACCCCGAGGGTCTCCGCGGCGGAGTAGAGGTAAAGCCCGTGCCCGGCCTCGTCCTGGACCTTGGCCATGAGGATCGCCTTGCGGCGCAGGCTGGGCGCCCGGCTGATCCAGTTGCCCTCCGGCTGCATGCCGATGATCTCGGAGTGCGCGTGCTGCGCCATCTGCCGGATCAGGGTGGTGCGATAGGCCTCCGGCATGGCGTCGCGCGGCTCGACCCGCTGGTCGTCCTCGACCAGCCCGTCGAAGTAGGCGGCGAGCGCCTCGGTGTAGTCCTCCGTCTCCGCCGCATTGAGCGGCGAGGGCTTCGCCTGGGTGTCGGTGCCTGGCTGGCCGAAGTCGTTGCCGTACATGACCCCAGTGTGCCAGAGATCCCTGACTTTGTATAACGCGCGTCACGTCATTCGACGGTCGCGGTGTAACAAACCGCGGGTGCGAGACTGGGACGATGAGCCATCCGCACGAGCAGGCCCCCGCCGCCGACGCCAGCGTCCGCACCGCGCGCCCCAACGACGCGCCCGCGGTGGGGCTCGTGCAGGCCTTCGTCTGGCAGCAGGAGTATGCCGACGTGCTCGACCCCGAGGTCCTGGAGGCGCTGACCGGCCCACGGTTCGCCTCGGCATGGCGCCAGTCGCTGGAGCACCCGCCCTCCCCGCGGCACCGCCTGCTGGTCGCGTGCGCCGGACCGCAGGTCACCGGCTACGTCGCGGTCGGTCCGGCGGAGGAGGAGCCAGGTCTGCCCGAGGGCACCTCGGCGCTGCTCCTCGACGGTGGCGTCCACCCCGAGGCGCGCCGCGCCGGCCACGGCTCCCGCCTGCTCAACGCTGCGGTCGACACCCTGCGAGCCGCCCAGGACGGGCTCGAGGCGGTGGCCACCTGGGTGCTGGCCGAGGCCGAGGTCACGCGGGGCTTCCTCCAGGCCGCCGGCTTCGAGCCGGACGGCGCGTGGCGTGACCGGGTGGTGGCCGACGACGGGCGGACCGTCCGCGAGGTCCGCCTGGTGGCGTGGCCGTGACGCCGCCCACGGGCACCTGAGGCGAGGGTCCTGACGTGGCCGGCCGGTTGGTGGGGGTGGATCTGGCGCGCACGCTCGCGCTGCTGGGGATGTTCGCCGCCCACCTGGTCGAGCAGGAGGGGCCCGGGCCCGGTGGGGTGAGCTGGGTGTTCCAGACCGTCGCGGGTCGCTCCTCCGCGCTCTTCGCCGTCCTGGCCGGGGTGAGCCTCGTCCTGGCCTCGCCCCGGACCGAGGTGCTGGCCGATCCGCGCCTCCACCGCCGCCGGGTCCTGGTCCGCGCCGCGCTCGTCGGCGGCCTGGGGCTGCTGCTGGGACTGCCCAGCTCCGGGATCGCGGTGATCCTCACGTACTACGGCCTGCTCTTCTGCTGCGCCCTGCCGGTGCTCTCCTGGCGGGCGGCACCATTGGCCTGGCTGGCACTCGCCTGGGGGCTCCTCAGCCCGGTGCTCAGCCTGACCTTGCGCTCGGCGCTGCCCGAGCCCACGCTGGCCGTGCCGTCCCTGGCCACGCTGCTCACGGGGCCGCTCCAGCTCCTCGGCGAGCTGCTCGTCACCGGCTACTACCCGGTCCTCACCTGGGCGACCTACCTCTTCGCCGGGATGGCGGTGGGCCGCGTCCTGCACGACCGCGGCCCCGGCACTCGGGTCACCCGACCCCTCGTCCTCGCCTCCGGGGCGACCGCGGTGCTCGCCCTCGGCGTCTCGAGGCTGGTCACACGCAGCGAGGAGGTGCGCACCTCGCTGCTGGCCACGGTCGGGCTCGGCCCAGGCGACTGGGCAGTGCTCGACCACCAGCGGCGCACCGGCTTCTACGGCACCCACCCCGAGGGCAGTCCCTGGTGGCTCGGCGTCTGGGCGAGGCACAGCGGCAGCGTCGTGGACCTCGTGCACACGACCGCAGCGGCGACGTTCGTGCTCGGGTGCTGCCTCATCCTGGTCCGCGTGTTCTCCGTCCTGCCCTGGGCCCTGCTCGCGGGAGCCGGTCGCGCCACCCTCAGCCTCTACTCGGCACACGTCGTGCTGCTGGCCACACCCCTGGGCGACGCCGGCCCCTGGGCGCCGGACACCTCGACCGGTCTGCTGGCGCACAGCCTCCTCGCGCTGGTGGTGGGCGCCATGCTGGTGGCCGTCGGTCGACGCGGCCCGTTGGAGGCGGTCGTCAGCGCCGTCGTGCGCTCCGTGGGCACCACAGCCGCCACCCCCGCCACATCCTGAACGTGACGACGACGCGCGTTCACCTTCTGTTCACTTCTCGGTGAACTCTGGGGTATGCTCGGTGAACAGCAGATGAACGATTCGAGCCGAGACTCATCTCTCGGAGGAGGTGGACCCCATGGCGACCGTTCGCTCCCTGCGGACCGACACCACGCGCGCGACCCGGGCCCTCACGTGGGTCCCGGTCACCGACACCACCGGCCGCACCCGGATGGAGATGCGCTGGCACGTCGACGCCCCCGCACCCAGGATCCGGCGCAAGGCGCTGGCCTGAGCAGCCGGACGACGACACACGCGCAGGAAGGGCGGGCCCGATCGGGCCCGCCCTTCCTCACGTCATGCCTGCGGCAGCGTCGTGCCGCGCCTCAGGTCGATCAGACCTCGGAGCCGGAGCCGTCCGACTCGGCGGAGTCCGAGGCGGCGCCGGTGCCACCACCGTTGCCGCCACGACCACGGCCGCCCCGACGGCGGCGCTGACGACGCGGACGCTCGCCGCCCTCGCCCTCGGCGTCGCTCCCGGAGGCGTCGCTCCCGGAGGCGTCACCGCCGTCGGCGTCGCCGCCGTCGGCGTCACCGCTGGTGGCCGGCTCGGTCACCTCGGGCGCCTCGGCGTCGTCCGCACGGCTGGGCTCCCCGGCGTCACCGGCGGGCTGCCCCTGCTCCGGGGCCGGGGTCTGGCCCTCGCCCGACGCGCCCTGCTCCTGCGCGACGACCGCCGCGAGCGAGAGCTTGCCGCGGGGGTCGATCTCCTTGAGCTCGACCTGGACCTTCTGGCCCACGCCCAGCACGTCCTCGACCGCGTCGATGCGCTGGCCACCGACGAGCTTGCGGATCTCGGAGATGTGCAGCAGCCCGTCCTTGCCCGGCAGCAGCGACACGAACGCCCCGAAGGTCGTGGTCTTGACCACGGTCCCGAGGAAGCGCTCGCCGACCTCCGGCATCTGCGGGTTGGCGATCGCGTTGATCGCCGCCCGCGCGGCCTCGGCCGAGGGGCCGTCGGTCGCGCCGATGTAGACGGTGCCGTCGTCCTCGATCGAGATGTCGGCGCCGGTGTCCTCCTGGATCTGGTTGATCATCTTGCCCTTCGGGCCGATGACCTCGCCGATCTTGTCGGTGGGCACGCGCACCGAGATCACCCGCGGGGCGTAGGGGCTCATCTCGTCCGGGGCGTCGATCGCCTCGTTCATGACGTCCAGGATGTGCAGACGCGCGTCGCGGGCCTGGGTCAGGGCGCCGGCGAGCACGTCGGCGGGGATGCCGTCGAGCTTGGTGTCCAGCTGGATCGCGGTGACGAACTCCTTGGTGCCGGCGACCTTGAAGTCCATGTCGCCGAAGGCGTCCTCGGCGCCGAGGATGTCGGTCAGCGCGGCATACTTCGTCTCGGACGTCCCGGCGTCGTTCTTGATCTCCGCCGAGACCAGTCCCATCGCGATGCCCGCCACCGGCGCGCGCAGCGGCACACCAGCGTTGAGCAGCGACATCGTGGACGCGCAGACCGAGCCCATCGAGGTCGAGCCGTTGGAGCCGAGCGCCTCGGACACCTGGCGGATCGCGTAGGGGAACTCTTCGCGCGCCGGCAGCACCGGCATGAGGGCCCGCTCGGCGAGCGCGCCGTGGCCGATCTCGCGCCGCTTGGGCGAGCCGACGCGACCGGTCTCACCGGTCGAGTAGGGCGGGAAGTTGTAGTTGTGCATGTAGCGCTTGCGGGACACCGGGGAGAGGGTGTCCAGCTGCTGCTCCATGCGCAGCATGTTGAGCGTGGTCACGCCCATGATCTGGGTCTCGCCGCGCTCGAAGATCGCCGAGCCGTGCGCCCGCGGGATGACCTCGACCTCGGCGGACAGGGCACGGATGTCCTTGAGCCCGCGACCGTCGATACGGACCTCGTCGCGCAGGATGCGCTCACGGATGAGCTTCTTCTGCACGGCGCGGTAGGCCGCGGACAGCTCCTTCTCGCGACCGGCGAAGGCGGCGCCCGACCCGTCGTCGTCGCCGGCCAGCCGGGTCATCATGGCGGCCTTGATTTCGTCGACGCGGTCGTCGCGCTCGGCCTTGCCGGCGATCTGCAGCGCCGTGGCGAGGTCACCGCTGGTGGCTTCCTCGACGGCGGAGTAGGCGTCGTCCTCGTAGTCGAGGAAGCGCGGGAACTCCTGGACCTCCTTGGCGGACTCCTGGGCGAGCTGGGCCTGAGCGTCGCAGAGGGCCTTGATGAACTTCTTGGACTCCTCGAGGCCCTGAGCCACGACCTCCTCGGTCGGGGCCTGCTTGCCCTCGGACTTCACCAGGTCCCAGGTCGCCTCGGTGGACTCGGCCTCGACCATCATGATGGCCACGTCGTCACCGTCGACGACCCGCCCGGCGACGACCATGTCGAAGGTCGAGCGCTCGGCGTCGGAGAAGTTCGGGAAGGCCACCCACTGCCCGTCGATGAGGGAGATCCGCGTCGCGCCGATCGGGCCGCTGAAGGGCAGGCCCGAGATCTGGGTGGACGCGGAGGCCGCGTTGATCGCGAGCACGTCGTACTGGTGCTCGGGGTTGAGGGACAGCACGGTGATGACGACCTGGACCTCGTTGCGCAGCCCCTTGGCGAAGGTCGGGCGCAGCGGGCGGTCGATCAGCCGGCAGGTGAGGATCGCGTCCGTGGACGGGCGACCCTCACGGCGGAAGAAGCTGCCCGGGATCTTGCCGAGGGCATACATCTTCTCCTCGACGTCCACCGTCAGCGGGAAGAAGTCGAAGTGGTCCTTGGGGTGCTTGCCGGCCGTGGTGGTCGACAGCAGCATGGTGTCGTCGTCGAGGTAGGCGGTGACGGAGCCGCCGGCCTGCTTGGCCAGGCGCCCGGTCTCGAACCGGACGGTGCGGATGCCGAAGGAGCCGTTGTCGATGGCGGCTTCGGCGAAGGTGATCTCTGGACCCTCCATGGGCCCTCCTTTTCTGCTCAACTCTGCTCACGGCGCGGGGCATCATCGTTGTGCCCGGCCGGTCCTGCTGGTGAGGGACGCGCGTCGGCCCCCCACCTCATACGCGAAGGAGCGGTCCCCGTGACGGGAACCGCTCCCAGGCGAAGTCTCAGCGGCGCAGGCCGAGTCGCTTGATCAGCGACCGGTAGCGCTCGATGTCGATCTCCTCGAGGTAGCGCAGCAGCCGCTTGCGCTTGCCGACCAGCAGCAGCAGGCCGCGGCGGCTGTGGTGGTCGTGCTTGTGCTCGCGGGAGTGCTCGGTGAGCTCCTTGATGCGGGCGGTCAGCAGCGCGACCTGGACCTCAGGGGACCCGGTGTCGCCCTCGGTCGTGGCGTATTCCTTGATGATGTCCTGCTTGGCGGCAGTGTCGATCGCCATGGGCGACTCCTTCGTGTTGTTGCGCGGCGCCAACCCGGGCCTGTTCACCGGGGCACTCTCGAATCCGCGGCCGTCATGACGGCACCGTTCAGGTTATCAGTGGGGCGGGATCGGCCCTAATCTGCGCGTATGCCCCGGTTGCGCACCGTCTCCCCCAGCTCGCCCGGCTGGACCCGCCGACGTTCCGGGCGTGGGTTCACCTACCTGGACGCCAAGGGCGAGCGGCTGCCGGACGAGGAGGTCGAGCGGGTCAAGGCGCTGGCCATCCCGCCGGCCTGGCAGGACGTCTGGATCTGCCCGCACCCGCAGGGGCACCTCCAGGCGGTCGGCACCGACGACGCCGGACGGCGGCAGTACCTCTACCACCCGGCCTGGCGGGAGAAGCGGGACCGGATGAAGTTCGACCGGGTGCTCGCGGCGGCGGCCGAGCTGCCCGCGGCGCGACGTCGGGTGGCCCGTGACCTGGCGCAGGAGGGTATGCCCGCCGAGCGCGCCGAGGCGGTCGCCGTGCGGCTGCTGGACCTGGGCTACTTCCGCATCGGCAGCGACGTCTACACCGACGCGCACGGCAGCTTCGGCCTCACCACGCTGGAGCGCCGGCACGTCCGCGCCCGGGGTGACGTGCTGGTCTTCCGCTTCGTGGGCAAGTCCGGCGTCGAGCACACGGTCGAGATCGACGATGCCGACGTCATCGCGGCGCTGGACCGGATGCGGCGGCGCCGGTCCGGGCAGCGGCTGCTGGCCTACCAGGACGGGCGCCGCTGGATCGACCTCGACGCCGCCGCGGTCAACCTCTACCTCGACGAGCTGCTCGGGGGCGAGCTGACCGCCAAGGACTTCCGGACCTGGCACGCGACGGTGCTGGCGGCGACCTCGCTGGCGCTCTCGGAGGAGGCGGGCGACACCCAGGCCTCGCGGAAGAGAGCGGTGAAGGCCGCTGTGGACGAGGTGGCGGCATACCTCGGCAACACCCCGACCGTCGCGCGCTCGTCCTACATCGACCCGCGCGTCATCGACCTCTACGAGAGCGGCACGACGATCGCCGAGGTGGCGCGGCGGCGGCACCGCTCACCGGCGGCCCGGACGCGTGACCTGGAGAAGGCCGTGCTAGAGATGCTGGCATGAGCCTGGAGACCTTCCCCACGGACTGGCAGCGGGCGCTGTGCATTGCCGCCCACCCCGACGACCTGGAGTACGGCACGGCCGCGGCGGTGGCCCGGTGGACCGCCGAGGGCAAGGAGGTCACCTACCTGCTCGTCACGCGCGGGGAGGCCGGCATCGCCACGATGCCGCCGGAGGAGGCCGGCCCGGTCCGCGAGCAGGAGGAGCGGGACGGCGCCCGCGAGGTGGGCGTCGTGGACGTGCGCTTCCTCGACGGCTTCTCCGACGGGGTGCTGGAGGCCGGCCTGCGGCTGCGGCGCGAGCTCGCCCGGGTGATCCGGGAGGTGCGGCCCGAGGTGGTGACCACCATCACGCACGCCGAGACCTTCCCGGGCGGTGGGCTCAACCAGGCCGACCACCGCGTCGTCGGCCTGAGCGTCATCGACGCCGTGCCCGCGGCGGGCAACCGGTGGATCTTCCCCGAGCTGGTCACCGAGGGCCACGAGCCGTGGGACGGGGTGCGCTGGATCGCGTCCTCGGCCGGGCATACCCCCACGCACGAGGTCGACGTCACCGACACCTTCGAGCGCGGCGTCGCCTCGCTGGAGGCGCACCGGCAGTACCTCGCCGCGCTGGACGACGACTACCCCTCCCCGCGCGAGCTGCTCGGCATGATCCTGGGCAGCACCGACGGCGCCGGCGACAGCGCCGGCCCCACCCGGTATGCCTGGCGCGCCCAGGTCTGGCCGCGCTGAGCCACCCCCGCCGGGCGCCACCGTGCCCCCGCGGCCGCCCACTCCGGCCCGCACCCGCCCATCGCCGACCTGAGCAGATAAACGTGCCCGACGCACAGGTTGCAACCCCTGCCTGGGCCAGATTTCTCTGCTCAGCAGGGACACAGCCACCCCCACCCGACCTGAGCAGAGAAACGTGCCCGACGCACGCGCTGCAACCCCTGCCTGGGCCAGCCTTCTCTGCTCAGGCGGGACCGGAAGCACCAGCGGCCCTGGCGAGACCGGAAGCACCGGCGGCCCCGGCGGGACCGGAAGCACCGGCGGCCCCGGCGCACCAGCGCTCAGGCCGGTCGGCGGAGGGACGCCCGCGCGAGGGCCTGCCGGATCTTGGCCCGCACGAGCCCCGGCGTGGCCAGGTCTGCCCAGGTGAGTCGCACGACCTCGTAGCCCAGCTCCCGCAGCCGGTCCTCGCGCACCTTCTCAGCCATGAGCACGTCCCGGTCGTCGTACTTCACCCGGCCGTCGAACTCCAGCAGGACGTTCGTGCCCTTGATCCGGAAGTCCGACCGCGCCACCAGCCAGCCGGCGGGGTCGTAGATCTCGACCTGGCACTCGACCTCGAGGTCGAGCAGGTGCAGCAGCCAGGCCGTGCGTGACTCCCCGGCGCTCTCCCGGCTGCCGTCGGCCAGGTCGGCCACCAGGCACGCTGCAGGCCGGTCACGCCGCAGGCACGACAGGTCGACCAGGGAGCGGAGCTCCTCCGGGGTCGCGGCGCCGACCCGCAGGGCCGAGTCGGCGGCGACCAGCCCGCACTCGGCGCCGTGCACGACGGCCTCCTGGAGGCTGGCGAGCGCGGGCCGGACCACGGGTATACCGTCCTGGTCGGTGACCTGTCCCGGCGGCACCGGCGCGTGCACCCACAGGCCTCCCGAGCGGTGGCCACGGCCGCAGCCCACGCGGCTCCCGTGGACCTCGTCGTCGAGACCGTGCACGTCCAGGTCCTGAACCACCAGCCCGCTGCGGTGGCTGAGTGCGACCTGCCCAGGTTCGGTGCCCAGCGACGTCAGCGAACCCGCGACCGCGAGCGCGCGCAGGCGATGACGCTCCCGCGGGGGCGACGCCTCCCATACCCGCCGGTCGACGAGGACCTCCCGGCGCAGGCGGAGGAGCACCCCCGCGGCGACCTGGCTCCGGATGACCGTGTCGGACACACCGGCACGGTGCAGGTGGGCCGTCGTGAGCCCGTGCGGGTGCACCTCCAGCAGCCGACCCACCCGCGGGTCCATCGCGTCGCCCCTCATGGGACCAGCCTGCCGCGCCGCGACGACTCAGCGCCGGACTTGTCCACAGGTGCAGTATCCGCAGGTGGACCTGAGCAGAGGAAGGCACGTAGACCGGAGCCTGAGCAGAGAAGGGTGTGCCACGCGGGGGTTGCAGCGCCTGCCTCGGGCACATCTCTCTGCTCAGGCGGGAGGGGACCTCAGGTGCGGCGCTGGCAGTTGCCGCACCAGAAGAGGTTGCGGCCGGCGACGACCTTGTGCCGGATGCTCGCGCCGCAGCGCAGGCACGGCTGACCGGTGCGCTTGTAGACGGCGAACTCGCGGGGCACGTCGGGCAGCTCGCCGCGCTCCAGGGCCGCCTCGGTGTCCGCAGCCACGTCGTCGAGGGTGATGATCGTGCCGGTCCGCACCCCCAGCGGCATAAGCCGCACGAGGTCCTCCCAGATGAGCTGCCAGGATGCCGGCTTGAGCGAGCGGCCGGGCTTGAGCGGGTGCAACCGGTGCCGCCACAGCACCTCGCAGCGATAGATGTTGCCCACCCCGGCGAGCACCGTCTGGACCATGAGCAGCTCGGCGACGGTCTTGCCCGAGCGGCGGATCTTCCGGTATGCCTCGTCCGGGTCGTTCAGCCCGCCCACCGGCTGCAGCGGGTCCGGCCCCTGCCGCCGCACCAGCCGGTCCACCTCCGCCTCGTCCACGAGCTCGCAGGCCATCGGGCCGCGCAGGTCGGCGACCCGGGTGTCCGAGAGCAGCCGCAGCCGCACCTGCCCGGTCGCGGGCGGCTCGCTGCCTGGCGGCTCCACCGGCAGCACGAACCACTTGCCGATGAGCCCGAGGTGGACGTAGAGGCTGCGCCCCTGCGCGAAGTCGACGAAGAGCAGCTTGCCGTGGGCCCACGACCCGTCCACGACCTGCCCGTCCAGGACGGCGGCCTCCTGCGCGAAGCGGCCCTGCGGGCTGCTGACCTGCGGCGTCGTGCCACCGTAGGCGGAGTCGAGGGCGCGGGCGAGCCGGTGCAGCGTGTGTCCCTCGGGCATGACCCGATGCTCTCACGCAGCGCCGGCACCGGCCCTCTCAGCCGGTGTTGCGCAGACCTGCCGCCACCCCGTTGACGGTCACGAGCAGCGCACGCTGCAGCTCGTCGACCTCGTCGTCGCCGGGTCCGGCCGCCCCCTCGTCGGCCGAGGCCGTGTCGTCCGGCCGCTCGCGCAGCCGGCGCAGCAGCTCCACCTGCAGGTAGGAGATCGGGTCGAGGTAGTTGTCCCGGACGGCCAGCGTGCGCTTGAGCACCGGCTGGTCGTCGAGCAGGTCATCCTCCCCCGTCAGCGCCTTGAGCTCGGTGACGGTGAGCTCGAACTCCTCGCGGATGGCCGCGAAGACGTGCCGCAGCTCCTCCGGCACGAGGGTGTCGACGTAGTGCGCCGCGATGCCGAGGTCGGTCTTGGCGACGGTCATCTCGACGTTGGAGATCACCGAGCGGAAGAAGTGCCAGTGCTCCAGCATCTCGTGCAGCGTCTCGCCGTGCCCGGCCTCGCGCGCCGCCCGCAGCCCGGAGCCGACGCCGAACCACCCCGGGACGATCTGCCGGGTCTGGGTCCAGCCGAAGACCCACGGGATCGCCCGCAGCCCGTCCAGGCCCTTGCCGGTGTCCGGCCGCTTGCTCGGGCGGGAGCCGATGTTGAGCGCGCCCAGCTGGTCGACCGGCGTCGCCGCGACGAAGTAGGCCGGCAGGTCCTCGTCGTCGATGAGGCTGCGGTAGGCCGCGAAGGCGGCGTCGCTGGCCACGTCCATGACCGCGCCGTAGCGCTCCCGCTCCTCGGCGGTGGTCCGTGGGTCGCGGTGCAGCGCGGAGGCGCGCAGGACCGCGGCGAGAGACAGCTCCAGGTTCTCCTGCGCGAGGGCCGGCAGCGAGTACTTGTCGGAGATGACCTCACCCTGCTCGGTGAACTTGATGTCGCCCTCCAGCACCCCGTTGGGCTGGGCGAGGATGGCGTCGTAGGTCGGGCCGCCGCCGCGGCCGACCGAGCCGCCGCGACCGTGGAAGAGCCGCAGCCGCACGCCGTGCTTCGCCGCGACGTCGCGCAGCGCCCGCTGCGCCTGGTGGATGCCCCACTGGCTGGTGAGCACGCCCGCCTGCTTGTTGGAGTCGGAGTAGCCGAGCATGACCTCCTGGACGTCCCCGCGCAGCCGCACCAGCTCGCGGTATGCCGGGGTGGACAGCATCGAGTCGACCAGCGCCGCGGCACCGCGGAGCTCGTCGATCGTCTCCAGCAGCGGCGCGAAGCCGATGAGCGCGAAGGCGCCCTCGCCCCCGGCGTCGCCGTGCAGGTCGACGAGCCCGGCCTCCCGCGCGAGCACGGCCGCCGCCAACACGTCGTCTGGTCCCTGCGTCATCGAGATGATGTAGGTCTCGACGACGTCCTCACCGTAGGTCGCGACCGCCTGCCGGATCTCGTCGAAGACGGCCAGCGTCTTCTCCCGGGGTGCCGCCCGGGTGAGCAGCGGGCGGCGCGAGCCGAGCTCGGCGCCGAGCAGCTCCAGCCGCTCCTCGCGGTCCAGCGCGTCGTAGCCCGCCTCTCCCGCAGCCCCGGCGGCGTCCAGCATCGGCGCCAGCGTCTCGTGGTGCTTCTCGGAGTGCTCGCGCACGTCGAGCGTCGCCAGGTGCAGGCCGGTGGAGGCGATGGTCTGAGTCGCGTGCGCCAGCCGCCCGTCGGCGACCAGCTCCCCGCCGTGCCGGCGCAGCGAGTCGGCGACCACCTGCAGGTCGGCGACGACCTCGTCCACCGAGGCGTAGTCGCGTCCCTCCTCGTGCGGCGTGCCCGCGTCGAAGCGACGGCGCGTGTTGAGCAGCTTGGCCCGTACGCAGGTCAGCTTGAGCCGGTAGGGCTCCTGGGCGTTCAGCTCAAGCACCCGCTTGTCGAGGCCGGGCAGGTGCGCGAGGTCCTCGCGCACCGACGCCAGGAGCTCCTCCTCGACGTCGACGACCAGGGTGGAGGAGGAGACCTGCGAGATCAGCACATCGACCAGCGCGAGCGCGACCTTCATGGCATGCGTGCCCTGCAGCGTGAGCACCTCGCGGGTGACCGCCGGCGTGACGTAGGGGTTGCCGTCCCGGTCCCCGCCGATCCAGCTGCCGAAGCGCAGCGGCGAGCGGGAGGCATCCATGCGGACGCCCTGCTCGGCGAGCAGGTCGGACAGGTGCCCGAGCAGGTTCGGCATCGTCGTGGTGAGCACCTCGTCGAGGTAGTACATCGCGTTGCGCGCCTCGTCGAGCGGGGTCGGGCGATTCTGCCGCAGCTCGTCGGTCTGCCAGATCAGGTCGACCAGCTCGCCCAGCTCGCGGTCCTGGCGCCGCCGCGCGAGGGTCTCCGGCTCGGTGGTCGTCGCGAGCAGGTCGGACAGGTGCCGGATCTTGGTCAGCACGCTGCGCCGCGACGCCTCGGTCGGGTGCGCGGTGAAGACCGGCCGCATGTCCAGCTCGGCGACGCTGCTGGCCAGCAACTCGGGGCCGCCGTGCTCGACGACGTCCCGGACCGCGGAGGTCAACCAGCCCTCGTCCTCGCTGCGGGCCGCGTGGGTGCGCACCCGGTGCACCTGCTCGGCGGCGTTCGCCAGGTGGAAGTATGCCGAGAACGCCCGGACGAGGTCGGTCGCCTGGTCCAGCGGGAGGCCGGAGAGGACCCGGCGGACGTCGGCGGCGGCCTGCTCGTCCCCCTCCTTGCTGGCCTTGGCGGCGAGCCGCACCTCCTCCACGGCGTCGAGGAGCTCTTGCCCGTGGTGCCGCACGAGCGACTGCCCGAGCAGGGTGGAGACCCGTCGGACGTCGGCACGGAGCTCGGGGCTGATGGGGTCGGTGGACGTCGGCTCGCTCACGCGTCGACCCTACGGCAACCAGGGTCGGCCTCCGAACCCCTCAGGGCTCCGCGACGTCCTCGGCGAGCGGCAGCTCCCACCACCTCGGGCACCAGGTAGACGCTGGTCTCCGCGGTCCGGGCGTAGGCGCGCCGGGGCCGGTAGGTGCCGGCGTAGGCATACCCGAGGAGCTCACCGTCCCGCTCGGCGACCAGCCACGCGTGCCGGTCCTGCGCGGCAGCGATGCGGCCGGCGAGGGCGACGTCGTCCGGCGGGTCGGTCTCGAAGGTGACCGCGGTGTCCCGGACGTAGGGCGCGTAGATCGCCGCGCAGCCCGCCGCGTCGGCGCCGGTGGCGTCACGGATCGTGACGGGGTCCGGTGTCGTCGTCATCGTCCCTCCTGCTCGCGCAACGTCTCCCAGATGGCCCGCGCGGCCGGTGCCGCGACGTCGGACCCGATGCCGCCCTGCTCGACCATGACGAGCACGACGTACTCCGGGTCCTCGACCGGGCCGTAGGACGCGAACCACGAGGTCGCGTCCTGCCCGAAGGACTCGGCCGACCCGGTCTTGCCGGCCAGCGGGTATGCCTCCTGCGGCCAGCCGGCGAAGGCGGCGGCGCCGGTGCCGTCGGTGACGACCGCCTCGAGGCCCGAGCGCAGGATCTGCCAGGTCTCGTCCTCCAGCGACACACTGCCCTGGTCGGGCCGCTCCAGCTCCTCGACCACGGTGCCGTCGACGTGCACCAGAGCGTCGGCCAGCTGCGGGGTCACGAGCCGGCCGCCGTTGGCGACGGCGGCGTAGACGACGGCCATCTGCAGCGGGGTGGTCGCGACGTCGCCCTGCCCGATGGAGAAGTTGGCCGCGTCCCCCGGCCGCCACTGGCCCCCGTCGACGCAGTTCTCCTCCGCCAGCTGCTCGAGGAACTCCCGACGGTCCTCGTCCTCGACCTCCGGGTAGCCCTCCTCGGCACGCGCGCAGGTGTCCTCCCGGGTGGTCTCCCAGTAGTCCTGCTTCCACGCCCGCGACGGCAGCGTGCCCGCGACCTCGCCGGGCAGGTCGACCCCGGTGCGCTGCCCGAGCCCGAACCCACGGGCCACCGCGAGGAAGCGGTCCCGGGCGTCGGCCTCCGCGCCGCCGCCCAGGCCGCCGAGCTGGCGCCAGTGGTCGTAGGCCCACCGGTAGAACGTCGTGTCGCAGGAGACCTCGAGGATGCGCGGCAGGTCGATCTCGCCGTAGGCCTCCGACTCGTAGTTGGTGAACCGCTGCCCGGCGATGGTCACGGCGCCCGGGCAGGCATACTCCCCCTCGGGGTCGATGCCGGTCTGCAGCGCTGCGGGCAGCGTGACGACCTTGAAGGTGGACGCGGGCGGGAAGGTCTCCGCGACGAGCCGGTTGACCAGGGGCGCCCCCCGGTCGGGATCGAGAAGCCGGTCGTACTCCCGCGCGCTCACGCCGCGCGTCCACAGGCCGGGGTCGTAGGTGGGGAAGCTGGCCGCGGCCACCACGGCGCCGGTGTCCGGGCGGAGCACGACCGCGGCGCCGCTGGTCGCGGGCGCACCCGCCCGACGGGCGGCCCGGACCGCCTCGACCAGGGCGGTCTCGCTCGCCGCCTGGACCTCCACGTCGAGGTGGGTCCGCAGGTCCGCCCCCTGCACGGGGTCGGTCCGCTCGAGGGTGCCGGTGACCACGCCCCGCGGGTCGACGGTCACCGTGGTCCGGCCGGCCGTCCCGCGCACCCCCGCGTCGTAGACCGCCTCGAGTCCGGCGCGCCCCACCCAGGCCTCGGGGTCGAGCGCCCCGTCCGCCGCCTCGACCTCGGCCGCGGTCACCCGACCGAGGTAGCCCGTCAGGTGCGCCGCGTTGATCCCCTCCGGTGCCGGGTAGTCCCGGACGGGGATGCTGTCGACCCTGACCCCGGGGTAGTCCTCGGGCCGCTCGAGCAGGGCGAGGGCGTCGACCGGGTCGACATCGTCGACGATCGGGACCGGCTGGTAGGGCGACCCGCTGAAGCACGCGGGCACGGGCGGCGCACCCTCGGTGCCGCACACCCGGGTGCGGCCCCACAGCTCCTCCTCCGGCAGCCGGAGGGCGGCGGCGACCGAGGCGATCAGCGCCCGGCCCTCGTCCTCGGCCTCCAGCAGGACCTGCGGGTCGACGGTGACGACGGACGAGGCGGTGTTGGTCACGACGGGGGTGCCGTCCGCCGCCAGCACGCGGCCGCGCAGGGCGGGGGTGACCACCTCACGGGTGCTCACCTCCGCGGCCTGCGTCGCGAGCTGCTCGTGCCGGGTCAGCTGCACCTGGCCGAGGCGCCCGAGGAGGACCCCGCCGAGCAGGAGCACCACGACGACGGCGGCCCACAGCGGGCGCGTCGAGCGACGGCGCCGGACGCGGGGCGGGGTCACCGTCGGCCGGGGCACCCGCACCGGGGCGGGTCGACCCCGGCGCGGAGGCGACGGGCTCATGCCCACCCCCGTGCCGTCATCCACCGCTCGAGCGACATGAGCACGGGCAGGGCGAGCACCGCGACGAGCATGGTGACCACCCACGACCAGACGAGCTCACCGGGCAGCGCCCTCCCGAGACCGGCAGCCGCGCCGACGCCACGCACCCCGAGCACGAGGGCCGCGGCGAGCGCGGTGGCCGCCCACGGCAGGAGCGGGGAGATCACGAGCGCCCGCCGGACCCATCCCAGGCCGAGACCCACGGCGGCATAGCCGAGCGCGCTCGCCCCCAGCGGCTCGCCGCCCGGAGGGACGAGGTCGACGAGCCAGCCCCCCACCAGCCCGACGAGCAGACCCACCTGCGGGCGGTGCAGCAGTGCGGCAGCGGCCACGACGAGCAGGACGAGGTCGGGCCGCGCCAGTCCGGCGGGCCACGCGCTCGGCAGCAGCACCGCGAGCACCAGCAGCAGGGCGCGCACCGTCGGTCCGAGGACGCGGATCATCCGTCCGCCACCGTCACGACGGCGACGAGGTCCAGGGTGTCGGTGTCCACGTGCGGCCGGACCACGGCGGTCCGGCCGAGCTGTCCCCGGTCGGGGTCGACGTCGGTCACCGTGCCGAGCGGTATGCCTGCGACGTAGGGGATGTCGTCCGGACTCCCGAGGGTGGTCACCTCGTCCCCGACGGCGATCTCGCTGTCCCCGAGCGCGGTGAGCGTCAGCTCACCGTGGCCCCGCGGGGGCAGCTCGGGCGGGGTGCCCGCCTGGACGTCGCCCAGCGCGCCCTCGTCGCCGAAGCGCACCCCGACGACGACCTGCGCGTCGCCGAGCAGCAGCACGTCGGCGCTGCGGGGGGCCACCCGCAGGACCCGACCCACGAGCCCGTCGACGCTCACGACGGTCTGGTCCGGCGCGAGGCCGTCCTCGCGGCCGACGTCGACGGTGACGGTCCGTGACCCGACCGGGGAGCTGCCGGAGGCGAAGGCGACCACCCGCGCGGGCAGCAGCTGGCGGTCCACCGCGGCCACCGTGCTCGAGCGCGCCAGCGCGTCCAGCTCGACGACGTCGCGCTCCCGTGCCTCCAGCCGGTCCACCTGCGCCGCCAGCTCGTTGCGCTCCTCGCTCAGCCGGGCCAGCTCCCCGTCGTCCCACCCGGCGAGCACCCGTTGCGCGGGGGCCGCCGCGACGGCCACCGCCTCGCGGACGGGGTCGGCGAGTCCCGGGCGGGCGAGGTCGACCACGATCGCCGCGGCGGTCGCCCCCGCCAGCAGCACCGAGACCAGGGTGAGCCGACGCATCAGGCCGGCGTCGCGGCCCGACGCGTCAGGACCTGTCGGAGCGCGCCCATGTCGTCGACGCAGGCCCCGGCCCCGCGGATGACCGCGCGCTGCGGGTCCTCGGCCAGCCGCACCGGCACCCCGAGCTCGTGCCGCAGCCGCTCGGCCCAGCCCCGGAGCAGCGCCCCACCCCCGGTGAGCGTGACCCCCGTGTCCAGGAGATCCCCGGACAGCTCGGGCGGGCACACGTCGAGCACCGAGCGCACCACCTCGACGACCTGGGCGGTGACCGGCTCGATCATCCGCCGCACCTCCTCGCTCCCGAGCTCGATCGTCCGCGGCAGCCCGGTGCCGAGGTCACGTCCCCGCACCCGGGTCGTCAGCCTCTCGGCGACCGGCCAGACCGATCCCACCGCGTGCGTGATGTGCTGCGCCGACCGCTCCCCGAGGAGCAGGTCGTGCTCGCGGCGGACCCCCTCGGCCAAGGCCTCGTCCACCTCGTTGCCCCCGACCCGGAGGCTGCGCGCGTTCACCACCCCACCGAGGCTGATGACGGCCGCGTCGGTCGTCCCACCACCGAGGTCGACGACCATGGTGGCCGCAGCGCCCTCGATCGGGAGCCCGGCACCGACGGCCGCGGCCATGGCCTCCTCCAGGGCGTAGACCCGGCGCGCCCCGCACCGCATCGCGGCGTCCTCGAGGGCGCGGCGCTCGACGGCGGTGATCCCACCGGGCAGGCACACGACGGTCCGTGGCCGCACCAGCCGGGTGGGACGCACCCGCTCCAGGAAGTGCCGCAGCAGCTGCTCGGCGAGGTCGCCGTCGCTGATGACGCCGTCGGCGAGCGGTCGCAGCGTGAGCACGTGCTGCGGCGTGCGCCCGAGCATCTCGTGGGCGCTGCTGCCGGCGGCGACGAGCCGACCGGTGCCGGTGTCCACGGCGACCAGGGTCGGCTCGTCGAGGACGACGCCCCGACCCTGCACGTGCACCTGCGTCGTGGCGGTCCCGAGGTCGACGGCGAGGTCCCGCCCGAGCAGCGAGGACCCTCGCGCCCGCCGTCCTGCCTCGATGCTCACCCCGGCATCGTACGCAGCGTCACCCGGGCGTCGGCGCGGCGCTCCAGGGCGCGCCCCAGGCCACGAAGGCACCCGCGAGCGGGTGGGCCCGCTGCGCCGAGCGGCTCAGCGCCTCGTCCGCGGGTAGGCCCGCCACGAGCAGCCGGTGGTAGTCCGGAAAGTGCTCGGCGGCGACCTGGTCGGGAACCCTGCAGGGGGCGGCGACGACGCTGGTGACGCCCAGCCACAGCAGGCCGGCCGCCAGGCCCAGGGCTGCCGACCCGCCGCGGTGGCGGGACCGGCCCGAGTCGCAGGCCGAGAGCACCACGTGGCTGGCCCGGCGGTCCTCGCGCTCCAGGTCGGCGAGGAAGTAGGGCCCGTCGGCGAGCCACAGCGAGGAGAAGAGCGGGCTGTCGTCGCGGTGCCGCCCGTGGGCGGCGACGTGGACGAGGTCGGCCCCGCCCAGCGCCGCGGCGAGGTCCGGCGCGGCGGCATCGCCCACCGGCGTGGCCCGGGTCGGTCCCCACGCCTGTGCCACCCGCGCGACCTCGTCCCGGGCCCGAGCCAGCTCCGGCCCGGAGAGGGCCACCACGGTGGGGGCCGGGACGGCGAGCTCCTGTCGGGCCCAGGCGGTGAGGCTCGGCGCCACCGGGGTGGGTTGGCCGGACCGGCTCGGGAGCATGCCCCAGGGCACCGCGGCCAGGCTCGGTGTGGGCACCACGAGGACGCGTCCGTCCAGCAGCAACGGCGCGAGCGTGGCGTCGTCGAGGATCCGCGCGGAGCGGCGCAGCGACCGGTGGAGCAGCTCCTCCATCGGCCACCCGTGGGACCGTGCGCCGGTCTCCAGGTCCGCCGCCAGTCGTTGCGCCAGCTCGCGCACCGGAGCGACCGGCCCCAGCTCGACCGTGCGCATCCTGCCCTGTGCCAGGACCTCGGCCACCAGGGTGCCGGACGCCTCCACGAGGTAGACGAGCGAGGTGTCCCGCTCCCGCAGCCGGCCCAGCGCCCGGCCCAGCTGCTGGCGCGTGACGACCTCACGCCCGGCCGTGCCACCGGGTGCCGACCACGACAGGGCGGCCACCGAGCGCTCCAGCTCCCGCAACCGGGGTCGGAGCCGGTGGGCCCGGTCGAGGTCGTCCCGGACCTGCTGGCGCAGGTGGCGCAGCACCGTCGTGCGCCTGGCCAGCTCCGGGTCGGCAGGAGGCCGGACGGCGGGCGACCGGCTGGCCGCCTCGCGCCAGCGCTCGACGGCCAGCAGCCGGTCCCGGGAGCTGTCGGGGGCCACCGACAGATCCAGCGCCGCGAGCCCCTGGGCGTAGTGATGGGTCGCCGCGCGCAGCTCCAGGCTGGAGCTGCCGGCCACGGTCCGCGTCAGGTCGGTCAGCGCCGCCCGCAGGTGGCGACGGGCGGTGACGGCGTCGTCAGCCGCCCGCGCGGCAGCGGCGAGCACCCCTCGGGCCCGCAGCCGCATGCTGAGCGACCCGGCGTGGGTGAGGTCTGCGGTGGCCCGCAGCAGCTGCACGGCCTCGGCGGACCGGTCCCGGTCCACCTCGGTCTCGGCGACGACCAGGCGGGCGAGGTCGGCCGCGACGTGGTCACCGTCGCGGTCGAAGGCCTCGACGAGGGCCAGACCGCGGCGCGCCACCTCCGTGAGCCGTCGTCCACGCCGACGACGGGCGTCCAGGAGCACCAGCTCGGCCCGCCGACGCACCCCTGGGGCGCGGCCCTGCAGGGAGCGGCGTGCCCCCGCCGCGGTGCGGGCCGCTGCCGCCTGGTCGCCGTCGATCAGCTCGGCGACGGCCAGGTCGACCTGCACCTCGCCGACGACGAGGCGTTGTCCGGTCCGCACGGCCTCCGCGACCGCGCGCTGCAGCAGCTCCCGGGCCTCGGTGACGAGCCCGGCGTCCAGGAGCGTGCGCGCCCGCCCGTGCAGGGCCACCGCGAGCGAGGCCTCGCCGCCCAGTCGCTCGATGTCGCGGAAGAGCCGGAGCGCCCGTGGCAGGTCGCCCTGCAGCGAGACGGCCTGCGCGAGGTTGTGCCGGGCCATGAACTCCTCGATCGCGAACCCGTGGTCGTGAGCGATCTGGGCCGCGGCCACGAAGTCGGCCTCGGCCTCCCCGGGGTCGTGGCCGTCGGTGCGGGCTGCCCCGCGGGAGAGCAGCAGATGGAAGCGGTCCCTGGGTCCGAGCCGGTCGACGAAGCACAGGGCACGGTCGAGCTGGTTCAACGCGGCGTCGGCGTGGCCGGTGCGGCCGTGGATCATCGCGAGCTGCAGCTGGCACTTGGTCATGAGGAGCATCTGCTCCTCCTCGCCGAGCAGCGGTCCCTGGGCCAGGTGGAGGGCGCTGGTCGCGACCTCGAGCGCGGGGCTCGCCCCGTGCCGTTGCACGAGCGAGGTGCTCAACGACAGCAGCACCCGGACGCGCGCCTCCACCACTCCTGCGTCGCCACCCCGCACCGAGCCGATGCCGGGCACCGTCTCGTCGGCGTGCCGGTCCAACGAGCGCAAGGCCCGGCGGAGCAGCCGCTCGCCCTCGGCCGGCCGCCCCGCGAGGTTGGCCTGCCGACCGGCGTCGAAGAGCGAGGCCGCCGTGGGCGACGCCCGTGCCGGAGCCCGACGGCCCACGTCAGATGGTGAAGGTGGGGGTCAGGACGGTGCGGTCACCGAGGGGGTGGACCACGAGGTAGGCGGGGCCGGTGCTCACTGCGGCGAAGGCGAACCGTCCGTCCTGGACCTCGACGCGGTCGCGACGTCCGTCCGGTCGGGCCAGCTCCACCTCGGACACCTCGCAGGTGAGCCAGCCGTCCACGCGCGCCGTGCCGTCACCCAGCGGGCTGACCGTGATCATGATGCTCACGGAGTCGGTGCTGAAGGTCACCGTCATCGTCTGGTCCGGCTCGTCCTGGGCGTCGTCACCCCGGGTGAGTGCCGTCGGTGCCCGCGTGAGCTCGGCCACCTCGGCCTGGAGCGCCCGCACGGTCAGGGCGAACTTGATCCGGTCGGTGAGACCGGCCGGGGAGGGGTCGAGCCGGTCCACGGTCTCGCGCAGGTCGTGCAGCACGGCGACGTCGGAGTCGTCGAGCGGCGCCGACGAGAGGTCGTCGTAGGTCATCGGTCCTCCCACCTGTCGTCGGCCGCCAGCGACCGTCGCAGTTTGTCCAGGCACCGACCACGGGTGGGTCCGATGCTTCCTCTCGGCATGCCCAGCGCCGCCGAGATCTCGTCGTAGTCCGGCCGGTCGCAGAAGGCCACGATGCGCAGCAGCTGCCGGCACCGTTCGGAGAGCTCCTGGACCGCGGCCCAGAGCACCTGCTGGCGCTCGGTGAGGATGGTGGCTGCCTCGGGACCGGGCTCGGTCTCACCGGGGTCGACGGTCCCCGTCGGGTCGTAGGAGGTGCGCCGTGCCACCTTGGCGGTGCGCCAGCTCTCCCGCTTGACCGCGATGACGAGCCACCCCAGCACCGCACCGCTCTCCCGGATGTCGGCGGCCCGGTCCACCAGCCTGATCCACACGTCCTGGACCACGTCCTCGGCGGCCTCCCGGTCGCACCCGTGGGCCCGCGCGACGTTCCACAGCAGCGGGCTCGCCAGGTCGACGAGCTCACCCAGCGCCTGGTCCTGACCCTCGCGGTACCGGTGGAAGCAGGCCCCGGCCTGATCCCCGAGCGAAGGGGGATCCTCCTGGACACCCACCTCCGGCTCGTCGTCGGTCAGCATCGTCCCTCCTCCACCAGCAGGGTGTGCAGGGCCGCCCCTGCCCGGCCGCGCAGTGCTGCCGCCGCGTCCCCGTCGTCGTCCGCCGCCAGCAGCGCCGCGAGATGGTCTGCCAGCTGCCCGGCCAACCAGGGTGCGGCGAAGCTGGTCCCGCTCCAGACGCCGAACCCGCCCCGGAAGTCGTCCGGGTCCGGGGTGGCCCGGGTGCCCGGGTCGGTGCCGACCCGGCGGGCGGGTTGGGCCGAGGCGTCGAAGGTGACCGGGAGGGTGCTGACGATGTTGACGCCCGGGCGGTGGGTCGTGACCCACGGCCCGGCGTTGCTGAAGAGCGCCACCGAGCACCGGTCCGGGTTGAGCGCGCCGACGCAGACGAGCGGCACCGCCTTCCGGGTGTCCGGGGTCGACCCGGCGGGCAGCGCCCACCCGGCGGGATACATCGGGGTCCTCGTCGCCTGGTTGCCCGCTGCGGCCACGACGCCCACCCCGGACCTGCCGAAGATCTCGAGCAGGGACCGCACCGGATGCTCCTTCACCTCGCCGTCCTGGTGGTAGAAGCCGAGCGAGAGGTTGAGGACGTCCACGACGCCCCCGGCGTCGCCGAAGTCGTCACGTCCCTGCTCCTGCCGGATGAGGTGCAGGACGAGCAGGACGACGAGCGTGCGCACCACGTCCTGCTCCGCCGCCAGCCCTGCGGAGTCCAGCACCGGGAGCGCGACGATCCGCGCGCCCGGGGCGGCCTGCCGGACGACGCCGGCGATGAAGGTGCCGTGCCCGGACAGCGGGTCGAGCGCGCCGGTCAGCTCGTCGACCACACCCGTACCCTCCGGCCACGGATCGGGCCGGCCGTCCGGCAGGACGGGCCAACCGAGCAGCGAGCGCCGCTCTGAGGCGAGGTCGCCGCCCGCGAACCACGGGTGCTCCCCGAGCCCCGTGTCCGGGATGACGACGACCGGGGCTCGCCGACCGCGCGGCTTCCTCGTCGGGTCGGAGAGCGCCAGCTGCACCGGCGTCCGGTCGGGGGCCACGCCCGGCACCCCTCCCTGTCCGCCCCAGTAGAGCCCTCCGGTCTGCCCACCCCAGTAGAGCCCGCCCGTCTGGCCGCCCCAGTAGAGCCCGCCGGTCTGCCCACCCCAGTAGAGCCCTCCGGTCCCGGGCATGACGAGGTGCTCCAGGTCCACGTTCTTCAGCCCGGCCGCCCGCGCGGCCAGGAGCAGCGTCCACGGGTCGGGCTCCCGGACCCCCTCGCCCGGCACGACGAACACCCGTGAGGCATACCCGGCGTCCAGCTCGCGGACGCCCAGGGCACCGACCTGCAGCCCGGGGTCGATGCGGGTCACCGGGTCGTCCGGACCCATCGGCGCGCTCCGGACCTGCTCGAACTCCTTGCCTCCCCCGTCCTCGGCCCCGGTCTCGACCGCCAGCAGCAGCCACCGGGTGAAGGCCTCGTCGGCGACGTCGGGGCGCAGGGACACCTCGAACCCGGCCGCGCGCAGGACACGCTCCAGCTCGTCGATGCGGTCCACGGCGGAGACGCCTAGCAACCCGCTCACCAGCAGCCGGCCGGCACGGTATGCCGTCGCCGACGGTGCGGCGAGGGCCGACCCGTCACGAGCCCGCTCCCGGGCGGCGTTGGACGGGTCGAGGAGCCGTGCGTCGTGACGGCGCAGCAGCGCGGGGGGCAGGAAGAGCTCAACGGCGTCCCGCTGGGTCATCAGGCCTCCTTGGCCGGCTCGGTCCCCTGCGGGTCCCAGCCTAGGGGTCAGGTGGCCCTCAGAGCACCCCTTCACCGCGCAGATACATCGGATCGTGACGTATCTGCGCGGCCGGCCCGGCCTCTGCTCCCTGGACGATGCCGTCCGGCGCCGAGGAGTCCAGGAGCCACGAGCCCTGGCCGGACGCCCTCGTCGCCCCGACCGGCGGGCCCGCGTGGATGACCGACCTGGTCAACGGCGACAACTTCCTCGGCGTGACCTCGTCCTACGCGGCGGTGGCCGGCTATCCCCTGGTGACCGTGCCCAGCGGGGGGCGACGGTCCCGCGCTCAGCCCTGCGGGAACCAGATGTCGATCTCGCGCTCCGCGGACTCCGGACTGTCCGAGCCGTGCACGATGTTCTGCTGCACCTTGAGTCCCCAGTCGCGGCCGTGGTCGCCGCGGATGGTGCCCGGCGCGGCCGCGGTCGGGTCGGTGGCCCCCGCGAGGGAGCGGAAGCCGGGGATGCAGCCCTGTCCCTCGATGACGGCGGCCGTCACGGGTCCGGAGGACATGAACTCCAGCAGCGGCTCGTAGAACGGCTTGCCCTCGTGCTCGGCGTAGTGCTGCTCGAGCTGCGCCCGGGTCGGGGTGAGCACGGCGAGGGCGGTGAGCGTGTAGCCCTTGGCCTCGATGCGACGCAGCACCTCCCCGGACAGGCCGCGACGGTAGCCGTACGGCTTGACGAGGACGAGAGAGCGTTCGGTCTGCGCGGCGGTCGTGTCGGTCACGGGCCCCAGCGTAGGCCGTCGCGGCGGCTGCTCGACGTCAGGGCTCGAGCACGCCGAGGCCCAGCAGGCCGAAGAGGACGAGGGCCAGCACGATCCGGTAGACCATGAACGGCGTGAAGGTGTGGGTGGTGATGTAGCGCATGAACCAGGCGATGACGGCATACCCCACGCCGAAGGCGAGCACCGTGGCGACCGCGATGGCGCCCCATCCCGTCCCCGACCCGATGGCGTCCCCGGTGACGACCTTGACCAGCTGCAGCCCGCCGGAGGCGAGCACGGCCGGGATCGCGAGCAGGAAGGAGTAGCGGGCCGCGGCCTCGCGGGTGTAGCCCATGAAGAGGCCGCCGGCGATGGTGCCGCCGCTGCGGGAGACGCCCGGGACCAGTGCGAGCGCCTGCCACAGGCCGAAGCCGAGGCCGTGCTTCCAGGTGAGCTGGTGCAGCTCGCGCTCCTGACGCCCCACCCGCTCGGCGGCCAGGATGACCAGCGCGAAGACGAGCAGCATGGTCGCCGTGATCCACAGGCTCCGCAGGTCGGTCTCGATCCAGTCCTGCAGCAGCAGGCCCAGGATCCCGATGGGGAAGGTGCCGAGGATGACCCACCAGCCGAGCACGGCGTCCGGGTCGTCGCGGGGGATGCGCCCGGCGAGCGCGGCGAACCAGGCGCGGACGATCCGGACGATGTCGCGCCAGAAGTAGAGGAGCACGGCCGCCTCGGTGCCGAGCTGGGTGATCGCGGTGAACGCGGCACCCGGGTCCGCGCCGTCGTCGCCCAGCAGTCGCCCGACGATCGACACGTGCGCGCTGGAGGAGATCGGCAGGAACTCCGTCAGCCCCTGCACGATCCCCAGCACGATCGCGCTCAGCAGGTCCATCTCACTCGCTCTCCCTGTCGGTCGCGGTGTCGTCGGTCGCCGGGTCGTCGGCCTGCGCCTGCCGCTGCGCCGTGAGCCGGTCCATCCGCGTCCCCTGGCTGAGGCACAGCCACCAGAGGAAACCGAAGAGCCCGGCCACGACGAGCATGGCCGGCAGGACGAGCCCGGCCGCCAGGGTGAGGAACTGCGCGAGCCAGCCCAGGAGGATCCCGACCCGGCTGCGCAGCGCACCGGCGGCGAGCACGCACAGAGCGGTGAGCACGAGCCCGCCCCAGAGGTATGCCCCTGCCCGCGGGTCCCCGGTCGTCCCGGCCAGGCGCCAGGCCACGAGAGTGCCGAAGAAGACCGACATCGCCTGGGCGAGCAGTGTCGTGGCACACAGACGTCGGGTGAGGGTGCCGGGGGTCACGCCCGTCAGTGTCGCAGACCCAGCCTGGGAGGCTTCCCAGCAACCCGCCAGCCCGACGGCATACGCTGGGGTCGGCACCCCAGCTCGACCGATCCGCACAGGAGCGCACCGATGCCCCGACCCGACCGCAAGCCCGCGGCCTCCGACCGCGCCGCGAAGGCGGCCAAGATCCAGAAAGCCGGCGCCGCCGCCGAGCGCCGCCGGGGGCTGCTCATCTGGGGGTCGGTGGTGGCCATCGTCGTGGTCATCGTCGGGGCGGTCGTCTTCGCGGTCGTGCGGGACTCGCCCGCGCTGGCCGACCTGTCGGCCGTCAAGGACTTCGACAACACCGCCGCGGACCACCGCACCGAGCAGATCGACTACGACTCCGCGGTGCCGCCGGGCGGCCCGCACCACCCGGCCTGGTGGAACTGCGGCGTCTACGCCGAAGAGGTCCCGACCGAGCACGCCGTGCACTCGCTCGAGCACGGGGCCGTCTGGTTGACCTACCAGCCCGACCTCCCGGCGGAGCAGGTCGAGGTGATCACCGCCCTCGGCGAGGAGGACTACATGCTGGTCAGCCCGGTCGCCGACCAGGAGTCGCCGGTCATGGCGACGTCCTGGAACCACCAGCTCGAGCTGGACTCGGCGGACGAGAAGCTGCTGCAGGCCTTCGTGCGGGAGTACAAGCTGGCGCCAGACACCCCCGAGCTCGGTTCCGCGTGCACGAGCGGGACGAGCACGGACCTCGTGGAGCGCGGATGACCGATCGGTGGCGCACCTTCGGTGCCCCTGCGCTCGCCGCCGTCACCATCGTGGCGCTGTGCCTGGGCGCCCTCGTGGGGTGGCTGGCCTTCGGCGAGCGGACCCCCCCGGACGACGGCGCGGACGCCGGCTTCGCCCGCGACATGAGCGAGCACCACGCGCAGGCGGTCCAGATGTCGCAGTTGGTCATGCAGCGGACCGACGACGAGGCGGTGCGCCGGCTGGCGGTCGACATCAGCAACACCCAGGGCTACGAGCGCGGGATGATGGGGACCTGGCTCGACGACTGGGGGCTGCCGCGGGCCCGGGGCGAGCAGCGGATGGCCTGGATGTCGTCGGCGGGGACGTCGATGGAGGGGATGGACCACGGCGACACGGCCGACCTGCCCGCGGGCGTGCCCATGCCCGGTATGGCCTCCCCCACCGAGATCCAGGAGCTCGGCGAGGCCTCGGGCGAGGAGGCCGAGGTGCTCTTCCTCCAGCTCATGACCACGCACCACCTCTCCGGGGTGGACATGGCGCAGGCCGCGGTCGACCAGGCGCAGCAGCCGGAGGTGCTCCTCGCCGCGCAGAAGATGGTGGACGCGCAGGTCGGCGAGGTCCTGCTCATGCAGGACATGCTCGAGGAGCGGGACGCCGCGCCGCGGGAGGACGTCGACGCCTGGGTGGAGCAGCGGGACGCGGCCTCCGGAGACACGGGGGACGCGACCTCGCCGAGCGAGCCTCCGGGCGGTCACGACCACTGAGCGGGCAGGGCACCTCCGGTTGCACGCCGGCGGGCCACGCAGGATGCTCGTGCTGAGGCCGTGGACCTCGCGGCAGCACCATCGACAGAAGGGTGGACGACATGAGCACGCAGGACAACGACCCGTTCCAGGACGTGCCGGAGGCGACCGAGGCCGCCAGCGGCGACGCCGACGGTCACGCAGGCCCCGGCGGTGACGGCGGAGCCGACGGCGGCGCGGACGGTCACGCCGGCCCGGGTGGCGACGGCGGAGCCGACGGCGGCGCGGACGGCCACGCCGGCCCGGGTGGCGACGGCGGAGCCGACGGCGGCGCGGACGGCCACGCCGGCCCGGGTGGCGACGGCGGAGCCGACGGCGGTGCAGACGGCCACGCCGGTGCCGGTGGTGACGGCGGGGCTGACGGTCCCGCCGAGTGACCGACATCGGATCGCACCGGGTGAGGGCCGGGAGACCGGCCCTCACCCGACTGCTCGGCTCGCTGTCCCCGCAGGACTTCGCACGGGACCACTGGGGGCATACCCTCCACCTGGCCGGGGTCGCCGACCGCGGTGGTGACACCTTCGACGACCTCTTCTCCCTGGACGCCGTCGACGATCTCGTCTCGGAGCGCGGGTTGCGCACCCCCTTCCTGCGGGTCGCCAAGGACGGGTCCACGCTGCCGGAGAGCGCCTTCACCTCCTCGGGCGGCACCGGCGCCGGGATGCCGGACCAGGTCGACGACAGCAAGCTGCTCCGGCTCTTCGCCGACGGGGCGACGATCGTCCTCCAGGGCCTGCACCGCACGTGGTCGCCGATCCGCGTCCTCGCCGACGACCTGGCCGCCGACCTCGGCAGCCCGGTGCAGGTCAACGCCTACGTCACCCCGGCGGCCAACCAGGGCTTCGACGACCATTACGACGTGCACGACGTCTTCGTGCTGCAGATCTCCGGGACCAAGCGCTGGTCGCTGCGCGAGCCGGTGCTCCCGCAGCCGCTGCGCAGCCAACCGTGGACCGACCGGCGCGAGGAGGTGACTGCCGCCGCCCAGCGACCCGCCCACCTCGAGACGACCCTGGAGCCTGGCGACTGCCTCTACCTCCCCCGCGGCTGGATCCACTCGGCCCGGGCGATGGGCGAGGTCAGCACGCACCTGACCATCGGCGTGCACGCATGGACCCGGCACCACCTGGCGACCTCGGCGCTGGACCTCGTCGCTGCCGGTCTCGGCGCCGAGGACGAGGTGCGCCGCAGCCTGCCCCTGGGCGTGGACCTCTCCGATCCGGGCGGTTGGCACGACGACGTCGAGCAGGTGCGCGAGACGTTGCTGCGGCGGCTGCGGGAGCTACCGGCCGACGAGCTGGCCGCGACCCTGCACGCACGACAGCGGGGCAGCGCCCGACCCTCGGCCGTGCGGCCGCTCGCGCAGGTCGCGGCGGCCCAGTCCCTGACCGTCGACGACGAGATCCTGCTGCGCCCCCATCTCGTGGCCCAGCTGGAGGACGAGGACGAGCGGGTGACCGTGACCTCGCGCGTCGCGGCGTTCACCCTGCCGGCCTCCTACCGCCCGGCCCTGGACCTCCTGCTGGAGGGCGGGCCGGTGAGGGTGCGCGACCTCGGCGGCGCCGCGGGCCTCGACGAGGACGCCGCGCTGCAGCTCGCGCGCGGGCTGCTGACCCGCGGCATCGCCGTCGTGCCCGGGTCGGGCGACGGGCACCGATGACCGAGAGCTTCCGCTGCTCGGACGCCGCGCGGGAGCGCGCGGACCCGCTGCCGGGGACCGCACCCCCGCAGCCGCGGCTGCTACTGGTCGAGGTGCCGGGCGGGTGGCCCTTCGACGCCCTCCAAGCCCTCCCGGATGACGTGCGGGACGACGTCCTCCGGGAGAGCGCGGCGGCCTGGGCCAGGGTGCTGCTCATCCGACGCCCGGGCGAGCAGCCTCGGCGCGAGGGCCCGTGGCGCTGGTATGCCGTCGACCCGGGCGCCCCTCCCGGGTCGCGGGTGGTGCGCGGTGCCTGGGGCTCCGGTGCCGAGCTGCTCACCGGGGCGGCGCGGCTGCGTCAGATGGCCGGGGCGGCGGCCGCGCGCGCGGCCGCCGCCGAGCCCGTCGGCCTCACCGACGCCTCGGCCGACGACGAGCAGCTGCTGCTGGTCTGCACCCACGGCCGCAAGGACGTCTGCTGCGCGGTCCGCGGTCGACCGGTGGCCGTGGCCTTGCAGGAGGCCTGGCCGGACCAGACCTGGGAGTGCTCGCACACGGGCGGTGACCGCTTCGCGGCGAACCTGCTCGTCCTGCCGGACGGCGCCTGCTACGGCGCGCTCGACCCCGGCACCGCCGCCCGGCTGGTGCGCGACCATCGCGAGGGCGCGCCCAGCGTCGCCCATCTGCGAGGGGCCCTCGGCCAGCACCGCGTGGTCCAGAGCGCGGTGCTGGCGGCCCTGGCCCGGTGGCAGGTGCCGTGGGACGCGGTGCACCCGCTCGGCGCCCCCGTGGAGCTGCCGGTCGAGGCCCCCGCCGGGGACGACCGCGACGATGGCGCTGCCCCCGTGGTCGGCCGGTGGCACACCGACGTGAGGGTGCGCGGCCAGGGTGCCTGGCGGGCCACCGGGGTCGAACGTCTGGCTGCTCCGCAACGGCTCACCTGCCGTGCCCCGCGGGCCGGCGCGGTGCGCATACCCGAGGTGACCGGCTGGAGCGCGTTGCCCGCCGAGGCCGTCGCCAGCCGCTAGGCGGTCTGCCGGCCGAGCAGCTCACGGACCTCGGCCGCGGTCGTCACCGAGCCCGTCGCGAGCACCGCGCCGCCGACCCCGCCGTCGTCGGCGAGACCGGCCGCGACGTCGAGGGCGTCCGGCAGGTCGGCGACGACGGTCACCCGGTCCTCGCCGAAGTACTCCGCGACCAGCTCCCCGAGACGGTGCGGCCGGATGGCGCGCGGCGAGGTGGTGCGGGAGACCACGACGTGGTCCAGCACCGGCTCCAGCGCCTGGATCATGTGCTCGGCGTCCTTGTCCTCGAGGACCGCGAGCAGCCCGACGAGCCGGGTGAAGGTGAAGGACTCCCGCACCGCCTCGACCAGCGCCGCGGCCCCGGCCGGGTTGTGCGCCGCGTCCACGAGGACCGTCGGGGAGCGCCGGACGATCTCCAGCCGGCCCGGCGAGCTGACGTCGGCCAGCGCCGCGCGCAGCACCTCGTCGGTGAGCGGCTGCTCGCCACCCCCGACGAAGGCCTCCACGGCGGCGATCGCCATCGCCGCGTTGTGCGCCTGGTAGGCACCGAAGAGCGGCAGGAACAGGTCGGTGTAGTCGCCGGCCAGGCCGCGCACGGACAGCTGCTGCCCGCCCACCGCGACCTCGCGGGCCAGGACCCCGAAGGCGACGCCCTCAGCGTGGACCTGCGCTCCGACCTCCTCGGCACGCTCGGTGAGGACCTGCATGACCTCCGGCTCCTGCACCCCCACGACCGCCAGGGCGTCGGCCTTGATGATCCCCGACTTCTCGCCCGCGATCTCCTCCAGCGTCGAGCCGAGCAGACGGGTGTGGTCGAGCGCGACGGGGGTGAGGACCGCGACGTCGCCGTCGGCGACCGAGGTGGCGTCCCAGACGCCGCCCAGGCCCACCTCGACGACGGCGACCTCGACCGGGGCGTCGGCGAAGGCGGCGTAGGCGAGGGCGACGATCACCTCGAAGTAGGTCATCCGGACCCGGTCCGCCTCGTCCGGCGACGCCATGCTCTCGGCGTCCACCATCTCGACGAAGGGCAGGACGTCGTCGTAGGCGGCGAGGAAGGCCTCGATCGAGACCGGCTCCCCGTCGATGCTGACCCGCTCGCGCATGTCGTGCAGGTGCGGGCTGGTGAACCGGCCGGTGCGCAGACCCATCTCGCGCAGCAGCCGCTCGGTGATCCGCGCGGTGGAGGTCTTGCCGTTGGTGCCGGTGAGGTGGATCATCCGGAAGCTGTGCTGGGGGTCACCCATGAGCTCCATGACGCGGGCGACCCGGTGCAGGGTGGGCTGCGGCATGTGCTCGGGGGTGCGCGCGAAGATCGCCTCGCTGACCTCGGCGTAGCGCGCCAGCAGCTCCGGCGACGTCGCCTCCGGCGCCCGGGGCGAGCCCTCCTCGGCGGGGGGCACGGCGCCGCCCGGGTCCAGCGGCAGCTCGGTGCTGCCGTCGTCGCCGGCGAAGATGTTGTCGCTCATCGTCCTGCCTCCTCGCGTCGGCTGATCAGCAGCTGCACGGTATGCCCACCGCCCAGGTCGGCGGTGCCCGAGTGCGCACCGTCCTTGGCCGGCGGCAGCGGCTGCCCGGCCCCGGCCGCCCCGAACTGCACGGCGAGCGTCTCGCTCATGACGAGCTGCTGGTAGGCCATCGCGGCGTCCCACACCTCGTCGTCACCGACGACGGTCAGGCTGATCCGGTCGCTGATGTTCAGCCCGGCATCCTTGCGGGCGCCCTGGACCGCGCGGACCAGGTCACGGGCCAGACCCTCCTTCTCCAGCTCCGGGGTCACCTCGGTGTCGAGCACGACGAAGCCGCCGCCGTGGCCGCGCAGCGGCGCGGTCGCGGACGACGAGGCGCCGTCGGCGGACTCGCCCACGACCGTCTCCAGGGTGAACTCGCCCTCCTGCAGCGGTATGCCGCCGCTGGTGACCACGCCGTCGTCGCCGACGGACCAGTCGCCGGACTTGGACCCCTTGATCGCGGCCTGCACCTGCTTGCCGAGACGGGGCCCGGCGGCCCGGGCGTTGACGGTGAGCCGCTGCTCGATCTGGAGATCGGCCAGCGCGTCCGGGTCGTTCGCGTCGAGCACGGTGAGCTGCCGGACGTTGACCTCCTCCATGACGACCTGCGTGACCATCCGGGCCCGGGACCGGTTGCCCGGCGGCGTGAAGGACTCCCAGTCCGGCAGCACCACCGTGAGCCGCGGCAGCGGGAGGCGCACCCGCAGCCCCTGCGCCTTGCGCATCCCGAGCGCCGCCGAGCAGACCTCGCGCACCGTGTCCATCGCGGCCACCAGACCGGCGTCGCCGGGCAGGTCGCCCACCTCCGGCCAGTCGGTGAGGTGCACCGACTCACCACCGGTGAGCCCCCGCCATACCTCCTCGGTCAGGAGCGGCAGGAGCGGCGCGGCGACCCGGCAGGTGATCTCGAGCACGGTGTAGAGCGTGTCGAAGGCAGACTCGTCCTCGGCCCAGAAGCGGTCGCGGGAACGCCGGATGTACCAGTTGGTGAGCACGTCGACGAAGTCGCGGATGACCTCGGCGGCGACCGCGATCTCGTTGCCGTCGTAGGCGGCCTGCGCCGCCTCGACGAACTCGCGCGTCTTGGCGAGGACGTACCGGTCCAGCTCGTGCTCGGAGTCCGTGGACCACCGCGCCTGGTACCCGGCGGCGTTGGCGTAGAGCCCGAAGAAGTACCACGCGTTCCACAGCGGGATCATCGTCTGGCGCACGCCGTCCCGGATGCCCTGCTCGGTGACGATGAGGTTGCCGCCCCGCAGGATCGGGCTGCTCATGAGGAACCAGCGCATCGCGTCTGCGCCGTCGCGGTCGAAGACCTCCCGCACGTCCGGGTAGTTGCGCAGCGACTTGCTCATCTTCTGCCCGTCGCTGCCGAGCACGATGCCGTGGGACAGACAGGTCGAGAAGGCGGGCCGGTCGAAGAGCGCGGTCGCGAGGATGTGCAGCGTGTAGAACCAGCCGCGGGTCTGCCCGATGTACTCCACGATGAAGTCCGCCGGGAAGTGGTGCTCGAACCAGTCGGCGTTCTCGAACGGGTAGTGCACCTGGGCGTAGCTCATCGACCCGGAGTCGAACCACACGTCGAGCACGTCCTCGACCCGGCGCATGGTGCTCTTGCCGGTGGGGTCGTCGGGGTTGGGCCGGGTCAGCTCGTCGACGAAGGGGCGGTGCAGGTCGATGCTGCCCTCGCGGTCGCGCGGGAGCCCGCCGAAGTCGGCCTCGAGCTGCTCCAGGGAGCCGTAGACGTCGATCCGCGGGTAGGCCGGGTCGTCGCTGCGCCACACCGGGATCGGGCTGCCCCAGAAGCGGTTGCGGGAGATCGACCAGTCGCGGGCGTTCTCCAGCCACCGGCCGAACTGGCCGTCCTTGATGTGCTCGGGCACCCAGGTGATCTCCTGGTTGGTGCGCAGCATGTCGTCCTTGAAGGCCGTCACCTCGACGAACCAGGAGGAGACCGCCTTGTAGATCAGCGGTTGCTTGCAGCGCCAGCAGTGCGGGTAGGAGTGGCCGTAGGACTCTCGCCGCAGCAGCACGGTGCCCGCGGTGACCGAGCCGGTCTCGTGCTGCTCCCCGCCGAGCTGGTTGCGGGTGGCCGCCTTGAGGTGGTCCATGATCGGCGCGTTGGCGTCGAAGACAAGCATCCCGGCGTACTCCTCCACCGGGGCGGTGAAGGCGCCGTCCGGGCCGACCGGCATGACCGGCTCGATGCCCTCGCGGTCGGTGACCACCTTGTCGTCCTCACCGAAGGCGCCCGCGGTGTGGACCAGGCCGGTGCCGTCGGTGGTCGTGACGAACTCCGCGACGACCAGCCGGTGGGCGCGCTCCCAGCCCTCGTAGTAGGAGAACGGCGGCACGTAGGACCGGCCGGTCAGCTCGGCACCGGTGTAGGTGCCGAGCACCTCCGGATCCTCGCCGAGCTCGTGGGCGTAGGCCGCGAGCCGCTCCTTCGCGATGAGGTAGCGCTCACCGCCGCCGGACCCGGCGCCTTCGCCGGTGGCGCCGGGCAGCGGGGCCCGCACGACGACATACTCGATGTCCTCGCCGACCATGATCGCGAGGTTCGCCGGCAAGGTCCACGGCGTCGTCGTCCACACCAGCGCCAGCGCGCCGTCCAGCACCTCGTCGGGACCCTCACCCGGAAGCAGCCGCGCACCGACGGTCACCGCCGGGTCCTGGCGCACCTGGTAGACCTCGTCGTCCATCCGCAGCTCGTGGTTGGACAGCGGCGTCTGGTCGTTCCAGCAGTAGGGCAGCACCCGGAAGCCCTCGTAGACCAGGCCCTTGTCGTAGAGGCTCTTGAACGCCCAGAGCACCGACTCCATGTAGTCGACCTCGAGCGTCTTGTAGTCGTGCTCGAAGTCGACCCACCGCGCCTGCCGGGTGACGTAGTCCTGCCACTCGTCGGTGTACTTCAGCACCGATTCGCGGCACTTGGCGTTGAACGCCTCGATGCCGAGGCCGAGGATCTCGTCCTTGGTCTTGATCCCGAGCTGGTCCATCGCCTCCAGCTCGGCGGGCAGCCCGTGGGTGTCCCACCCGAAGCGCCGCTCGACCCGGCGCCCGCGCATCGTCTGGTAGCGCGGCACGACGTCCTTGACGTAGCCGGTGAGCAGGTGGCCGTAGTGCGGCAGTCCGTTGGCGAACGGCGGCCCGTCGTAGAAGACGTACTCGTTGGCGCCGTCCTCCCCGGCCTCACGCTGCTCCACGCTCTTGGCGAAGGTGCCGTGCTCGCGCCAGTAGGCCAGCACGGCCTGCTCGATCTCCGGGAAGCGCGGCGAGCTGGTGAGCGCGTCGGCGGAGGTGCTGGTGCGGGGGTAGGCCATGGGGGGGTGGCTCCTGCTCCTGGTGCGTCGTCGTCGGACTCGTGTCAGTCGTGCTCTGCTGCCACGAGGACGACGCTGCCCGGGGGATGAGCCCGGTCGGCACCGCGGTACCACCTCGCTTGCCCGCCGCTCACCCCCGGCCCCGGTCGGGCCTGCTGGCGCGGCGTGCCGCTTCGTTCCGGCTGTGACGGGCCTGCCCCGTGCGGGTCTAGTGGGCTCACCGTCGGGTCACGGTGGCCGTTCTTCCGCAGGCTTGCCGCTGATGACGGCTCGGACGCCTGTGCCTCCATGCTAGCCGACCCAGGACGGCACTCCGGGCCACCGGCGGGCCAGGTGCGCACGTGCTCCCGGTCTGAGTTACGTTGCCGTAGCGGAAAGAGAGGAACGGCATGGACACGGACGAAGAGGCCCGTAGCACCAGCTCCCGGCAGGGAGGCGTCCTGGACGTCATCGAGCGCTGGGGCAACCGCATACCCCACCCGTTCTGGCTCTTCACCGGGCTCGCGATCCTCGTCGCCCTGCTCAGCGCCGTCCTCAGCCAGACCCCGATCAGCGTGCAGGTCCCGGGCGAGGACGCCCCGGTCGCCATCGAGAACCTGCTCACGGTGGAGAACCTGCGCCGCATGGTGGTGGAGTCGATCAGCAACTTCACCGGCTTCCCGCCGCTGGGGATCGTGCTCGTCGTCATGCTCGGCGTGGCCGTTGCCGAGGGCAGCGGGATGATCATGGCCGCCGTGCGGCTCGTCGTGACCTCGGTGTCGGGCCGGTGGTTGACCTTCGCCATCGCCCTGACCGGCATCACCGGGTCCATCGCCTCGGACGCCATCACCGTGATCCTGCCACCGCTGGCCGCGATGGCCTTCCTCGCCGTGGGGCGCAACCCGCTGGTGGGCATCGGGCTGGGGTTCACCGCCGTGAGCGCCGGCTTCAACGCCTCCCTCATCATCAACGCCACCGATCCCCTGCTGGCCGGCATCTCGACGACGGCCGCCCAGCTGGTGGAGGAGGACTACGTCGTCTCCCCTTTGGCCAACATCTACTTCACCGTCGTCTCCTCGGTCCTGCTGGCGGTCATCATCACCGTGGTCTTCGAGCGCTGGGTCAGCCCTCGGATGGAGGCCGAGGGGTGGCGGTCGGAGAACTCCGAGGCCGGCGACGTCGACGAGGACGAGGCCGGCGGGGACGCTGCGGGCGAGGACGCGGCCGGCGACGACGACCAGGCGGCTGACACGGAGTTCGAGAGCCTCGAGGACGCGGAGCTGGACCAGACCGAGAAGCGCGCGCTGAAGGTGGGCGGCCTCGCGGCGCTCGGCTTCCTCGCCGTCGTCGCGATCATCACCGCGATCCCGGGCTCGCCCCTGCGCGGCGAGGACGGTGCCATCCTCACCGGGCCGGCGATCCTCAGCGTGTCCATCCTCATCGCCGGGCTGTTCGTCGTCGCCGGCGTCGCGTACGGACGGGTCGCGGGCACGATCACCTCGTGGGGCGACCTGCCCACCTTCATGGCCAAGGGCATGTCCGACCTGGCCCCCGTGCTCGTCCTCTTCTTCGCCGCCGCGCAGTTCATCGCCTGGTTCGGCTGGTCCAACATGGGCACGGTGCTCGCGGTCTCCGGCGCGAACGCCATCGAGAGCCTGGGTGTGCCGCCGCTCGTCGTCATCCTGCTGGTCGTGCTCATGACCTACGTGCTCAACCTGTTCATCACCAGCGGCTCGGCGCAGTGGACCCTCATGGCGCCGGTCATCGTGCCGGCGCTCATGCTGCTGGGGATCGCCCCCGAGGTGGCGCAGATGGGCTTCCGGATCGGCGACTCCGCCTCCAACATCATCACGCCGCTCAACGTCTACTTCGCCCTCATGCTGACCTACCTGCAGCGCTACAAGAAGGACGCCGGCGTCGGCACGCTCATGGCGATGACCCTGCCGGCCTCGCTCGCGATCCTCGTCGGCTGGGTGGCCTTCTTCGTGCTCTGGTATGCCGTCGGACTCCCCCTCGGACCTGGCTCCCCGGTGCGCTGACCCGCGAGATCCACCCCGCCCCCGTCGTCCCGGCGACACGCCCGACCTGAGCGGCTCCAGCGTTCACATGAACGCTGGAGCCGGTCGGGACCGGCGCGCCGGCGGGACGAAGGTCATCAGGTGCGGCGCCAGGGCTGGCCGGGGAAGTGCGCAGCGAACGCGGGCGGGGCGCTGGACGGCAGCGGCTTGACGTAGCCCCGCGCCGCCATCGCCCCCGCGACACGAACGCACCGTGGCCCAGGGCGTGGCGTAGACGTCCGTGGTCGTGACGACGATCACCCGCCACCCGTGGGCGTCCAGCCACTCCCTCCGGGCGAGGTCGTGCTGCCACTGGCGTGGGTCGTCCGCGTGCTGGCGCCCGTCGTACTCGACGGCGATCTTGAGCTCGGGGTAGGCCAGGTCGAGGCGGAACCGGCGGGTCTCGTCACCCACCTCGTGCTGCAGCTCCGGCTCGGGCAGACCGGCGAGGACCAGCACCAAGCGGGTGCGGGTCTCCATCGGCGACTCGGCTCCCGCCCGGACGAGGGCGGCTGCCTGCGGGGCAAGCCGGGGCAGCCGAGTGCCGTGCTCGACCAGCGCGCGGTCCAGCTCCTGGATCGTCGTGGATCGCTGGTGGACGAGTGAGTCGCCCAGGACCACGAGGTCGACGCAGGACAGCGGCACGGCGAGATCGAGGAAGGTCTGCGCGGGTACGGTGAGCAGCAGGCCTCGCCGCCTGCGCACGGTCGCTCCTGCGTCGACGTGGCTCTGCAGTCCCCGCCGCGAGCGGCGGGACCGTGCGTCGGGCACGGTCACGTGCGTGGTGGACGTCTCCGGCACCACCCCGCCCCAGATCCGTGCCGCGGTCTGGTGGCTTGCCGCGCACCGCGGGACCACGAGGGCGGCGCAGCGTCCCATCATCTCGGGGGTGAGGGGGACGTCGGCGGCCAGGCGGACGCTCCCGAAGACCGAGTGGAAGGAGGCGCCGTCCAGGTGGTGCTTGGTCAGCCCTGCGGCGAGCCCCTTTGACCGCAGGAAGGGTCGGGTGAGATCGAGCTCCATACCGCAGCACGGTGCCGCACCGGGCACCGCACGCGCAGAACTTGTCCACAGGTATGCCCACGGGGTCCGCTCCGTCCGGCCGCCGCGCCGGAGGTCACCGGCTCCAGCGTTCACATGAACTCTGGAGCCGTTCTGGCTGGGGGTGTCGACGGGACGCTGGCAGCTCCCGGACGGCGAAGGGCCGGGAGCAGCACGGTGGCTGCTCCCGGCCCTCGCCGTTGCGGTATACCCGTCAGCGCCGGTCGCGCGGGGTGGTGGCGCCGCCCGCTCCGAATCCGTCGTCGTCGGGGTCGGCCAGGCGGTTCTGACCGGAGTCGTCCCTCACCTGGTTGGCCTCGGCGAGCTCCTCGACAGCGATCTCCTTGTCGGCATCCAGCTTGCCGAGCTCGTAGAGCTTGCCCGAGCGGTAGTCCGCCCAGTACTCCTTCATCTCGCGCTTGATGACCGGCAGGAGGAAGTAGACGCCGAGCAGGTTGATGAAGGCGCAGAGGAAGAGGATGACGTTGGTGAAGTCGATGAGCTGACCGAAGGACAGCACACACCCCATCACCGTGAAGAGCAGGAAGACCCCTCGGTAGATCGTCACCGAGGTCTTGCTGTCGTTGAAGAGGTAGGCCCAGGCGCGCTGGCCGTAGTAGGACCACGTGATGAGCGTCGAGATGGCGAACAGCGCGACGGCCAGCGCCAGCAGGTACGGGAACCAGCCGATGGCCGACTCGAAGGACTCGGAGGTCACGACCACGCCGTCGGCGGCCGGGTCACCGTTGAAGTACCCCTCGCGGGCGTCGTTGTAGAACTGCGTGTCCGCGATGATGATCGTCAGCGCGGTCATCGTGCAGACGATGACCGTGTCGATGAAGGGCTCGAACAGGGCGACGAAGCCCTCCGACACCGGACGACGCGTCTTCACCGTGGAGTGGGCGATCGGCGCGGAGCCGAGCCCGGCCTCGTTCGAGAAGGCCGATCGCTGGAGCCCCACGATGAGGGCACCCAGGAAGCCACCTGCGACGGCCTCCGGAGAGAACGCGCCGCCGACGATCGCCACCACCGCACTGGGCACCTGGCCGATGTTGCTCAGGATGACGAAGAGGCAGGCCAGGACGTAGATGCCACCCATGAACGGCACCAGCGTCGAGGTCACCCGACCGATCGACTTCATCCCGCCGATGATGACCGCGCCGATGATGGCCGCGATGATGAGACCGACGCCGAACTGCCAGGCCAACGCCACGAACGGCGAGTTCTCTCCGCCGGTGACCTGGACCAGCTGGGCGTAGGTCTGGTTGGACTGGAACATGTTGCCCCCCGCGACACCGAAGAGGAGGATCGCGATGGCGAAGGCGCCGGTTAGGCCCACGGACAGGAACTTCGGGAACTTGGTGAAGGCCACCGGGAGGTACTTGAACGGCCCGCCCGAGACGGTGCCGTCCGCGCGGATCTCGCGGTACTTGACTCCGAGGGTGCACTCCGCGAACTTCGTCGCCATCCCCAGGATGCCGGCGAGGATCATCCAGAACGTGGCTCCAGGACCACCCATGACCACAGCAGCACCGACGCCGGCGATGTTGCCGAGGCCGACCGTCCCAGAGACGGCTGAGGTCAACGCCTGGAGTGAGATCGGGATCTCACCCGGGTCGTCGGGCGAGGAGAAGTTCCCTCGCACGACCTTCCAGGCCAGGCCCACGCCGCGCAGCTGCGGGAAACCCGAGGTAGATGGTGATGACGATGGCACCTACGAGGAGCCAGGCCACGATCCAGGCATCGGGAAGAAGTCCGGCGCCCAGAAGAGCACGGTGTCGAACCACACGGTGAGGTTGGTGAAGGCGCTGTCGACCGCACCTTCGATTGACTGCAGCCACTCTGGGTCTGTGGTCTCGGTGGCGCCCATGGGCACGGGAAGTGATCGCAACATGCGTCACACGGTGTGCCACATCGGGGGGATGGTCAACGACATACCCCGATCGTGACCAAAACGTGACCCGATCCCGGAACACCAGGCACACGTCTCTCGTTCGACGCTCTCCATCCCCGTCCGTCGGGACGCCGGGGTCTGTGACAATGACGGGTATGACGCACCCCACCAGATCGCTCCCTCCCGCCCGGCGCAGCTGCCCGAGCGTCCGTCCGTCGACGGCCTGGAGGAGAAGTGGGTCGGGGTATGGAAGGACACCGACGTCTACGCCTTCGACCGGGAGGCGGCCCTGGCCGGCCCGCGCGAGCAGATCTTCGCCGTCGACACCCCTCCCCCGACCGCCTCGGGGACCCTGCACCTTGGCCACGTCTTCGGCTACACCCAGGCCGACTGCCTGGCCCGTTACCACCGGATGACCGGCAAGCAGGTCTTCTACCCCATCGGGTGGGACGACAATGGCCTGCCGACCGAGAAGCGGGTGCAGAACTACTACGGCGTGCGCGGGGACGCCTCGCTCCCCTACGACCCCGACTTCACGCCGCCGCAGCGCGGCGGTGAGGGCAAGAGCCTCAAGGCCGCCGACCAGGTGCCGGTGAGCCGGGCCAACTTCATCGAGCTGTGCGAGGAGCTCACGGTCATCGACGAGCAGGCCTTCGAGGAGGTCTTCCGCCGTCTCGGCCTGGCCATCGACTGGAACGTGCAGTACCGCACCATCGAGGATCGCTCCCGCGCGGTCGCCCAGCAGGCCTTCCTGCGCAACCTCGCGCGCGGCGAGGCATACCAGTCCGAGGCTCCGGGGCTGTGGGACATCACCTTCCAGACCGCGGTCGCCCAGGCCGAGCTCGAGGCGCGCGACTACCCGGGTGCCTACCACCGCGTGGCCTACCACCGTGCGGGTCAGGACCCGGTCTACATCGAGACGACCCGCCCCGAGCTGATCTGCTCGGTGGTCGCGCTGGTCGCGCACCCCGACGACGAGCGGTATGCCGACCTCGTCGGGACCACCGTCACCTCCCCGCTCTTCGGGGTCGAGGTGCCTGTCCTCGCGCACCCGGCGGCGGAGATGGACAAGGGTGCCGGCATCGCGATGTGCTGCACCTTCGGCGACATGACCGACGTGATGTGGTGGCGCGAGCTGGGCCTGCCGACCCGGTCGGTCATCACCCGCAGCGGCCGGTTCCAGGCCGAGACGCCGGCGTGGGTCGCGGGCGGCCCGGGCGAGGGTCTGTATGCCGAGCAGCTCGCGGGCAAGACCACGCACTCGGCCCGCGAGGCCACCGTGGCGGCGCTGCGCGAGAGCGGGGACCTCGACGGCGAGCCCACCCGGACCCAGCGCAAGGCCAACTTCTACGAGCGCGGCGAGAAGCCGCTGGAGATCGTCACCAGCCGGCAGTGGTTCATCCGCAACGGCGGGCGGGAGGAGGACCTGCGCGCCGCGCTCGTCGCCCGCGGCGCGGAGATCGACTTCCACCCGGCGTTCATGCGCAGCCGCTACACGAACTGGGTGGAGGGGCTCAACGGCGACTGGCTCATCAGCAGGCAGCGCTTCTTCGGGGTGCCCTTCCCGCTCTGGTACGCCGTCGACGACCACGGCGAGGTCGACCACGACCGGGTGCTCGTCGCCGACGAGGCCAGCCTGCCGGTCGACCCCGTGAACGACGTGCCCCCGGGGTATACCGCGGAGCAGCGGGACGCCCCGGGCGGCTTCACCGCCGACACCGACGTCATGGACACCTGGGCGACCAGCTCGCTCTCGCCGCAGATCGCCGGCGGCTGGCCCACCCGGGGGGGCCGGGGCGAGGGGTCCGACGCCGAGCTCTTCGAGGCGATCTTCCCCTTCGACATGCGGCCCCAGGGTCACGACATCATCCGGACCTGGCTGTTCGCCACGGTCGTGCGTGCGCACCACGAGCACGGCTCGGTCCCGTGGACCGACGCCTACCTCAACGGCTGGATCCTGGACCCGGACCGCAAGAAGATGTCCAAGTCCAAGGGCAACGCCGCCACGCCGCTGGGGATGCTCGAGGCGAACGGCACGGACGCGGTGCGCTACTGGGCCGCCGCCGCCCGCCCGGGCGTCGACACCGTGGACGACCCCGGCCAGGTCAAGGTCGGGCGCCGGCTCGCCATCAAGCTGCTCAACGCCAGCAAGTTCGTGCTGTCCTTCGGCGAGCTGCCGGAGGGCGCCGCGGAGTCCGAGCTGGTCACCGAGCCGCTCGACCGCGCCATGCTCGCCGGGCTGGCCGACGTGGTCCGGCGGGCCACCGAGGCCTACGAGCGCTGGGACTACTCGACCGCGCTGGATGTCACCGAGTCCTTCTTCTGGGGTTTCTGCGACGACTACCTCGAGCTGGTCAAGGAGCGTGCCTACGGCGGCGCCTTCAGCGCCGAGGGCCCCACGACCGAACCCTCCTCCGCGACCCTCTCGGCACGGGCCGCGCTCCGGCTGGCCCTGTCGGTGCAGCTGCGTCTGCTCGCGCCGGTCGTGTCCTTCGCGACCGAGGAGGTGTGGTCCTGGTGGCACGAGGAGGGCAGCTCGGTGCACGCCCAGCCCTGGCCGGTGGTCGAGGAGCTCTCCCGCGCCGCGGACGACGCCCCGGCCGCGCTGCTGACCACCGTCGGGCAGGCCCTGGCGGGGCTCCGGCGGGCCAAGTCGGAGGCCAAGGTCAAGATGCGCACCGAGATCTCGGCCGCGACCGTCGCCGGGCCGGGGACCGAGCTCGACCACGTCCGGTCCGCCCTGGACGACCTGCGTGCCGCCGGCAAGGTCGTCGGCGAGGTGTCCTTCGCCGACGCCGACACCCTGAGCGTCGAGGACGTCGCCCTGGTGGTGGACCCGGCATAGGCTGAGGCCATGCGCAGGGGCATGGGTCCGACGGTCGTCATCGCCGTCGTCGCTGCCCTGGCCGGCATCACGCTGCTGCTGTGGAGCTCGAGCAGCGGCTCCTCCCTCGTCGGCCCGCCGCAGAGCACCTGGGCGCCCTCGGTCGGGATGCCCGACCTGCCCGCCGTGACGCAGGCCCCGGCCGAGCAGGCGAGCGGTGGCGAGCTCGAGGAGACCGAGGGCCGCGCCGTCGACTGGCTGCTCATCGGGTTCCTCGTCCTGGTGGTCGCGGTCGTCCTCATGGTGCTGCGGATGCTGGCGAACCGCGGCGTCCGCGAGCGGGAGCCGCTCACCGTCGAGGAGGACGAGGAGCTCGTCGCCCTGCTGGAGGCCAGCGGCGACGACGTCCGCTACCGGGCGCTCGCGGAGGGTGACCCGCGCAACGCCGTCGTCGCCTGCTGGGTGGCCCTCGAGGACGCCGTGCGCCGCTCCGGGCTGCACCAGAACCCCGCGGAGACCGCCGCGGAGCTCACCCGACGGGTGCTGGGCCGGTGGGAGGTCGACGAGGCCGCGATCCGGGAGCTCTCCGAGGCCTACCGCGAGGCCCGTTTCTCCCGGCACCCGGTCAGCGAGCAGCAGCGCGACCGGGCGGTCGGCGCGCTCGAGCGGATCCATGACGACCTGCGTCGGCGCGTCCTGGCCGAGCAGGCCCGCGCCGCTGAGCAGGAGGCCGCGGCGCAGGAGCAGGGCGAGCAGCAGGCCGGGCGGGCCGGAGGGGCCCGGTGAGCCCCACGGTCCACGGCGCGGTCACCCGGCGCACGCTGCGCCGCCAGCTGACCCCGGCGCTGGTCGGCGCGCTGCTCGTCGGCGCGCTGTCTACTACATCGGCTCGCTTCCCTACGCCCTGCCACTGGCCGTCCTCGCCGTGGTCCTCGCCGGCCTCGTCCTCGGCCTGGCGCTGTGGGGCGCGACGAGCACCACCCGCGACGTCGAGCAGGCCTACTGGGTGTCGACGCCACGGCAGGAGTCGGCGCCGCCGGACGCCATGGACTACCGCCTCCTGCGGCTGCGGCGCGACCTGCGGGACGCGCTCGAGCGGGACGACCGGGGCGACCACATCTACCCGGTCGTCCGGGAGCTGGCCGCCGAGCGGCTGCTGGCGCACCACGACGTCGACCTGGAGACCGAGCCCGAGCGGGCGCGGGCGGTGCTCGACCCCCACCTGTGGAACTACCTGACCCGCCCGCCCACCGACAGGCGCAAGCGCAGCAAGAGCGCCCTGCACACCGCGATCGAAGGAGTCGAGCAGCTGTGAGCCAGACCAGCACCGAGACACCCACCCTGACCACCGAGGAGGTCTCGCGCCGCGCCGGCGAGGTGCTCGACCGGGTCGAGCAGGCGGTCGTCGGCAAGCGCGAGGCGCTGACCATGGTGCTCACCGCGATCCTGTCCCGGGGCCACGTCCTGCTGGAGGACTTCCCCGGGCTCGGCAAGACCCTCGCCGCGCGCTCCTTCGCGCAGACCCTCGGGCTGGAGTTCACCCGCGCGCAGTTCACCCCCGACCTGCTGCCCTCGGACCTCACCGGGTCCTTCGTCTTCGACCAGAAGGCCGCCGAGTTCGCCTTCCGCCCGGGTCCGTTGTTCACCGGGCTGCTGCTCGCCGACGAGATCAACCGCACCCCGCCCAAGACCCAGTCGGCGCTGCTCGAGGCGATGCAGGAGCACCAGGTCACCGTCGAGGGCCAGACCTTCGCGCTGCCGCAGCCGTTCCACGTCCTCGCCACCGCCAACCCGGTGGAGTACGAGGGCACCTACCCGCTCCCCGAGGCCCAGCTCGACCGCTTCCTGGCCCGGGTCTCCTTCGGCTACCCCTCGCCCGAGGAGGAGTGGGACGTGCTGCGCCGTCGCGTCTCTCGGCAGACCGAGGACCAGCGGCTGGAGCCGGTCACGGACGCCGCCGGGCTGGCCGCGATGCAGGAGGCGATCGAGCGCGTCCCGGTCGAGGACGACATCTCCCGCTACTGCGTCGAGCTGGCCTCGGCGACGCGCCGGCACCGTGCCGTCCTCGTCGGGGCCTCTCCCCGCGGCTCGCTCGCGCTCATGCTCACCGCGCGGGCGTATGCCGTCATCCGCGGCCGCGACTACCTCACCCCGGAGGACGTCAAGGCGGTCGCGCACGCGGTGCTGGACCACCGCATCTCGATCAAGCCCGAGCTGTGGATGTCGGACACCGGAGGCGCCGCCGTCGTGACCGCCGCGCTGGGCCAGGTGCCGGTCCCCGGCTCTCGCACCGGGGCCTCCACCGTGGACGACGGCACCGGACCCAGCCACGGCGACGGCGACGTCGGCACGCAGGCCTGATGTCGCTCACCGAGCGGGCCGACGCCTGGCGCCCGACGCACGCCTTCGCCCGCTGCCTCGTGGCCGTGCTGCTGGTCGCCCCGGTGGCGCTGCTGTGGCGCCGCCCGGACCTGCTCGTGCTGCTCAGCCCGCTCGTGGTCGTCCTCGCCTGGAGCCTGGCGACGCGCCCCGCCGACCGGCCGGACCACCGCTTCGCCCTGTCGCACGCTCAGGTGCGCGAGGGCGACCAGGCGCTGGCGGTCGCCGACCTCGAGCCGGTCGAGGGCGCCCACGTCCTGTGCGCGGCGTTGACCCCCGCCCCTTCGTGGAGGCCGTGGCCCAGGAGCGGATGCGCGCGGCGTTGGACAGCGACGACCTCCCGGTCCAGCGCACGGCCACCGTCGTCGACGCCGAGGGGTCGCTCGTGCAGGGCCGGCGACGGCTGCTCGTCGGGCTGCGGGTCACCCGGTGGGGCGTGCGCCGGATCGGGCCCATGCAGGTGGCGGCCAGCAGCGCCTGGGGGTCCTACCGCTGGGGGCCGATCTCGGTCGGGGCCCAGGGCCTGCGGGTGCTGCCCCAGCCCGCCGCCTTCGACACCTCGGCCCCGGCGCCGCACCCTCGCGGCCTGGTCGGGATGCACCGTTCCACCCGCCCGGGCGACGGCAGCGAGTTCGCCACGATCCGGCCCTTCCAGGTGGGCGACCGACTGCGCCGCATCCACTGGCCGCGGTCCAGCCGCACCGGGGAGCTGCACGTGACCTCGAGCTACGCCGACCAGGACACCCACGTGGCCGTGCTCGTGGACGCGCACTACGACCTCGGCCGTTCCGGTGGGCTGACGGGCACGCCCAGCTCGCTGGACCGCTCGGTTCGTGCCGCGGCCGCCGTCGGCGAGCACTTCCTGCAGCAGGGCGACCGGGTGAGCCTGCGGGTGCTGTCCGCCCGCACCCCGCTCACGGTCCCGGTGGGAACGGGCCGGCGGCACGGTGTGCGCATCCTGGACACCCTGAGCCGGATCCAGCCGGCCGTGGACGACGAGACCGACCCGCGCAGGGTCCACCTCGGGGTGGGCTCGGGCACGCTCGTCGTCATGATCTCGGCCCTCGTCTCGCCCGACGCGCTCACCCAGGCCGCGACGCTGGCCGCCCGCGGCCTGTCGGTCGTCGTGGTGGACGCGCTGGTCGAGGGCGGCGCGGGTGTGGTCCCGAGCGCCGACCGCGACCCGCTCGCCCGCACCGCCTGGCGGATCCGGATGCTGGAGCGGGAGCGGGAGATCCGGGCGATCAGGCGCCAGGGCGTGGCGGTCGTGCCGTGGCTGGGCCCCGGCAGCCTGGACGTCGTGCTGCGCGAGTTGTCGCACCGGCGGCGCGGGGCGGGGGTGTAGCCGTGGGCGAGCTGCGCGAGCACTGGGTCAACCTGCGCACCGCCACCCCCAGCCACCGGCGGGTGCGGCTCCTGGCGGTCCTGGGAGCCCTCGGCTTCGCCCTCTCCCAGGCGGCCGCGGGCGGCGGCGGGCCGGTCGCCTGGGTCGGCACCGTGCTCCTGGGCCTGCTCGTCGTGGTCCAGCCGAACGGCATCATGCCCGCCGTCTTCCTCGTCTGGGCCATCGCCAGCTGGTGGGCGGGGGTCGACGGCCCGTGGCACTGGGCCCTGCTGCCCGCCACGTGGAGCCTGCTCGTCGTGCACGCGAGCGCCTCGCTGGCCGCGTCGGTGCCCCCGCAGGCGACCCTGCCGCCCACCGTGCTGCGGCGGTATGCCCTGCATAGCGCGGTCGTCGCCCTCGTCACCACGGTCGTCTGGGCGCTCGCCGCCCTCGTGACGACCGGTGCCGCGACCGGCGGTCCGGTCCCCGGCATCCTCGGGCTGGCCCTGCTCGCGCTGACGCTCGGGGGCTATCTGCGGCTACGTGAGCGCCAGCAGGACGGATGAGGTCCCTGCCTATGCTGGTCCGCGTGAGCGACGAGCCGATCGGAGCGGGCCCGGATGAGTGAGCGCCGGTCGGCGACCCGCCTGCCCCGGTCGGTGTACGCCCGCGGCTCGGAGCCGGACCCCCGGTTCAGCCTGGCCAACGAGCGCACCTTCCTCGCCTGGATCCGCACCGCGCTGGCCTTCCTGGCGGCAGGCGTGGCGCTGGAGGCGCTGCCGGTGCCGGTCGACCCCGGCTTCCGGCTCGCGGCCTCCGCGGTCTTCGTGGTCCTCGGCATGCTGGCCTCGCTGCAGGCCTGGGTGGGGTGGTTCCGGGTGGAGCGGGCGATGCGCGAGGGGCGCGCCCTGCCCCCGCTGACCATCGGCTTGTTCATCGCCGTCGGGCTGCTCCTGGCGATCCTGCTCGTCGCGATCGGGCTGCTGGTGTGAGCGCTCCTGCCTACGACCCGGGGCTGCAGCCGGAGCGCACGCTGCTGGCCTGGCGCCGCACGTGCCTGGCGCTCGCCGTCATCGGTGCCGGGATCGCCCGCTTCACCGGTTTATACCTCGGGCTGGCGACGGCGGCCCTGGTGGGCGGGCTGGTGGTCCTCGGTGCCGGGTGGGCCTACCACCGGGCCACCGGGCGCTACCGTCGCGACCACCTCCGGCTGCACCACGACGACACCATCGCCTCGGACGGGGTGGCCTTCGTCGTGGCCAGCGTCAGCCTGGGCCTGGTGAGCGTGGCCGCCGCGGTCTTCGTGCTGCGGGTCGGTCTGGAACGACTGGGCTGACCGGGTCCCCCGGCGCACGGCCAGCGCTCAGGCGCTCTCCTTGCGCTGCTGCCGCTTGCGGGGGGCGACGTCCCGGCGCACGATCGTCGGGTTGACGTTCTCCTGCACGACCTCGCGGGAGATGACGACCTTGGCGATCTCGTCGTCGGAGGGCACGTCGAACATCACCGGGAGGAGGACCTCCTCCAGGATCGCGCGCAGGCCGCGGGCGCCGGTGCCGCGCAGCAACGCTTGGTCGGCGATGGCCTCCAGCGCCTCGTCGGCGAACTCGAGCTCGACGCCGTCGATCTCGAACATCTTCTGGTACTGCTTCACCAGCGCGTTGCGCGGCTCGGTGAGGATGTTGACCAGGGCGTCCCGGTCCAGCGGGGACACTGTGGTGATGACCGGCAGCCGACCGATGAACTCCGGGATCAGCCCGAACTTCATGAGGTCCTCGGGCAGGACGTCGCCGAAGTGCTCCCCCACGTCCTTGGCGGATTTCAGCTCGGCACCGAAGCCCAGCCCCTGCTTGCCGGTGCGCGACTCGATGATCTTCTCCATCCCGGCGAAGGCGCCGCCGACGATGAAGAGCACGTTGCCGGTGTCGATCTGGATGAACTCCTGGTGCGGGTGCTTGCGGCCGCCCTGCGGCGGCACGCTGGCGACCGTCCCCTCGAGGATCTTCAGCAGCGCCTGCTGCACGCCCTCGCCGGACACGTCCCGGGTGATCGAGGGGTTCTCGCTCTTGCGCGCGATCTTGTCGATCTCGTCGATGTAGATGATCCCGGTCTCGGCCTTCTTCACGTCGAAGTCGGCGGCCTGGATGAGCTTGAGCAGGATGTTCTCGACGTCCTCACCGACATACCCCGCCTCGGTGAGCGCGGTCGCGTCGGCGATCGCGAAGGGGACGTTGAGCATCCGGGCCAGGGTCTGCGCCAGGTAGGTCTTGCCGCAGCCCGTGGGCCCGATGAGCAGGATGTTGGACTTGGCGATGTCGACGTTCTCGTCGGCGCTGCCCTTGCCCTCACCGGCCTGGATGCGCTTGTAGTGGTTGTAGACCGCGACGGCCAGGGCGCGCTTGGCCGGGTCCTGGCCCACGACGTAGTTCTGCAGGAAGTCGAAGATCTCCCGCGGCTTGGGCAGCTGGCCCAGCCCCAGGTCGCTGGACTCCGCCAGCTCCTCCTCGATGATCTCGTTGCACAGGTCGATGCACTCGTCGCAGATGTAGACGCCGGGCCCGGCGATCAGCTTCTTGACCTGCTTCTGGCTCTTCCCGCAGAAAGAGCACTTCAGCAGCTCGCTGCTCTCGCCCATCCGTGCCACGTGGTCGTCCTTCCTACCGCTGCGTCCTCACCGTGGTCCGGGCGACCCGGGGTCGCCCTGTCTGCACGACGCTACCTTGCCGAGCCGGGTTTCGGCACGGTTTTCCCGGCGCGATCCGCGTGTTGGGCCCGCGATCCGCTGTCAGCGGAACCCCGCTCCGGGGGAGCTCCCGCCGTGAGACCGGTCAGCACGAGCAGGACCGGGAGCAGGGCCACCAGGTAGCGCGGGCGGGCCTCGAACAGCGCGAGGTAGCCCGTCAGCGCGAGCAGGCTGACCGAGCAGGCGGCCACCCAGGGACCGCTCCGGACGCGCCAGAGCCCGACCCCGGTCACGAGCAGCGTCGCCACCCAGAGGCCGTGCAGCGCGGGGGCCACCACCTGACGGTAGGGCTCGCCGGAGCCGACGAACCAGGACTGCAGCGCGCTCCACCGGCTTCCGAGGAGGCCGGGCTCGTCCCGGTCGACGCCCTCCCCGTGGGCCCAGAAGGTGCCGTCGCCCCAGACCCAGGCGATCTTGCGGGAGGTGAAGGTCAGGTTGCCGACCACGCCCCGCTCCAGGACCTGGGTGCGAATCTTGTCGCGGGAGATCTGCTGCCGCAGCTCCTGGTCGGGCTGATGCTTCATGGTCGACGCGTGCTCCCAGTTCCAGCCACCGTAGACGCGGGTCGGCGACGGGTCCTGCGAGTCGTAGGTGCCCATCGCCAGGAAATGCTCCACCGGGTAGGGCTGCTGGACCTGCTCCAGCCGCTCCGACGGCAGCTGCGTCAGCCGCGCCGCCGCCGACGTGGTCGCCGCGACACCCACCCCCAGGGCCAGCGCACCGGCCAGGACGGCGGCCACGGCACTCCTCGCGCCCCGTCGGCGCACCAGCTCGGGGACGAGGGCGAGCGCCCCGCAGGCGAACGCGACGGCATACACCTTGATCGAGACCGCGACGACGAGGGCGGGGAGGGCGACGGCCCACCAGCGCCGACGCCGGGTCACGTCGGCACGCACCGCGGCCCAGAGGCACACCGCCACGAAGGTCGCGGCCGGCACGTCGGAGTAGGGGATGGCGGTCTGCGCGTTGAGGCCCAGCAGCACCGTCGCCAGGGCCTGCACGGGCAGCACCGAGTCCGGTCGATCGAGCAGCACCATCGTGGCCCCCAGGCACCAGACGACGACCCCGACCCCGACGCCCTGGAGGAGCAGCATGGACGTCACGGGCGGGAGACCGAGCTGGTCGCCGAGCAGGGCCCCGGGGGTGAAGAGGGCCAGGACGGGGATGTTGTTGGGGTACTTGGAGAAGTAGTTTTCGCGCCCCTGCGTGAGCGGCTCCCCGCCCACGAGCTCCTCGACGCCCCAGACCACCTGGCGGGCGTCCCAGCCGAAGTCGATCTGGGCGAGGGGAAGGTGGCCCAGCACGAGCAGGCCACCGGCCGCGGCACCGAGCCCGACCACCAGCCGCGGGCGGCGCTGCACCGCGGCGGCCACGGGTCCGAGCCGGCCGCGACCCAGCCACCAGAGCCCGAGCAGGAGTGCGGTCACCACCCACACCAGCCCGCCGGGCATGACGAACCAGCTGGTGACGGGCGCGACCACGGCGCACACCGCCACGACGAGCAGCAGCAGGCCCAGCCCCCGTTGCACCCAGCCCAGCACCCGCGCCACGCTGGGTGAACCTACCTGCTCACGGCGCGGTGCCGGACCCGGCGCGCCCGGGGACGACGGGAGCCCGCCCCCACGAGGGGTGACGGGCTCCGGGGTCGGCAACCGGCGGACCGGGGTATGCCCGGCGCCGGGTGGCCTCAGTCGTCCAGCGACGCCTTGCGCGAGGCGAGCACCTCGTCGACGAGGCCGTACTCCTTGGCCTCCGCGGCGGTAAGGATCTTGTCGCGCTCGATGTCCTTCTGGACCTGCTCGGCGCTGCGGCCGGAGTGCTTGGCCCAGGTCTCCTCGAGCCAGGTCCGCATCCGCAGCACCTCGTTGGCCTGGATCTCGATGTCCGAGGCCTGGCCGTAGTCGCCGCCGGCGAGCGCCGGCTGGTGGATGAGCACCCGCGCGTTGGGCAGCGCGAAGCGCTTGCCCGGCGCGCCGGCCGCCAGCAGCACCGCGGCCGCCGAGGCGGCCTGGCCGATGACGAAGGTCTGCACGTCCGGCTTGATGTACTGCATCGTGTCGTAGATCGCCGTCAGCGCGGTGAACGAGCCGCCGGGGCTGTTGATGTACATGAGGATGTCGCGGTCCGGGTCCTGGCTCTCCAGCACGATGAGCTGGGCGATGATGTCGTCGGCCGAGGCGTCGTCGACCTGGACGCCGAGGAAGATGATCCGGTCCTCGAACAGCTTGGTGTAGGGATCCTGGCGCTTGGTGCCGTAGGAGGTGCGCTCCTCGAACTGCGGCAGGATGTAGCGGCTGCTCGGAGCCAGCGGACGGGCCAGGCCACCGCCGGGCTGCTGCGGGGTGCCGCTCCAGGCGCCACCAACGTACGGGCTCTGCTGGGGGAAGGTCATGGGGTCAGCTCTCTTCTCGCTGGGGTGGCCGGTCAGGAGGTGGGGGACGACGGCGCGTCGTCGGAGCGCTCGTAGACGTGGTCGACGAAGCCGTACTCCTTGGCCTCGGCCGCGGTGAACCAGCGGTCGCGGTCGGAGTCGGTGGTGATCTGCTCCACGCTCTGCCCGGTGTGCTCGGCGATCAGCTCGGCCATCTGCTGCTTGATGTGCAGCATCTGCTCGGCCTGGATCTTGATGTCGGAGGCGGTGCCGCCGATGCCGCCCGAGGGCTGGTGCATCATGACGCGGGCGTGCGGGGTGGCATACCGCTTGCCGGGGGCGCCGGCGGAGAGGAGGAACTGCCCCATCGAGGCGGCCAGGCCCATCGCCACCGTGGCGACGTCGTTGGGGATCCACTGCATGGTGTCGAAGATCGCCATGCCCGCGGTCACCGAGCCGCCCGGGGAGTTGATGTAGAGCCAGATGTCCTTCTCCGGGTCCTCGGCGGCCAGGAGCAGCAGCTGGGCGCAGATCGCGTTGGCGTTGTCGTCGCGCACCTCCGAGCCCAGGAAGATGATGCGCTCCTTGAGGAGCCGGTTGTAGATCTGGTCGTCGAGACCCGCCGGCGCGGTGCTCTCGGCCATCGTGATGTCGGTCATGCGCTGCTTTCCCTCGCTTCGTCCGGGGTATGCCGTGCGGCACCTGTGCTTGTCATCGACCCTAACGTCCGCCCCCGTCGCGAAACTCCCCCGCGGGCGCCGTGTTCGCCCTGAGCGCACTGCCGCCTCGCCCCCTCCCCCGACCGGCCGCGCGGTCTGCGCCGACCGGCCGCACGGTGGGCACCGTCCCAGCCGTGCGAGGCTGTCCGCGTGACCGACACCCTTCGCGCCGACCGCACCTGGCTGGTCGCCCTGGCTGCCTCGCTGTGGGGCCTGTCCGCGCTCTGGCGCGGCCCGCTGGCGCAGGAGCTGCCCTCGCTCGCCATCGTCTTCTGGGAGCACGCCATGCTGACCCTGCTCCTGCTGCCGTGGCTGGTCCCCGCGGTCCGCCGCTGGCGCGCCGCGAGCCTGCGCACCCAGGTCTCGGTGCTCGTCATCGGCGCCGGCAGCTCGGCGCTGGCCACGACGTTGTTCACCGCTGCCTTCCGCCTCGGCGACCCCATCACCCCGCAGGTCCTGCAGAAGCTGCAGCCCTTCATCGCGCTGGCGCTCGCCGCGGTCCTGCTCGGGGAGCGGCTGCGCCGGTCCTACCTGCTCTTCCTCGCGCCCGCCGTCGTCGGCGCGTGGCTGATGACCTTCGCCGACCCGCTGGCCGTCACGGTGAGCTCGGCGCAGGCCGCGCTGCTCGCGCTCGGCGCCGCGGCGCTGTGGGCGGGTGGGACGGTGCTCGGCCGGGCGGCGAGCGCGGAGCTGCGCTTCGTGGACCTGACGGCCCTGCGCTTCGCTGTCGGCCTGGTGACACTGGCGATCATCGCCGGCTTCACCGGCACCCCGTTGGCCGTCCCGCTCTCCGCCGCGCCCTCGATCGCGGCGCTCGCGCTGCTGCCCGGGCTCGCGGCGATGACGCTCTACTACCGGGCGCTGCGGCATACCCCGGCCTCCCGGGCGACTCTCGCCGAGCTGACCTTCCCGCTCACCGCCGCCCTCATCGGGGTGATCGCGTTCGGCAGCCGCCCTGAGCCGACCCAGTGGCTGGGGATGGCGCTGGTCGTCGCGACCGTCGTCGCGCTGTCGCTGCACGAGCAGCGCGCCCCGCAGCCCTCGGTCCGGGCGCCCGAGCGCGCCGAGGCCCTGCAGCGCTGACCTCTCTCGACCACCGCGGCCGCCCTCCCGCTCGATGTGGTGCCGTCCGTCGTACTCCACCGCGGTCCGCGTCGCCCGGTCCCCCGCGTCGAGCCGACGCAGCAGGTCACCGCTCTCGTCGTGGAAGCGGATGTCGGTCTCGAGCTCGGGAAGGCCCGCGAGCACGCGGAGCATCCGCGCCCGGGTCTCCATGGGTGAGTCCACGCCCGCCCGGACGAGGCCGGCGGCACGGCGGGCGAGGCGGGCGCCCCGGCCGGTCGCTTCCTGCGCCCCCTGCCGCAGCTGCTCGGGCGTGACCCGGCGCCTGCCGACCGGGCTGTCGCCCAGCACCACCAGGTCGACGAGATCGAGTACCCGTGCGCAGTCGAGGAAGGTGTCCAACGGCGTCGTGACCCGCAGGCCCCGGAAGACCACCGGCTGCCGCGACGAGGCGTGCACGACGAGGTCCTCCCGGGCCGACCGCGCCCGCCCGGTCGGCACGCTGACGTGCGGGCGCACCGCGTGCGGGACGACACCGCCCCAGAGCTCGGCGGCGGTGTGGTGGGAGGCCAAGGCGTCGGCCGGGGCGACCAGCAGCGCGGCCCGGGCCACAGAAAACGCGACTGCACCGGGTATGCCGTGAACTCGCCCTGCTGGGCGGCATACCCGGTGCAGTCGCGCACCGTGCGTGGTGGGTCAGGCCTTGGCGGCGTCCTCGGTCTCCTCGGCCTCGACGACCTCGTGGCCGGCCTCCACGACCTGGTCGCCCGGCCCGACCTCCTCGGCCGCCTCGTCGTCCTCGTCGTCACCCTCGATCGCGTCGAGGTCGACGACGTTCCCGTCGGTGTCGGTGACCTTCGCCTGCTCCAGGACGTTCGCGAGCGCCTTGCGGCGACCGACCTCGGCGACCATCGCGGGCACCTGGTTCTGCTGGTCGATCTGCTGCGCGAACTGCTGGGCGTTCATGCCGTACTGCTGCGCGGTCATCATGATGTACTCGATGAGCTCGCCCTGGTCGACCTCGACCTCGTCCCGCTTGACCAGCGCGTCGAGCAGGAACTGCGTCTGCATCGCCTTGATCGTGGACTCGGTGACCTCGGCGCGGTGCTCGTCGTCCTCGAGCCGCTCCTCGCCCTCGAGGTGACGGTGCACCTCGGCCTCGACGAGGCTCTCGGGCACCGGGATCTCGACCATGCCGAGCATGGCCTCCAGCACCTTGTCGCGGGCGCCGACGCCCTGCTCGAAGCGGGCGCCCTGCTCGGCCTGCTTGGCGAGGTCCTCGCGCAGCTCGTCCATCGTGTCGAACTGGCTGGCCAGCTGGGCGAACTCGTCGTCCAGCTCGGGCAGCTCGCGCTCCTTGGCGGCCTGCACGGTGACGGTGACGTCGGCGTTCTCGCCCTTGCGGTCACCACCGGCCAGCGGCGAGCTGAACTCGACGGTGTCGCCGGCCTTGGTTCCGCGCAGCGCGGTGTCCAGCCCGTCCAGCATCGTGCCGGAGCCGATCTCGTAGGAGACGCCGGTCACCGAGTCGATCTCCTCCTCGCCGATCTTTGCGGACAGGTCGATCGTCAGGTGGTCGCCGGTCTTGGCCTTGCGCTTGATCGGCTTGAGGGTGCCAAAACGCTCGCGCAGGTTGTCGATCCGGGTCTGCACGTCCTCCTCGGACGCCTGGACCGGGTCGACGACGACCTCGATGCCGGAGAAGTCGGGCAGCTCGAACTGCGGGACGATGTCGACCTCCGCCTCGAAGGCGAGGTCCTGGCCCTCCTCCATCGGCAGCGTGGTGAGGTTGACCTCGGGCTGCGAGAGCGGAGTGAGGTCGTTCTCGGTCATCGCCTGGGTGTAGTACTCCGGCAGGGCGTCGTTGACAGCCTCCTGCACCACGGCGCCGCGGCCGAAGCGCTGGTCGATGATCCGGTTCGGCACCTTGCCCTTGCGGAAGCCCGGGATCTGCACGTTGGCGCCGATGCTCTTGTAGGCGGCATCCAGCTTGGGCTGGAGGTCGGCGGCGGGGACCTCGACGGTCAGCTTGACCCGGGTCGGGGTCAGGGTCTCGACAGCGCTCTTCACTGCAGGTTGCTCCGTTGTCATGTCGGGGGTATGTCGTCTCTCGCCGGGCGTGCGAACAGCCCGCGGCGAGCACGCGGATCAGCACCATGCTAGGTGGTCGGGGTAGCCGGATTCGAACCGGCGGCCTTCCGCTCCCAAAGCGGACGCGCTACCAAGCTGCGCCATACCCCGTCGTCGGACGGCGTCACGGACGCCGCGGGCAAGGGTCTAGACTATCTCCTCGGCCCGGCGGGACACGCCTCACGCGGGGTCGCGCGGGTGTAGCTCAATGGTAGAGCCCCAGTCTTCCAAACTGGCTACGCGGGTTCGATTCCCGTCACCCGCTCCACTCACCGGTGCGCACGGCCGAGACGTAGCGACTCAGCTGGCGTCGGACCTCTCGCTCGTCCACGGCGTCCGGTATGGTCGATGCCTGCAGGGTCAGCCCGTCGACCACGGTATGCAGGAGCTCGGCGGCCTTCTCGAGCTTCGGGGGTAGGGGATGGTCGGGGTCCGCCACCACCTGGGCGAAGAGCCTGTCCTCGCCTCGGACTTCGGCCACGACCCCTCGGCAGACCAGTCGGGTGCCCCGCCACCCCGCCTGACAGAGATCGGTGAGAGAGGGGTCGACCTGTGACTGCACCAGGGCCGCCAGCCAGACCCGCACCTCGCCCGTGCGACGTTCGTCGAACGGGAGCAGCTCCTCCAAGACCCGCCGGCACCGCTCCTCCCCCGGCGACCCGGTGCGCCACTGGTGGCGCACCCGCGCCGTCACCCCCTCGATCATCTGGTCGATGGCGAATCGCAACAGCTCGTCCTGGCTGGTGAAGTAGTACCGCACGGCTCCGAGCGACCAGGCGCCCTCGGCCGCGACCGAGCGCGCACTGGCAGCCGCCATGCCCTCGCGGGCGATGACCCGCCACATCGCGTCGGCGATCTGCCGCCGCCGCTGCTCGTGATCCACGACCTTGGGCATGAGCCATCTTGACACAGGTGTATTGGGAAGAGATGCTGGGGTGATCCGATACAGCTGTATCAGGAAGGGAAAATCATGGCACCGGGCGCGCTCCTGGCACTTGTCGGACTGGCGCTGGTCGACAGCACGAGCGTGGGCACGTTGGTGCTCCCCCTCCTGATGCTCGTGCACCCCAGGGTGAGTGCGAGCCGGGTCCTCATCTACCTGACCACGATCAGCCTGTTCTACCTCGCACTCGGCGTGGCCCTGCTGACCGGCGCCGACCTGCTCGGCGACCTGGCAGCCGACCTCTCGGGCACCCCAGGTGCGGACCACCTGCAGCTGGCGACGGGGGTCGGTCTCCTGCTCGTCAGCTTCTGGCCAGATACTGCGTGGGCCAAGCGGGCCGCTGCTCGGCGCAAGGCCGAGGGTGCACCGCCACGGGCGCAGACCTGGGCGGACGCCATCGCCACCTCCGAGGGCAAGGTGTCGACGGTGATCGGGGTCGCGCTCGTCGCCGGGCTGATCGAGGCCGCCAGCATGGTCCCCTACCTCGGAGCCGTCGCCCTCATCAGCACCAGCGACCTCGGGCCCGGTGGCCGCCTCGGCGTCCTTGCCGGCTACGTGATGGTCATGGCGCTGCCCGCGCTGCTCCTGCTCCTCGTCCGACTCAGCCTTCACCAGAGGGCCGAGCCGACGCTGCGCCGCCTCTCCGCCTGGCTGGCAGCCCGTGCAGGTGGCGCCGTGTGGTGGGTCATCGGCATCATCGGTTTCCTGCTCGCAGCCGACGCGGCGACACGCATTTTCTGACGCCCTGCAGGACCGCCCGGTCCGTGGGACCGGACCCGCGGGGAGTCAGGACCGCTGGCGGGCCGCGGCCTCCTCGACCTGGTCCAGCAGGGTCCCGAGCTCTTCGGGCCGGCGCTCGTTGGGCGCCACCTCGCCCCCGTCGAACTCGTCGAAGGTCGACAACGACACCTGCTGCCGGACCACGACCATGCTGTAGTTCGCCAGGATCAGCCGCCAGTGCTCGATGGCCCGGACACCGCCCTCGGACCCGTAGCCGACCAACCCGGCCGCCTTGCCCTGCCACTCCGGGTAGAGCCAGTCGGTGGCGTTCTTGAGGCCGCCCGGGACCGAGTGGTTGTACTCCGGCGTCACCACGACGAAGCCGTCGCAGGCGTCGATGGCGGCGCTCCAGGCGTGCACGGACTCGTGCGGGTACTGCTTCTTGACGCCGCCGGGCACCTTCTCCCACTCCAGCAGCGGCACCCCGAAGGTCTTGAGGTCGATGAGCTCGTAGTCGGTGCCGCCGTCGCGCTGCTGTGCCTGGTCGTGGACCCAGCGGGCCACGCTCTCGCCCTTGCGGCCCTCGCGGATGGACCCGATGATGATGCCGATCTTCATGGGCACCATCGGACCACAGCTGCTCAGTACCCGCCCGGCGGGGGCACCATCTCGCCGCGCACCCCCAGCAGCCGCACCGGTCGCTCGTCCGCGAGGCGCTGGTAGAGCTCGAAGGCGGTGGCCGCGAGCACGTCGGGGTCGGTGGTCGGCTCCGGCAGCTTGCGACCCCGGTGGTAGGTGAAGAAGGGCACGAAGCGCACCTTGAGGAAGACGCGCTGCACCGGCCGGCCCTCCGAGGCGACGTCCTCGACGACCCGCGCCGCGAGCTCGCGCAGGGCCTCGCGCACCTCCTCGGGGGTCACGAGGTCCTGCTGGTATGTCGTCTCGCGGCCCCGCGCCCGCGGCACCCAGGGCGAGTCGTCCGGCCAGTCTGCTCCCCCGCCCCGGCCCAGCTCGGAGAGTCGCGGCCCGTTGGTCGGGCCGAACTCCGCGGCCAGCACCGCGTCGTCGGCCCCGGCCAGCTCCGCCACCGTGGTCAGACCGACCTGCTCCAGGCGCGCGGCGATGCGCTTGCCGACGCCCCACAGCGCCGTCGTCGGGCGTGGTCCCATCACCTCGAGCCAGGTCTCACGGGTGAGGACGCAGGTGCCGCGCGGCTTGCCGAAGTCGGTCGCGGTCTTGGCCCGCACGAGGCTGTCACCGATGCCGATCGAGCAGTGCAGCCCGGTGCGCTCCAGCACCGCCGCCTGCACCCCGGCGGCCACGGCCTCGACGTCGTCGGTCTCGACCCCGACGAAGGCCTCGTCCCACCCGAGCACCTGCACCACCGCGCCCGGCCACGCCCGCAGCGTGTCCATGACCTGCTCGGAGGCGTCCTCGTAGACCGGGAAGTCCACCGGCAGGAAGACCGCGTCGGGGCACCGGCGCGCGGCGACGCGCAGCGGCATACCGGAGCGGACGCCGTGCTCGCGCGCCTCGTAGGACGCGGTCGAGACCACCGCGCGCTCGGTCGGGTCGCCGCGTCCGCCGACGACCACGGGGCACCCCGCCAGCTCGGGACGGCGCAAGATCTCCACGGCGGCCAGGAACTGGTCCATGTCGACGTGCAGCACCCATCTGCGGCTCACGCGCCCATTGTGTCCGAGCCCGCCGACACCCGCCCGGGCGCCGACCGGTCCTCGACCGCGACGCGCCCGGGCATCGCGCCCGGGTCGACAGCCCCGGGGGGATGTGGTTGCGTGGTCCCGCAAGAAAGGCGCCCCGACCGGGGCGCCGGACCCGATGGGAAGGAGTCTCGTCATGGGCTTCATGGACAAGGCCAAGGACATGGCCGGTCAGCACGACGAGAAGGTCGACCAGGGCGTCGAGCAGGCTGGCGACTTCGTCGACGACAAGACCGGCGGCAAGCACTCCGAGCAGGTCGACAAGGCCCAGGACTTCGCCAACGACCGCGCCGACCAGTTCGGTGGCGTCGAGGGCGAGGGCAACGGCGAGGGCGACAACAACGCCTGAGCGTGAGCTGAGCCTGCGAAGCCCCCGCCCGGTCGATCCGGGCGGGGGCTTCGTCGTGCGGCGTCAGGGCAGCGGCGGGAGCGTCCCGTCGCTCTCGTAGGCGCGCATCATGTCGATCCGGCGCTGGTGCCGGTCGTCGCCCGAGAAGGGGGTGGCCAGGAAGGCCTCGACGATGGCGCGCCCCTCCTCGAGGGTATGCATCCGCGCGCCGAGGGAGACGACCTGCGCATCGTTGTGCTCGCGGGTGAGGCGTGCCAGCTCGGGGTCGTAGGCGAGCGCCGCGCGGATGCCGGCCACCTTGTTGGCGGCCATCTGCTCACCGTTGCCCGACCCGCCCAGCACGATCCCGAGCGACCCCGGGTCCGCGGCGACCGCCTCGGCGGCGCGCAGCACGAAGACCGGGTAGTCGTCCTGCGGGTCGTGGTCGACCGGCCCGTGGTCGACGACCTCGTGACCCTGCTCACCGAGCCAGGTCACCAGGTCGCGCTGCATCTCGTAGGCGGCGTGGTCGCCGCCGATGTGAACCCGCACGGCGCTCTCCCTCAGCTGAAGTCCGGACCCACCGAGCGGGTCCGCTTGATCTCGTAGAAGCCCGGGGTCGCGGCGACGAGCAGGCAGCCGTCCCAGAGCTTGCCGGCGGCCTCGCCCTTGGGGGCGGGTGTGACGACGGGCCCGAAGAAGGCGACGTCCTCGACCGAGACGACCGGCGTGCCGACGTCGTCGCCGACGAGGTCGATGGCCCGCTGGTGGCTGGCGCGCAGCGCCTCGTCGTGCTCCTCCGAGCCGCCGGCCTGAGCGAGCGAGGCGTCCAGCCCGAGCTCCTCGACCACCTCGGTGGTGATGGCGTCGAGGTCCTCGCTGCCGCGTCCGTCGAGGTGGATCCGCTGGCCGTAGGCGTCGTACATCTTCTTGCGCATCTCGTTGGCCTCGGCCGCGGGCAGGTCGGCGGTGGCCGCGATGATCGTGCGGACCGGGCCCCAGGCGCGGTCGAGCATCTCGCGGTAGCCCTCGTCGAGGTCGCGCCCCTCGTTGAGCACCGACAGGCTCATCACGGACCAGGTGATCTCCAGGTCGCGGACCTGAGCCGCCTCCATGAGCCACCGGGAGGTCATCCAGGCCCACGGGCAGGCCGGGTCGAAGAACATCTCGGCGTGGGTGGTCCGACCTGTGGCGCACTGGGCAGAGGACTCGTGATGCGTCATGCGACCATCGTGTCACGGCATACCCTGACCGCACCTGCGGACCCGACGCTCGACGAGGAGACCTCTGCATGCCCGGCACCAACCTGACCCGTGACGAGGCGGCCGCCCGGGCCGCGCTCGTCCGCTGCGAGTCCTACGACGTGGCCCTGGACCTCACCCGGGGCGCGGAGACCTTCGCGACGAGCAGCACCGTCAGGTTCACCTGCACCAGCCCGGGCGAGTCGACGTGGATCGACTTCGTCGGCGCCTCGGTGGAGCGGGTCGTGCTCAACGGCACCGAGCTCGACCCGGCCACCGCCTGGGTGGACTCCCGGATCGCGCTGCCCGAGCTCAAGGAGAGCAACGAGCTCGTCGTCGAGGCGACCGGGACCTACATGAACACCGGCGAGGGCCTGCACCGCTTCGTCGACCCGGCGGACGGCGAGGTCTACCTCTACACCCAGTTCGAGGTCCCCGACAGCCGCCGGATGTATGCCGTCTTCGAGCAGCCCGACCTCAAGGCCACCTTCGCCTTCACGGTCACCGCGCCGGCCCACTGGCAGGTCATCTCCAACGAGCCGACCCCGGAGCCCACGGCGGTCGCCGACGGCACGGACGGGCAGAACGACGACCGCGGGGCCGCGACCTGGGCCTTCCCGGTGACGCCGCGCATCTCCTCCTACATCACCGCCCTGGTGGCCGGGCCCTACGACGTGGTCCGCGACAGCGTGAGCACCCGGGCCGGCGAGATCCCGCTCGGGGTCTTCTGCCGCAAGAGCCTCACCCCGCACCTGGACGCGGACAACATCCTCGACGTCACCAAGAAGGGCTTCGCCTTCTTCGAGGAGGAGTTCGACTGCGCCTACCCGTTCAGCAAGTACGACCAGATCTTCACGCCGGAGTACAACATGGGCGCGATGGAGAACGCGGGCTGCGTCACCATCGTGGAGAACTACGTCTTCCGGTCCAAGGTGACCGAGGCGATCGTGGAGCGGCGCGCGCTGACGATCCTGCACGAGCTGGCGCACATGTGGTTCGGCGACCTGGTGACGATGACCTGGTGGGACGACCTGTGGCTCAACGAGTCCTTCGCCGAGTGGGCCTCGACGACCGCCCAGGCCGAGGCGACCGGGTGGAAGGACGCCTGGACGACCTTCGGCACCGCGGAGAAGGCCTGGGCCTACAAGCAGGACCAGCTCTCCTCGACCCACCCGGTCGCGGCGGACATGGTCGACCTCGCCGCGGTGGAGGTGAACTTCGACGGCATCACGTATGCCAAGGGCGCCTCGGTGCTCAAGCAGCTCGTCGCCTACGTCGGGCGCGAGCCCTTCCGGGACGGGCTCCGGGCCTACTTCGCCAAGCACGCGTGGGGCAACACCACGCTGCGCGACCTGCTCACGGAGCTGGAGGCGACCAGCGGGCGCGACCTGAGCTCCTGGAGCCAGGTCTGGCTCGAGACGGCCGGAGTCAACACGCTGAGCCCCGAGGTCGAGGTCGCGCAGGACGGCACGATCTCGGCACTGACGCTCGTGCAGACCACGCCGGAGGAGCACCCGACCCTGCGGCCGCACCGCCTCGCGGTCGGCTGCTACGACCTGGTGGACGGCGTGCTGCGCCGGACCCGTCGCGTCGAGCTGGACGTGGACGGCGAGCGCACCGAGGTCGCCGAGCTCGTCGGGCAGCCGGTGCCGGACCTGCTGCTGGTCAACGACGACGACCTGGCCTACGCCAAGATCCGGCTGGACGAGCGCTCGCTCGCCACGGCCCTGGAGCACGTCCGGGGGATCGAGGACTCGCTGGCGCGGGCGCTCGTGCTGGGCGCCGCGTGGGACATGACCCGGGACGGCGAGATGTCGGCCAGCGACTACGTCCGGCTCGTGCTCACCGCGCTGCCCGGCGAGACCGACTCCACATTGCTCCGGGTGCTGATCCAGCAGGTCAGCGCTGCCGCGCTCACGTATACCGCGCCGGCTCACCGGGAGTCGGTGGTGTCCTCGCTGACGACCGGGCTGCGCGAGGCCGCGCTGGGCGCCGACGGCGGCAGCGACGCCCAGCTGCAGCTGGTGACGGCGTGGGCCGCCTTCGCGCAGGCCGAGCAGGACGTCGTCCTCGTGCACGCCCTGCTGGACGGCGAGCGCGAGCTGGCCGGGCTGACGATCGACCAGGACCTGCGCTGGACGCTGCTCACCGCGCTGGCCACGGCCGGCGCGGCGGGCGAGGAGGAGATCGCCGCCGAGCGTGAGCGCGACAACACCGCCACCGGGCACGAGAAGGCGGCCCGCGCCCGCGCGGCGCTGCCGACCGCTGAGGCCAAGGAGCGCGCGTGGACCGACGCGGTCGAGACCGCCGGTCTGTCGAACTCGGTGCTCGCGGCCATGGCGCTCGGCTTCGGCCGGGTGCACGACGTGGCCCTGCTGGAGCCGTATGCCGAGCGCTATCACGCGGTGATCGACCGGGTGTGGTCCGAGCGCACGCACCACATCGCCGAGTCGCTCGCGGTCGGTTTCTACCCGCTGGCCCTGGCGAGCCCGGCCCTGCTGCAGGCGAGCGAGGACTGGCTGGCGGCGCACACCGACGCCTCCAACAGCCTGCGGCGTACCATCGCCGAGAACCGCGACGCCGTCGCCCGGGCAGTCGCCGCCCAGGCGGCCGACGCCGGCTGAGGGCGCGACCGACCGCTCCCACGGGGAGGATCAGCAGATGGAGCAACCACCAGCGTCCACCGGGTCGCCGCGCACCCCGGTCTCCGCCCGGGCGGGACGTGGTGCCCTGCTCGGCGCCGTCTTCCTCATGGCGACCAGCGCCATCGGGCCCGGGTTCATCACCCAGACCACGGTCTTCACCGCCGAGCTGGGTGCGGCCTTCGCGTTCGCGATCCTCGTCTCGGTGATCGTCGACATCGCCGTGCAGCTCAACGTGTGGCGGGTCATCGGGGTGAGCGGGCTGCGGGCGCAGGACCTGGCCAACCGGGTGGTCCCGGGTGCCGGATACCTGCTCGCGGCGCTGGTCGTCTTCGGCGGGCTCGTCTTCAACATCGGCAACATCGGCGGCACCGCGCTGGGAGCCAACGCGATGCTCGGGCTCGACCCGCGGGTCGGCGGCGCCGCCTCAGCGCTGGTGGCGATCGTCATCTTCCTCAGCAAGCGTGCCGGGGTGGCCATGGATCGGATCGTGGTCGTGCTCGGGCTGGTGATGATCGTCATGGTCACCTGGGTGGCGATCACCTCCGATCCCCCGCTGGGCGAGGCGCTGCGTCAGACGGTGCGTCCGGACCGGGTCGACTTCCTGGTCATCGTCACTCTCATCGGCGGGACGGTCGGCGGCTACATCACGTATGCCGGCGCCCACCGGTTGGTGGACTCCGGGATCACCGGGCCGCAGCATGTCCGGGAGATCAGCCGGGTGTCGGTCACCGGCATCGTCGTCGCGGGCATCATGCGCGGGCTGCTCTTCCTGGCCGTGCTCGGCGTCGTCGCCGGGGGCGTCGCCCTGTCCGAGGAGAACCCTCCGGCGTCCGCCTTCGAGGCCGCGCTCGGCGAGGTCGGGGTCATCATCTTCGGGGTCATCCTCTGGGCGGCCGGGATCACCAGCGTGATCGGCGCCTCCTACACCTCGGTGTCCTTCCTCGCCACCTTCTCGGGCTGGCTGCAGCGGCACCGGGGCTGGGTCGTCGTCGGGTTCATCGCGCTGTCAACGGTGGTCTATGTCGCCCTGGGGCAGGCTCCCGTCACGCTGCTCATCCTGGCCGGAGCGCTCAACGGGCTGATCCTGCCGGTCGGACTCGGCGTCATCGTGTGGGTGGCCCTGCGCCGCCAGGACCTGCTGCAGGGCTACCGCTACCCGCTATGGCTGGGCCTGTGCGGTCTGGCAGTGTGGCTTCTGACGCTCTATCTCGCGTGGCAGTCGCTCGGCGGGATCGCCCAGCTGTGGGAGTGAGGCAGACATGACGCACATCGACCTCAACGCGGACCTCGGCGAGAGCTTCGGTCGCTGGAGCCTCGGCGACGACGAGGCGATGCTCGAGGTCGTCACCAGCGCCAACATCGCCTGCGGCTTCCACGCCGGTGACCCGGGGGTGCTGCGCCGGGCCTGCGCCGGCGCAGCGGCCCGTGGCGTCGTGGTCGGCGCCCAGGTGGGCTACCGCGACCTGGCGGGCTTCGGCCGCCGGTTCCTCGACGTCCCGCCGGCCGAGCTGGTCGACGACGTGCTCTACCAGATCGGGGCGCTGGAGGCCCTGGCCCGCGTCGAGGGCACCCGGGTGGCCTACGTCAAGCCGCACGGCGCGCTCTACAACGCGATCGTGCACCACGAGGAGCAGGCGGGCGCGGTCGTGGAGGCGGTGCGCTCCTACGACCCCGGACTCGCCGTCCTGGGGCTGCCGGGCTCGGCGTGGCTGCGACGCGCCGAGGAGGCCGGGCTGCGGATCGTCGAGGAGGCCTTCGCCGACCGGGCCTACACCCCGGAGGCCACGCTGGTCCCGCGCAGCGAGCCCGGCGCCGTCCTGCACGACCCCGACGAGATCGCCGCCCGCTGCGTCCGGCTGGCGACCGAGGGCGTCGTCGAGGCGGTGGACGGCACACAGGTCGAGGTGCGTGCGGCCTCCCTGTGCGTCCACGGCGACAGCCCCGGCGCGGTCGCGATCGCCCGGGCGGTGCGCTCGGCGCTGGAGGGCGCGGGCGTGCGGCTGCGCCCGTTCGTCGAGGTCGAAGGCTAGGGCGCCGGTATGCGCTGCCTGCCCTGTGGCGAGGCCGGGCTCCTGGTCGAGCTGGACGACCTGGAGCAGGTGCTGGCGATGCACGCCGCGCTGCAGGAGGTTCCGCCGCCCGGTGTCGTCGACCTCGTGCCGGCCGCACGAACCCTGCTGCTGCAGCTCGATCCCGCGCTCACCGACCCGGGGGCGGTGGCCGAGGTGGTGCGCTTCACGACGCTGCAGCCCGGTGCGGCGCCGGCGGCCGACAGCGTCGAGATCGCGGTGGTCTACGACGGCGCCGACCTCGCCGACGTCGCCGAGCACACCGGGATGGGCCCGCGCGAGGTGGTGCAGGCGCATACCGGGCAGGAGTGGCGGGTCGCCTTCTGCGGCTTCTCCCCCGGCTTCGGCTACCTGGTCGCCCAGGACGACCGGCTGCACGTGCCGCGGCGGAGCACGCCGCGCACCCGGGTGCCGGCGGGCGCGGTCGGGCTGGCCGGGGAATTCGGCGGGATCTACCCGCGCGAGTCCCCCGGCGGCTGGCAGCTCATCGGCCGCACCGACGCGACGCTGTGGGACGTCGAGCGCGACCCGCCGGCGCTGCTCGTGCCGGGCACGCGGGTCCGCTTCGTGGAGGTCGGGGCGTGACCGGGTCGGGGGGTTCCGCGCTGGAGGTGCTGGCCGCCGGGCCCGGGACCACCGTGCAGGACCTCGGACGTCCGGGGCTGGCCGCCCTGGGCGTCGGCCGCTCCGGTGCCGCGGACCGGCCCTCGCTGCGGCTGGCCAACCGGTTGCTCGGGAACGACGAGGGGGCGGCCGCGGTGGAAGTCACCCTGGGCGGGCTGACCGTGCGCGCCGTCGGTGGTGTGCACGTCGCGCTCACCGGCGCCCCCTGCCCCTTGGCGGTGGACGGTCGCGACGCCGCGGCGAATGCGGTCCACTGGCTCCCGGACGGCGCCGAGCTCTCCCTCGGTATGCCCCCGGTCGGCCTGCGCAGCTACCTCGCCGTGCGCGGCGGTCTCGACGTGCCACCGGTCCTGGGCTCTCGCTCGCAGGACACGCTGGCGGGCCTGGGGCCGGAGCCGGTGACCGAGGGGACGGTCCTGCCGGTCGGGCCGGCGCCGCAGGCCGACCCGGTCGTGGACGCCGCGCCGGTCGACCCGCCGACCGCCGACGAGGTCGTCCTGCGGGTGCGGCTGGGCCCTCGGGACGATTGGTTCACCGACGAGGCCGTGCGCACCCTGTTCGCGCAGGCATACCGGCTCAGCTCCGACTCCGACCGGGTCGGCGCCCGGCTGGAAGGCCCGGCACTCGAACGTTCCGACACGCAGGAGCTGCCGAGCGAGGGCATGGTCCTCGGCAGCCTGCAGGTCCCACCCTCGGGGCAGCCGACCATCTTCCTGGCCGACCACCCGGTCACCGGCGGCTACCCCGTCATCGGTGTGGTCGACCCCCGGGACGTGCCGCTGGCCGCGCAGGCCAGGCCGGGCCAGACCGTGCGCTTCCGCCGGTCAGCCAGCTGACCCTATCCGTAGTGGTAGCGGCAGGCGGCGATGCGGATCTCGTGCGCGGCGATCTTGTAGACGAGTCGGTGCTCGTCGGTGGTGCGCCGCGACCAGTAGCCGGCGAAGTCGTGCTTCAGCGCTTCCGGCTTGCCGACCCCGCATGGCCGTTGCGCTGGATTGTCCTTGAGGAGCAGGTTGATGCGTCTGAGGACCCTGCGGTCCTGCGACTGCCACCAGAGGTAGTCCTCCCAGGCGTGCTCGTCCCAGACCAGCAGCACCCTTGTCAATCCGCCTCGATCAGCCCGTGCGTCGGACCGAGGAGCGGGCCAGCCCTGACCGTGCACCTGCGCGGATGATTCGATTCTCAGGAGCGTTCCGACCCCGTCTTCTTGATCTTGATCAGATAGATCCCCGCCAGGAGGGCGCCCGCCAGACTCACCACGGCCCAGGCCCAGTATCGGCTCCCACCGTCGGTGACGATGCTTATCGCGGCAAGCAGCAGCTGAACGCAGAAGCCGCCCAGGACGATGTAGGCACCGCGTCGATCTGGCGTCAAGGCTCAGAAACTCACGTCGCCGAGGCGCGCAGGTGCAGCGGGGTCGTTCACGGCCCGCGCGAGCCGCCGGGCGGTCCGCCAGGTGACGAGCTCGTCGAGGAGCACGGGGCGACCTTCGGGTCCGGCCAGCGGCACCCGCCAGTTGGGGTACTCCTCGTCGGTGCCGGGCTGGTTGATGACCCGGTGTCGCCGGCGAGGTCGCTGACGCTGACGCCGAGGAGCTTGGCCGGCGTGCGGGTGAGGAAGGCGTGCAGCGCCCGCACCTGCTCGTCGAGGTCCGCGCCCTCGCTCAGCAGGCCGCGGCGGCGCAGGTCGGCCAGCACCTCGTCGCGGGAGCGTGCCTCCTCCGCCTGCTCCTCCTCCAGGGGCCGGTCCAGCAGGCCCAGCCGGGAGCGCAGGTCGACGTGCACGCCCTGCAGGTAGCCGGCGGTCGGCGGGAGGTCGTGCGTCGTGACCGTCGCCAGGCACAGCTCGCGGTAGGCCTCGGGGTCCAGCAGCCGGCCGTCGCCGTCCCAGTCCCGCTCGAACCACAGGATCGAGGTGCCCAGGACGCCCCGCTCGCGCAGGTAGTCGCGCACCCATGGCTCCACGGTGCCGAGGTCCTCGCCGATGACGACGGCACCGGCCCGGTGCGCCTCGAGCAGCAGGATCCCGATCATCGCCTCGTGGTCGTAGCGCACGTAGGTGCCCTGGAAGGGCTCGGCACCGTCCGGGATCCACCACAGCCGGAAGAGGCCGATGACGTGGTCCACCCGCAGCCCGCCGCTGTCGCGCAGCGCGGCGCGCACCATCTCGCGGTAGGGGGCATACCCCAGCTCGGCGAGCTTGTCCGGGCGCCACGGCGGCTGGCTCCAGTCCTGCCCGAGCTGGTTGTACTGGTCCGCGGGAGCCCCGACGGTCACGCCGCGCGCGAGCGCGTCGCCGAGCCCCCAGGCGTCGGCGCCGTCCGGGTGCACCCCGACGGCGAGGTCGGAGATCACGCCGAGCGACATCCCGGTGTCGAGCAGGTCGCGCTGCACCCGGCCGAGCTGCTCGTCGAGCACCCACTGCAACCAGCAGTGGAACTCCACCTCGGGCTCGTGCGCCTGACGGTATGCCTCGACCGCCTCCGCGCGGGCGTCCTGGAGCTCCTCGGGCCACTGCCGCCACGAGGTGCCGTGCTCCTGGCTGATCGCGCACCAGGTCGCGAAGTCGACCAGCCCCTGCCCCTCGCGCTCGACGAAGGCGTGGAAGGCGCGCGCCCGCCGCAGCGACCGCGGCTGCCGGTGGATGAGCCGCAGCGCGGCCTCCTTCGCCGCCCACACCGGGTCCCGCTCCAGCGTGTCGAGCTCGAGGTAGCGCTGCGCGTCGTCGGCGTGCCACTCGATGAGCTGGCGCTGCGCCGCCGACAGGTAGGCCACCTCCGGCACGTCCTCCACCCGGATGTAAATGGGGTTGACGAAGCGGCGGCTGGTGGGCAGGTAGGGCGAGGGCTCCATCTCCCCCACCGGCTCCGCCGCGTGCAGCGGGTTGACCAGCACGAAGTCCGCGCCCATGCCCGCCGCCCAGGCCCCGGCCTCACCCAGGTCGGCGAGGTCGCCCAGGCCCCACGAGGCGGAGGAGCGCATGGCATACAGCTGCGTCATCAGACCCCAGCCCTGGGCGCCCTCACCGGCGAGCGCGTCCGGCAGCTCCAGCCGCGGCGGCGTGATGACCAACGGCATCCGCTCGGTCCCCCCGGCACCTTCGCCGTCGACCGTCACGACCACCTCGTGCCAGCCCAGCGGGAGGTCGGACGGCACCTGGAGCAGCACCCGGCGCACGGGCGTCCCGCCGACGTCGCGCTGCTCGGGCTCGCCCGCCATCGCCGTGAGCCGCAGCTCCTCGCCGTCCTCGGTCCGCACCACGCCCGCCGGCTCGACGCCGGGGCGGACGTGCACGGGCACGGTCGCGTCGGTGCCCTGGGCGATCACGAGGACCGGGGGCAGCGTCCGCCGCCACTCCCGCTCCTGGGCCCGGCTCAGCTCGCGGCCGACGAAGTCACCGGAGACGTCGACACCGAGAGCGGCGAGGACCGCGACGACGGTTTCGTCAGGGACCTCGGTGTGCTGGCCCTGCCAGTCCCAGAACTCGGTGGCGATGCCGTAGGCGTCCGCCAGGTGGGCGAGTGCGGGCGTGCGCTGCGTCACAGGGGTGCTGACCTCTCGGGCGGGGCGGGTTCGAGGCCAGTCTGTCAGCACTGCGGCACAGGTCCACAATGGCAGGCATGTCTGGCCTCGACCTGCCGTTCGACACCTGGGACTCGACCGTGGACTGGCTGCTCGGCGCCCCGTTGCGCGTCGTCCTCATCCTGCTGCTCGCCGTCGTGGCCCGCTGGGCCGCGCACCGCGCCATCCGCGGCGTCGTCGACGGCGCGGCGAAGCGGGCCGACGACCACGAGCGCTCCTCGCTGGAGCGCGCCTTCGACACCGCGACCGGTGCCCGCCGGGAGCGGCGGCGCCAGCGCGCCCTGACCATGGGCTCGCTGCTGCGCAGCATCGCGACCTTCGTCATCGCCACGGTGGCGCTGCTGACGATCATGGCCGAGCTCGGGATGCCGCTGGCACCGCTGCTCACCAGCGCGGGCATCGGCGGCGTGGCCATCGGCTTCGGCGCCCAGTCGCTGGTCAAGGACTTCCTGTCCGGCATCTTCATGATCATCGAGGACCAGTACGGCGTCGGCGACCTCGTCGACACCGGCGAGGCGGTGGGCACCGTCGAGGAGGTCACCCTGCGGGTCACCCGGCTGCGGGACCCCAGCGGTGTCGTGTGGTTCATCCGCAACGGCGAGATCATCCGCATCGGCAACAAGAGCCAGGGGTGGGCGGTGGCGACCATCGACATCCCGGTCGCCTACGACGAGGACCCGGCCCGGGTCATACCCCTGCTGCGGGAGGTCTCAGCGCAGGTGTATGCCGACCCCGAGTGGTCGGACAAGCTGCTCGAGGAGCCCTCGGTGGCCGGGGTCGAGTCGGTCTCCGGCGGCACGATGACGCTGCGGGTCTTCGCCAAGACACGCCCGGCGAGCAGTGGGGGGTGCCCCGGGTCATCCGGGAGCGCGCCAAGGAGCGCTTCGACGACGAGGGCGTCCGCGGGCCGCGGATCTCACCCTTCGGGGACGCCCAGGTCTGAGCGGCGGCGCCGCCCCTGTCGGTCACGCAGGACCGCGACTCCGTCCTCGTCACCACCTCGACCCGATCTCGGTGCGCCGGGCTGCTCGCACCGGCGGATCGCTGAGGACTTTGCGAGACTGGCCGCATGGCAGGGAGGCCGACGGAGGCAGGGACCGGAGCCGAGGAGCTCGTGGGCGTCCACGGTGCCGGGCTGCACCGCCTCGCCGTCATGCTCACCGGCGACCAGGCCGCCGCCACCCGCCTCACCGGCCTGACCCTGGCCCACGCGCCGGGGGCACCGACGGCGCAGGAGCTGCGGCAGCGGCTGGTCCGGACCTTCGTGCGCACCGCGCCCCGACGGCGTGAGCGGACGCTCCCGACCGCGACCCGCGACGCCGGGGACGTGGTGGCGCGGCTGGCGCCCCGGGCGCGCGCCGCCGCGGTGCTGCGTCTCGTCGAGGGGGCCAGCGTCGCCGACGTCGCCACGACCCTGCGGATCGCCCCGGACCGGGTCGGTCGGCTCGTGCCGGACCAGGAGGGTGTGGGTGTGGCGCTGGAGGCGCTGGCGCACCGGCACGCGCTGACCGGTGACCAGCTGCAGCAGGAGCTCGGGGACGCCGTGGCGCAGGCACCGCCGGAGCCGCCGGACCGCGACCGACAGTGGTGGTGGGCCGCTGCGGCGGCCGTCCCGCTCGCCGTGCTGGGCGGGTATGCCCTCTCCCTGGACCGCGAGGACCGGACCGGGCCGGACGACGCCGCGGCACCCAGCACCAGCGTGTCGGCCGGCGCCGTCGACCTCACCGACGCCGGCTTCGAGCTGCGGGACGACGGCACGCCACCGCGGGGCGCGGCCGGGCTGCGGCTGCAGGAGTCCGTCGTGCTCGCGGCCGGTGACGAGGTCGACGTCGAGCTGGGAGGTGACCAGGCGCTGTTCGCGACCTTCGCGGTCCTCTGGTGCGACATGCCCCCGGCGCAGGACCGCAACCTCGAGACCCCCGCCGGGATGGTCACGGTGGCGGGCGAGCGCATACCCCTGCCGTGCGCCGGGCGGGACGGGGAGCCGGCCGTCACCGAGGACCACCTCGTCACCCTGCCGCCCGGCGGCCTGGCCACGGTGGCGGTGACCGGCGACCTGCCGCCCGACGGGGAGGCAGCGCTCGGCGTCTACGCCGAGGACCCCGAGGTCTTCCAGACCCCCTTCCCCAAGGGGGACCGGACGGACGCCCCGGCGGTGCCCGCGGACAGCACGGTCGTCGAGACCGAGGCAGCCGTCCCGTTCCGGATGGCGCCCTACACGCGGCGCGTGCAGGCGGTGGAGCTCGGGGCCGACACGACGATCCGCGTCTGGGCGGGCCGCACCGGCGCGGTGTCGGTGACCGTGAACGGCTCGCCGGTCACGGACGACGGCGACCTGGCCGCCTGGGCCGACGGCGAGGCCGACTGGCGCGAGCAGGACCCCGGGCTCCGCGACGGGCGGTGGACGGTCTACGCGCCGGGGCAGGAACGGGAGTTCCCCCTCCCACCGGAGGCGCTGCCCGCTCCGGGCGAGCGGCGCGAGGCGGTCGTCGAGGTCATGGCCGAGGGCAACGGTGACCACGTGCAGGTCGTGGCGACCGACACCTCGCCGGTGGACGTCGACCTCTCGCCCGCGGCCAGGACGGAGCCGCCCGACCTCCCGACCCTGGTCTCGGGGCACCGGCTCGTCGGGACGTGGGAGCTCCCGGCGGACGCGCACGCCCGCGAGCTCGAGTCCCCTCCCGCGGACCCGTCGGCCCTGGTATGGTCCCTGCTGCTCGAGGAGGCTCCCGAGAGCGCGTCGCGCTGGGCCCCCTTCGCCGGGGAGGGGCTGCTCGAGCGCGGCGAGGAGGCCATCCCGGTCTACACGATGCTCGACCCGTCCCAGGTGGTCGAGGGGCTCGCGGCTCCCTGGGCCGATCCCTTCCCCCTGGACGACGCCGACGCACCGTTGCGCGCCACGGCACCCGCCACGCCCGGCCACCCGACGAGCCTGCTCGTCGGCTACGAGCCGGTGCCCTACGAGGAGTTCGACTTCGCCGCCGCGGCGGTCCCGGAGCACGTGTGGAGCGCCGGGGAGGATCCCGGCCGCTCCGACTACGGTCTGCGTGGCGACCCGCTGGAGACCCTCCGGCCGGCCGACCTCGACGAGGACGGCACGACCGTGCTGGAAAGTGCCCGCCGGCGGGTTCGGCGCCCGGATCAGCACCGAGGGCAAGGGCCGCATCCGCTTCCTGGTAGACGATCACCCGGTCGACGGTCTGCACGGCCGGCGGGTGGTGGTCGAGCTGGACCGTCGAGGCGGTGACCTCGGAGACCCCGCTCAGCTACTCCTACGGTGGCACGATCCAGCCGCAGCTGACCGTGGTCGTCGAGGACTACGAAGACTTCACGATCGAGCTGCTGCGGATGTGACGCCGGTGGCCGGCGTGCTGAGCAGCTGACCGCGCGAGGTCGTCATCAGTCCTGCGAGAGGATCAGCGCGGCATACGGACCGACGCTGACCAGCGCGCTGTCCGCCCGACCGTCCCACGGGCGCGGTTCGGTGTCGGTGTCGTGCGCGTGGACGGACCCCAGCCCGGGGCCGTAGGTCGGGGCGTCGGTGTTGCAGCGCACCCGCCACCGGCCGCCTCCCGGCAGCCCGAGACGCAGGTCGCGCCGCGGGTGCGTGGTGAGGTTGACGACGACCACGACGTCGTCGCCCGGCCCGCCCCGGTCCCACCGGTGGTAGGCCAGGATCCCGTCGTCGGCGCGGAGGACCTGCGTGTGCCGTCCCCGCAGGCCACGGGTCGTGCCGGAGGCGTCGCGGCGCAGCCGGACCAGCTGCCGCACCAGGTGGAGGAAACCCGCCCGATGATGGGCCTTGGCCCAGTCGACCGGGTGGGTGTCGGTGAACCAGCCGTCCTCCAGCACGTCCTGTCCCTGGAACAGCATGGGTATGCCCGGGGCGGTCAGGGTGAGGACCAGCCCGAGGGCGGACCGGGTCCGGGAGTGCCAGGAGTCGGCCCGGCCCGGCATGATCTGCTCCGGCACCCGGGCGCGGCCGTTGGCCACCTCGTCGTGCGACTCGGTGTAGACCACCCGCTCGTGCAGGGGACCGCCCTGCCCCAGGACCGCGGCGGCCACCGCCCGCACATCACGCCCCGCGTCGTCGACGGCCTCCAGCGCCGCGCGCACCCCGTGCACGAAGCGGGCGTCCCACTGGCTGTGGAAGCCCAACCCTCCCTCGTGAGGCGACCGGGTGACCGCCGGGTCGTCCTGCATGTCCTCGGCGACCAGCAGCTTCCACGGCTGACGCGAGCGCAGGTCGCTGGTGAGCGCGGCCAGGTAGCGGTCGCCGGCCGCGATGTGGTGCGCGGGATCGCGCACGTCGCCCCAGCGCGAGCGCACGAAGTTGGTGCCGTCGAGGCGCAGGCCGTCGACCCGGAAGTCCTCCAGCCACATGACGGCCGAGTCGCGCAGGAAGTTGCGCACCGCCTTGCGGTCGTAGTTGGGCCGGGTCGCCCCCACGGGGTGAGGGCCCGGCGGTCGTTGTAGAAGAACGCACCGCCGTAGCGGCGGCGCCCGGCGGCCCCGTCGAAGCGCCACAGGTGCGGACCGTCCGGACCCACGTGGTTGTGCACGACGTCGAGGATCACCGCGATGCCCCGCGCGTGCGCCTCGCGCACGAAGCGTGCGAAGGCCTGCGGCCCGCCGTAGCTGGACTCGATGGCATACAGCTGGGAGGGGTTGTAGCCCCAGCTCGTCCCGGAGGCGAACTCGAAAGGCGGCATCACCTCGACCGCGGTGACCCCGAGCCAGGCGAGGTGGTCGAGCCGCCCGATGGCGGTGTCGAAGGTGCCGGGGCCCTCGGCCGTGGCGGCGAAGGTCGGCACGTGCAGCTCGCAGACGACGAGGTCGTCCCACCCCGGTGCCCGGAAGTGCTCTCCTCCCCAGTCGATCCGCCGCGGGTCGAAGACGACCGAGGCCCCCCGCGCACCGGTGACCTGCCGGGCGCACGGGTCTTGTCGCGAGAGGTAGGGGCCGCCACGGCGCACGAGGAAGCGGTAGTGGCTGCCCGGGCCGGCCCCCGGCACGAAGGCGGACCAGGTGCCGGAGCGGTGGTGGTCCTTCGCGAGGACGGTGCGCCGCCGCTGGTCCCAGCCGCAGAAGTCGCCCACCACCGCGACCTGCCGCGCCTGCGGTGCCCACACGCGGAAGGTCACGCCGTCGTCGTGCGGGACCGCGCCCATACCGGGGTAGGACGAGGATCTGGCCGGCACGGGTCCGAGCCTAGAGGCCGGTGCCGACAACCCGGGAACCGGCGGGGCTCTGCTGCGGCGTCGTCCGGGGCCGTCCGGGTTTGGCACCATGGACGGGTGACCCAGCCCTCCCCCGACGTCCCCACCACCGTCTACGAGCGAGTCGGTGGCCACGATTTCTTCGTCGTCCTGGTGCGCGAGTTCTACCGCGGCGTCGCCCAGGACCCGCCGCTGCGCGACCTCTACCCCGAGGAGGACCTCGGCCCGGCCGAGGTCCGGCTGCGGATGTTCCTCGAGCAGTACTGGGGCGGCCCCACGACCTACTCCGAACAGCGGGGCCACCCCCGCCTGCGTATGCGCCACCACCCCTTCCGGGTCACCCCCGCGCAGCGGGACCGCTGGCTGCACCACATGAACACCGCGCTCGACACCGTCAGCGACCGGATGAGCGCCCTGGACGAGCAGCAGATGCGCGCCTACATGGCGCACGCCGCGCAGGCGATGGTCAACACCCTCGCCGAGGACTGACCGGCCGCACGGTCGGTCGAGTTGCGCGGGCGGGGGCGCGGCAACATAGCGTTGCGCAGCGTGACCGCCTCCCCCTCGACGCACGCCCCCACGACCCACGCCCCCACGACCCACGACTCGCCCTGGTGGCGCCACGCCGTCATCTACCAGGTCTACCCCCGCAGCTTCGCCGACCACGACGGCGACGGGGTCGGTGACCTCCCGGCATCACCTCCCGGTTGCCGTACCTCGCCGAGCTGGGCGTGGACGCGATCTGGATCAGCCCGTTCTACCTCTCCCCCATGGCCGACGCGGGGTATGACGTCGCGGACTACCGAGACATCGACCCGGTCTTCGGCACCCTGGACGACGCCGACAGCCTCATCGCCACGGCCCACGACCTGGGGCTGCGGGTGCTCGTCGACCTCGTGCCCAACCACACGAGCGACGAGCACCTGTGGTTCGAGGAGGCCGTGGCGGCCGCCCCGGGGAGCCCCGAGCGCGAGCGCTTCATCTTCCGCGACGGCCGCGGCGACGGCAGCGAGCCCCCCAACAACTGGAAGAGCATCTTCGGCGGGATCGCCTGGACCCGGGTCACCGAGGCCGACGGCCAGCCCGGCCAGTGGTACCTCCACCTCTTCGACACCAAGCAGCCCGACCTCAACTGGCACAACCCCGAGGTCGTCGAGGAGTTCCACGACATCCTGCGCTTCTGGCTGGACCGCGGCGTCGACGGCTTCCGGGTCGACGTCGCGCACTCGCTGGTCAAGGAGCCGGAGCTGCCGGACTGGGAGCAGCGGGCCGTCATGGCCGGCGCCGACGACGAGCCGCTGGTGCACGGGGACCTGGGCCCGATGTGGGACCAGGACGGGGTGCACGAGGTCTACCGCGGGTGGCGCCGGGTGCTGGACTCCTACAACCCCGAGGGCGACCCGGCGCGGGACCGCATCCTGTGCGCCGAGGCCTGGCTGCCCACGCAGGAGCGCACGATGGCCTACGTCCGGGAGGACGAGATGCACCAGGCCTTCAACTTCCACTACCTCCAGGCCGCGTGGCGCGCGACCGACCAGCGCCGGATCATCGAGACCTCGCTGGTCGCCGCCGAGGAGGTCGGCGCACCCACGACCTGGGTGCTCTCCAACCACGACGTGGTCCGGCACGCCTCCCGGATGGGCCTGCCGGTCGGGTCGCCCCGCCCCAACGGCATCGGCGTCGACGACCCGCAGCCCAACGCCGTCCTCGGGCTGCGCCGGGCCCGCGCCGCGACCGCGATGATGCTCGCCCTGCCGGGGTCGGCCTACCTCTACAACGGCGAGGAACTGGGCCTGCCGGACCACACGGCGCTGCCGGACGGCGTGCGCCAGGACCCCGCCTTCCACCGGACGCAGGGCGAGGAAACCGGCCGCGACGGGTGCCGCATACCGTTGCCGTGGGTCGCGGACCAGCCGTCCTTCGGCTTCGGGACCGGGGCGGACACCGAGCCCTGGCTCCCGCAGCCGCTGCTCTACGGCCCGCTGTCGGTCGACCGGCAGGACGGCGTCGTCGGGTCCACGCTCGAGCTCTACCGCACCCTCCTACGGCTGCGGCGCGAGCACGACCTCGGCGTCGGCGGACTCGAGTGGATCACCGACCTCGGGGGTATGCCTCTGCCCGACGACGTCGTCGCGTTCACCAACGCCCGCGCCGACGGGGCGCCGATCACCGTGGTCACCAACCTGGGCTACGACCCGGTGATAGTCCCCGAGGACCGCGACGTGCTGGTCTGCAGCGGCTTCCTGCACACCGGCGCCGACGGCCAGCGGCTGCTGCAGCGGGACACCACGGTCTGGCTGGCATGAGCATCGGTCGGCAGGCCCGGCGCGAGGGCTGAGGCGGCCGAGGCAACCGATCCGCACCCCCAGCCGGTTCATCCAGGAGAGCACCCGAGCGAAGGGATGGACCATGGTGCGTGAACCCGAAGGGTTCCGCGAGTTCGTGACCCAGCGCTCGCCGGCCCTGCTGCGCACCGCGTGGATGTTGACCGGAGACGCGCACACGGCCGAGGACCTGCTGCAGACCGCCCTGGCACGGGCGTGGCCGCACTGGTCCCGGATCCACGACCAGCACCCGGAGGCCTACGTGCGCCGGGTGATGGTGCGGACCAACGCGAGCTGGTGGTCCCGGCGGTGGCGCGGCGAGCGGCCGACCGAGGACCTCGCCGGGGCAGCCGCCGGTGCCGGGGACCGCGACGTGCGCCCGGCGCGTCCGGAGACCGACGACCCGCAGCGGGGCATACCGGACCGGCTGGACCTGGCCCGCGCCCTGCGCGCGCTGCCCGTGCGGCAGCGTCAGTGCGTCGTCCTGCGGCACTTCGAGGACCTGTCGGTCGCGGACACGGCACGGGCCATGGGGTGCTCGGAGGGCACCGTCAAGAGCCAGACAGCCAAGGCGCTCGCGAGTCTGCGCACCGCCGTCGAGCGGGAGGAGAACGTGCGATGACGACCACCGACCAGCTCAGCCAGCAGCTCAAGGCACTGCCGCCGGACCTGCCCGACGAGGCCGACCGCCTCGGCCAGATCGGGCAGCGGGTGGTCCGACGACGTCGCCGCACCGCCGCCGTGACCGCAGCGGGGGCCCTCGCGGTCGTCCTCGCAGGCTGGGGCGTGACCCGGGTGATCCCCGGCGACCCTGGTCCGACCGGCCCGGCGGGGAGCGTGGAGACCACCAACCCCGGGTTCGAGTTCAGCAACCGCTCCCCGGGGACCGTCCTCGGCTCCACGGCGCTCGCCGAGCCGACGACCTTCACCGGCTCAGGCGTGCAGGAGGTCGACCTCGCCGGCATCAGCCGGCCCGAGGGCACCGAGGCGCTGCGGCTGCGCGTCGACTGCCAGGGCGACGCCCTGGCGATGTGGCCCTTCCGGGCTGCGACGATCGGCTGCCGACCCGTCGACGGTCTCCCGGAGCAGGCCTACCAGGAGTTCCCGCGGTCCTTCCTCGTGCCGGTCGAGCAGGCCGACGGCGCCTTCACCATCCAGGTCACCGACGAGGCCTCCTGGGAGCTGGTGGTGGAGCCGGTGGAGGTGGACCAGATCCCGTTCGGCGTCAACGAGCGCGGCCAGACCTACGGCGTGGCCAGCCCGATGGGCGAGCCGGACCTCGTGGAGGTGCGCGGCGAGGACATGGTCGGCGGGTATGTCGAGGCCAGCCGCCTCGAGGAGCTCGCCGGGGCGACCCCGGAGACGCTGGAGGAGCTCGAGCGCTGGCGCGAGGTGGAGCGGGAGCCGCTGGAGATCCCGACCTACTCCTCCGACGGCATCAGCGTGAAGGGCCGCCTCGAGATCCAGGTGCCAGCCGAGCGGCGCTGAGGCCTGGCTAGCGTGCAGCCCATGCGGACGATCGGGCTGCTGGGCGGCATGAGCTGGGAGTCGAGCGCGGAGTACTACCGCCTCCTCAACGAGGGCGTGCGGGACAGGCTGGGTGGTCTGCACTCCGCCCGCCTGGTCCTGGCGTCGGTGGACTTCGCGCAGGTCGAGGCCATGCAGGTCGCCGGCGACTGGGAGGCCGCGGGCCGGCTGCTCGCCGACGAGGCGCGCGGCGTCGAGGCGGCCGGTGCGGACCTGCTGCTCATCTGCACCAACACCATGCACAAGGTGGCCGACCAGGTGCAGGCGGCCGTGGGCATACCGCTGCTGCACCTGGCGGACGCCACCGCGCGGGCCGTGCAGGGCGCCGGGATCGAGCGGGTCGGGCTGCTCGGCACAGCCTTCACGATGGAGCAGGACTTCTACACCGGGCGGCTCTCCGACCACGGCCTGGACGTGCTCGTGCCGGACGCGCCGGGCCGCGAGCTGGTGCACCGCGTCATCTACGACGAGCTCTGCCAGGGCGTCGTGCGCGAGGAGTCGCGGCAGGCATACCAGCGGGTCGTCGCCGACCTCGTCGAGCGCGGGGCGCGGGGCGTGATCCTCGGCTGCACCGAGATCGAGCTGCTGCTCGGGGCCGACGACGTCGACGTGCCCGTCTTCGCCACGACCGCGCTGCACGTCGAGGCTGCCCTGGACGCCGCGCTGGGGTAGCCCTGTGCGCAGTGGTGCGTCACACCCGTCGCTGGGAGCACGGATGCGACGCACGGTCCTGCACCACCATCGGCACGTATGCCCTCAGCCGGGCCGCTTCCTCTCGCCCCCGGGCGCCTTCTCCCGCACCACCTCGACCTCGGTGATCCGCAGCCCCTCCAGCCCGACCACGGTGAGCCGCACGTCGTCGAGCGCGACGCTGTCACCCTCCTCCGCGAGCCGCCCCAGCCGGTCAAGGACCAGCCCGGCGACCGTCTCGTAGGAGCCGTGCGGCAGCGCCAGCCCGAGCGCGTCCTCCAGCTCCTCGACGATGAGGCTGCCCGACACGACGGCCCGGCCCCCGGCGCGGACGAGCGAGTCTTCGGGGTCGGGGTCGGTGTCGTACTCGTCGTAGATCTCGCCGACGACCTCCTCGACGAGGTCCTCGATGGTGACGATGCCCTCGGTGCCGCCGTGCTCGTCGACCACGAGCGCGAGGTGCTGCTGCTCGGCGCGCAGCAGCGCGAGCGTGGCCAGCACCGGCTTGGTGACCGGCAGCGCGGTGATCTCGCGGACGACCTCGCGGACCTGCCGCTGCTCGCGCTCGGCCTCGGGCAGGGTGAGCAGGTCGCGGATGTGGACGAACCCGAGCACGTCGTCCACACCCTGGTCGGTGACCGGGTAGCGGCTGTGTCCGCTGTCCCGGATCGGTCCGACGACCTCGGCGACGGTGGCGTCCGCGGCGAGGAACTGCACGTCCGGACGCGGGCGGAGCACGTCGCCGAGGGTGCGCTCGGCCGCGCGGAAGACGTCGGAGAGGATCTCGCGGCTGTAGGGCCGCAGGTCGCGGTTGTCCTCCACGGTCCGCCGCAGCTCCTCGATCGTCATCTCCTCGCTGGTCGCGTCCGGGTCGCCGCCGAGCAGCCGCACCACGAGGTTGGTCGAGACCGAGAGGAACCAGATGACCGGGCGCAGCAGGGTCGCGAAGAGCCCCAGCGGCGGGGCGAGGACGCGGGTCAGCCCGGCGGAGCGCTGCATCGCCAGCCGCTTGGGGGCCAGCTCGCCGAGCACCAGGGACAGGTAGGCGATGACCAGCGTCATCGCGACCAGGGCGACCGGGTCCGCGACCGGTTCGGGCATACCCACACCGTGCAGCCAGGCCGACACCGACGGCGAGATCGTCGCGCCGCCGAAGGCCGAGGAGAAGAAGCCGGCGACGGTGACCCCGACCTGGACGGCGGAGAGGAAGGTGTTGGGGTCGCGCACCAGCTCGGCGATCCGCGCGCCCCGCTCGCCGGAGCGCTCGATCTCGTCGACCTGCGAGGGTCGCAGCGACACGATCGCCATCTCGGTCGCCGCGAAGACGCCCCCGACGAGCACGAAGAGCAGCACCAGCGCGATGTTGGTCAGCAGGGCGGCATCCATGCGGTCAGGGTATGCCGAGCCCGCCTCCGCCCCGCCCCACCCGGGACCAACGTCGGGGTAGCACGACCTCCATCGGGAAGTATGCCGATGAAGGTCGTGCTAGGCCGCGGTCAGTCCCGGGGGGAGAGGGCGTCGAGCTCGCGCGGCAGGTCGCGCATCCCGATGAGCGGTGAGAGCAGCACCGGCAGCGAGGCCAGCACGCACAGGACCGCGAAGATCCACAGCGTCGGGATCACACCCAGCTCGCGCCCCAGCACCCCGCCGAGGAAGGCGCCGATGGGCATCGGGCCCCACACGAGGAAGCGGATCGAGGCGTTCATCCGGCCCAGCAGCGGCTTGGGGCAGAGCCGCTGACGGAAGCTGACCTGCACGACGTTGTAGACGACGACCGCCCAGGAGATGAGCAGGTTGCCCACGAGCAGCGTCGGCACCGGCGGCAGGATCGACGCGAGCGGCACGCTGAGCAGCGCGATGCCCCCGAGGAGCGAGGCGAGCGGGATGGAGCGTCCCTCCCCGACGAGCCGGCCGAACCACCCCGACGTCACCGCACCAAGGATGCCCCCGACCGCCCCCAGCGAGAGCACCAGCCCCAGGGTGGTCTCGGAGAAGCCCAGCGTGCTGACGGTATACAGCACGAAGAGCGCGAAGATGCCGCTGGAGGAGAAGTTGGTGAGCCCGGTGCAGGCCACGATGCGCCGCAGCAGCGGGTGGCCGAGCACGAAGCCCAGACCCTCCTTGATCTCGGTGACCAGCGGGCGCCGCGCCGCGGGGTCGGGCGCCGGCTCCTCGTGCTGGATCCGGCTGACGAAGAGCGAGGAGAGCCCCATGCAGACCGAGGTGACCGCGATGGTGAGCGGCGAGCCGAACCAGCGGACGAGGACCGCGGCCGCGGCCGGCCCGACGACGAACGCCGCCTGTTGGCTGGCCTGCAGCTTGCCGTTGCCGTCGCTGATCTGGTCCCCGGCGACGATCTCGGGCAGGTAGGACTGGTTGGCGACGTCGAAGAAGACGGTGATGCAGCCGACCCCGAAGGCCACGACGTAGACCTGCCACATCGTCAGCGCGTCCAGCAGCCACGCCACCGGCAGGGTCAGCAGCAGCGCCGCCCGGGTGAGGTCCCCCAGCACGAGCACCCGCTTCTTGCGCCAGCGGTCGACCCAGGCCCCGGCGGGCAGCCCGATGAGCAGGAAGGCCAGCGACTCCAGCGCCGCGAGCAGGCCCATCTCGAAGGCGTCCGCGCCCAGCAGCTGCACCGCCATGAGCGGCATCGCGAAACCGACGAACTGCGCCCCGAAGACGGAGACGGTGTCGCCCATCCACAGCTGGCGGAAGTCGTGGTGGCGCCAGAGGCTGCCGGGTCGGGGCGAGGTCACGCCGATGATCCTGCGGCAAGTGATTGAGTTCTGTCAATCACTTTTGCGTAGGATGCTGGCATGGCGGCTGGCGACTCCTGGCTCTACATCGTGACCGACATCGAGGTCGACGGGCCCTGGCCCGGGCCCAACTCGATGCGCTCCTTCGCCAGCGTCGCGGTCCGCGAGACCGGCGAGGAGGTCGACACCTTCGAGGCGGTGCTCGAGCCGCTGCCGGGCGCCGCGCCCAACCCCGACACGCTCGCGTGGTTCCAGGGGCACCCCGAGGCCTGGGCCGCGTGCACCACCGACCCGGAGCCGGTGCCGGAGGTCATGGCCCGCTGGGTCGACTGGGTCGCGGCGCTCCCCCGTCCGCGGGCTTTCGCCGCCTCCCCGATCGCCTTCGACGGCCCGTGGATCGACCTCTACCTGCGGCGCTTCACCCGCTACGGCCTCACCATGGGTCCCTACGAGACCGACACCCTCTTCGACCACGGCGCGCTGTGCCTGCGCAGCTACGCCGCCGCCGTCCTCGGCCGCCCGGTCGGCGAGATCTCCCCGCACACGCTGCCGCCGGAGTGGCTCGGCGACGTGGCGCATACCCATCGCGCCATCGACGACGCCCGGGGGTATGCCCATCTCCTCGGCGAGCTCATGCGCCGCTCCGGGGCGGTCCGGTGACCCCGGCGCGCCACGACCCCACGTCGGCGTCGGGCACCCCGGCGCCGGAGCCCTTCGACGCCACCGACGCCGAGGCCCGCGCCCTGGCCTCCGGGCTGCGGCTGCGGATGCTGCGCTTGGCCCTGGACGAGCCGCTCACCAACCGGGAGATCGCCGACGCCCTCGGGCTCAACCCCGCCACGTGTCTGCACCACGTCCGCACCCTCGTCGACACCGGCTTCCTCGAGGCGCTGGAGCCGCGGCGCGGACGGCGCGGCGCGCGGGAGATCCCCTACCGCGCCACCGGCCGCTCCTGGTATGCCCGCACCCCGGCCATCTCCCACAGCATGGTCGAGGCCTTCGTCGCCGAACTCGGGCAGGTGCCCGCGGACCGCGCCGACGTCACGCTGACCCGCCTCCGACTCAGGCTGCCGCCGGAGGAGCTGGCGGAGTTCCGGCGTCGGCTCCACGAGCTGGTCATGGAGTTCCACGACCGCCCGCGAGACCCGGACGCCGAGCCCTGGTCGTTCTTCCTCGCCCTCCACCCGGAGGCCCCGAGCGCCCAGCCCGGCGACTGACGGCCTGACCCGGACCGGTCGGTCTCCGGCCGGCCCACGGATCTGGACATCGGTTTCCGGGGCCGGGGCACCACTTCCCGATGTCCAAGAACTCACGGCCGCAGCACGACGTGGCCTGCCTCGGTCGACACCCGCAGCCAGGGGCCGCTGCGGTGGACGCTGGCCGCGGCCCCGGGAGGTATGCCAGCCCCGTCCGGTCCGAGGAAGCCGAGCGCGTGCGCGGCGAGCGCTGCCCCGGCCGGCACCGCGGTGCCCATCACCGCAGCGCCCGCTCCCTCGCCAGACCCGCCGCTCCCCGGCAGCGGTCGCCCCCACACCCGGGCCCGCAGTGCGCCCACGGCCGCCGAGCCGGAGCCCTCGGGCGAGCCCTGCGCCACCTCGGCGATTCCGTCACGCGCCCCCTGCGCCAGCAGCTCCGGCGCGATCTCGTCGACCCGCTCCCAGCCACCCATCGGCGGCGAGAGCGCGGTCCAGGGCGGCGTGACCGTCGTCGGCGGCACCGGCAGCGTCGTCGACACGTCCCCGGTCGAGGCCCGCCTCGCGAAGCGGTCGGCCAGCCCGGCCAGCGGCACGGTGACGTCGAGCGCCTCCTGCCCGGTCGCGAGCGCCATCGTCCGCAGCCCCAGCACGAGCCCCGAGCGCAGCACGCCCTGACCGGGCAGCACGCACACCCAGGCGCCCAGCACCGGACGCGCACCGCCGGTCACCTGCAGCCGGATGGCGCCGTCCTCGTCGAGCACCGATGCCCGCCGCGCATACGTCGCGAGGTCGGCCAAGCCCTCCCCGTCGGGGAAGGCGAGCCTCGAGCCGCCGCTCACGCGTCCCCCCGCGGGCCCCTCCGCCGACCGACCGGTCGCTGCGCAGCACGGGGCTCGGGCCGGTCACCGCGGCCAGCGCCTCCCGCTCCTCCGCCCCGAGCCGCCGCGGCCGCTGCTGCCGCAGGTCGTAGGCGACCAGGCTCACCCGGCCCCGCGCATAGACGGTGTCGTCCCCCTCCGGCCCGGCGACGGCATACCCGAGCTCGAAGCTGGCGCCCCCGACCCCGCCGCACCACACCGCGACCCGGGCGGGGGCATAGGCGAACTCCATCGGCAGCAGGTAGTCGATCGCCTGCGAGACCACGAGCATCCCCTCGTCGATGAGGTCACGGCCCTGACCGAACCACGCCTTGAAGGCGTAGACCCGGGCCTCCTCGAAGAGCCGGAGGTACTGCACGTTGTTGACGTGGGCGTAGGCGTCCAGGTCCGACCAGCGCACGGTGATGTCGAAGACCGAGGCCACCTCGGGGACGTCGGGCAGGGAGGTGCTCATGGCGCCATTGTGTCGCGACGCCCGCGCGGCGGGGCCACGGGTGCCGACCCTCGATCCCGGCGACTGGTAGCGTGGGCGGGGACCCTGCGACACGAGGAGACCGATGACCGCCACCGATGTCGGCACGGACCGCGACCGCCCCGGCACCGGGGTGAGCGTCGCGCTGTTCGCCACGTGCTTCAACGACACGATGTGGCCCGAGGCCCCGCGCGCCACCGTCACCCTGCTCGAGCGCCTGGGCTGCCGCGTGGCCTTCCCGCGGGAGCAGACGTGCTGCGGGCAGATGTTCACCAACACCGGGTATGCCGACGCCGCCACCCCGCTCGTGCGCCGCTTCGTCGACGTCTTCGACGGCTTCGACCACGTCGTCGCCCCCAGCGGCTCCTGCGTCGGATCGGTCCGGGAGCAGCACGCCATGCTGGCCCGACGGGCCGGTGACCACGGGCTGGAGCGCGAGGTCGAGGAGCGGGCCCCGCGGGTGCGCGAGCTGTCCGAGTTCCTCGTCGACGTGCTCGGGGTCACCGACGTCGGGGCCTACTACCCGCACCGGGTCACCTACCACCCCACCTGCCACAGCCTGCGCATGCTCGGGGTCGGCGACAAGCCGCTGCGGCTGCTGCGCGAGGTGCGGGGCCTGGACCTCGTCGAGCTGCCGCGCGCGACCGAGTGCTGCGGCTTCGGCGGGACCTTCGCGGTGAAGAACGCCGACACCTCCATCGCCATGGGCGCCGACAAGGCCCGACACGTCCGCGACACCGGCGCCGAGGTGCTCGCCGCGGGCGACAACTCCTGCCTGGCCCACATCGGCGGGATCCTGGACCGGCAGCGCTCGGGGGTGCGCACCGTGCACCTCGCGCAGATCCTCGCCGCGACCGAGGAGGATCCGGCGTGAGCGGCATACCGGCGCAGCAGACGTCGTCGACCTTCCTCGGCATGCCCTCCTTCCAGCGCGCGGCGAAGGGCGCCCTCGCCGACACCCAGCAGCGCCGCAACCTCGCGCACGCGACCGCCACGATCCGCGCCAAGCGGGCCGCCGTGGTCGGGGAGGTCGCCGACTGGGAGGCGCTGCGCGTCGCCGGGGCGGACGCCAAGGACGAGGCGCTGCACCACCTGCCCGACTACCTCGAGCAGCTCGAGGCCAACCTCACCGCGCGGGGTGCGACCGTGCACTGGGCACGGGACGCGGCCGAGGCCAACCAGGTCGTCATCGACGTCGCCCGGGCCCAGGGCGCCGACGAGGTGGTCAAGGTCAAGTCGATGGCCACCCAGGAGATCGAGCTCAACGAGGCGCTCGAAGAGGCGGGGATCGCCGCCTGGGAGACCGACCTGGCCGAGCTCATCGTGCAGCTCGGCCAGGACCGTCCCAGCCACATCCTGGTGCCGGCCATCCACCGCAACCGGGCCGAGATCCGGGAGATCTTCCGGCGGGAGATGGGCCGGGCCGGGCGGGCCGCGCCCGAGGACCTCACCGACGAGCCGGCGCGGCTGGCCGAGGCGGCACGGCTGCACCTGCGGGAGAAGTTCCTGCGCGCCAAGGTCGCCGTCTCGGGCGCCAACTTCGCGGTCGCCGACACCGGCACGCTCGTCGTCGTCGAGTCCGAGGGCAACGGGAGGATGTGCCTCACGCTCCCGCAGACGCTGGTGAGCATCGTCGGGGTGGAGAAGGTGCTGCCGACCTTCGCCGACCTCGGCACGATGATGCAGCTGCTGCCCCGCTCCAGCACCGGCGAGCGGATGAACCCCTACACCTCCACCTGGACCGGCGTCACCCCCGGCGACGGGCCGCAGGAGGTGCACGTCGTGCTCCTCGACAACGGCCGCAGCCGGGTGCTCGCCGACGAGGTCGGCCGGGAGGCGCTGCGCTGCATCCGGTGCTCAGCCTGCCTCAACGTCTGCCCGGTCTACGAGCGGGCCGGCGGGCACGCCTACGGCTCGGTCTACCCCGGGCCCATCGGCGCGGTGCTCAACCCGCTGCTGCGCGGTGTCTCCTCCGACGTCGACAAGAGCCTGCCCTACGCCAGCTCGCTGTGCGGCGCCTGCTTCGAGGCCTGCCCGGTGCGGATCGACATTCCCTCCCTCCTGGTCCACCTGCGCACCCAGGTCGTCGACGAGGCCAGTGGGCGCAGTGCGGAGGCCGCGGGTATGCGCGCCGCCTCCTGGGTCTTCGGCGACCACCGCCGGCTCGAGGCGGCGCAGCGGGCCGCCTCCCTGGGCGGTCGGCTGCTCGGTGGTCGCACGATCCGCTCGGTGCCCGGGCTGGGTGCCTGGACGCAGGCGCGCGACGTGCCGACCCCACCCACCGAGACCTTCCGCCAGTGGTGGGCGCGCTCCCACCGCAACGACGGGCATACCGGGGAGGACGCGTGAGCGCACGCGAGGCAATCCTGGCGCGGCTGCGCGAGGCCACCGCCGACGTGACCACCCCTGTCGGCGCGCGCGGCGAGGTGCCGACCATCTCGGCCGCCCCGGCGTCCGCGGCGGGGACCCTGGACCTCTTCGTGGACAACGTCGCCGACTACCGCGCCACCGTCGTCCGCTGCGCCCCGGACCGGGTCGGAGCGGAGGTGGCCGCTGCGCTGGCCCGCGGCCGGGCGCACGCTGTGCTCGTGCCCGACGGGCTGGAGGCGACCTGGGTGGAGCCCTCGCAGGCGGCCGGGATGTGGCTGCGCCGCGACGCCGGTGAGGACGGCAGCCCGCTGAGCCCTGGCGCACTCGACGAGATCGACGCGGTGGTGACGGCGGCCCGCGTCGGCATCGCGACCACCGGCACGATCGTGCTGGACCACACCGAGGACCAGGGCCGCCGGGCGCTCACCCTCGTGCCCGACCAGCACGTCTGCGTGATCCGCGCCGACCAGGTCGTCCACGACGTGCCCGAGGCGGTCGCCCTCCTGGACCCTGCCCGCCCGTTGACCTGGATCAGCGGCCCGAGCGCGACCAGCGACATCGAGCTGGACCGGGTCGAGGGCGTCCACGGGCCCCGCGTCCTCGACGTCGTCGTGGTGGGCTGAGCCGCCCTGCCGCTCCCCGAGGACCTGAGCAGAGAAGAGTGCTCGGGACGCGTGCTGCAGCGCCTGTGTGGAGAGTGTTTCTCTGCTTAGGACGCCGAGGGTGTGGCCCACCTGCCCCCATCGCCGATCCGGCGTCACTCCCCCCGCAGCACGTCGACGTGGACGTGGTCGAGGTGGCGCAGCACCGGGTCCTGCGAGCCGCCGGGGACGCGGTAGTCCTGCCAGCCCCGGACCGACTCACGCACCCCCCAGTAGTGGTCGTCGAAGATGACGTACTGCACCGACAGCTCCTCGGCGTGCGCCACGAGCCACTGCGCGAGGATCCAGCCGCGGTCCCGGTTGGCCTCGCTCACGGGCCGGACGAAGACGTCGACCGCCCGCCCGTCGTAGTGCGTGGACTCCGGGCCGTGGCCGGAGTCCACCCCGCCCGGGGCGAAGCCCCCGGTGGGCAGGTCGGGGAAGGAGCGCCGGGCCTCCTCGAGCACGGTCTGGGCCCGCGGCGTGAGGCCGTCGGCGGTGAGCTCCTGCGCCACGACGTCGGGGGCGCTCGCCCGGCAGGTCAGCGCGGTGCTCTCGCGAGCACCCCTGACGGCCTCGACGACGCCCTCCGGTATGCCCGCCCCGGCCGGGTCGGCCACGTCACCGTCGCCGGCGGCCGTCGCGGTCGCGGCCTGCGCCTGCTCCCGGTCCAGCGGCACCCGCTCACCGGCCACGACGACCGAGCACGGCGCCGCGGCCCGCTCGGCCCACCCGACCACCGGCCGCCAGGCGAGCACCGCCACCGCGGCGAGCAGCACCAGGGCGACGACGGCGACCCGGGTCCGCCGGGGCGGGGTGGGTGGGGGCATACCACCATCGTGCCGTGCGCTGCTGGCCCGCGGCTGGGAGCCGACCGGCGTAGCGTTGCCCCATGAGCGAGCCCTACTACGCGCAGGACGTCCCGGACACCCACCGGCCCTACGTCGCGGCCCCCGACCGGCACCAGAAGCTGGACTACCGCCGGGTGGGCGAGAGCGGACTGCTGCTGCCGCCGCTGTCCCTGGGGCTCTGGTACAACTTCGGCGACAACCGGCCGTTCGACACCCAGCGGGAGATCCTGCGCCGCGCCTTCGACGAGGGCATCACGCACTTCGACCTCGCCAACAACTACGGCCCGCCCTACGGCTCCGCGGAGGAGAACTTCGGGCGCATGATGCGCACCGACTTCGCGCCCTACCGGCACGAGCTGGTGCTCTCGACCAAGGCCGGGTGGGACATGTGGCCCGGACCCTACGGCATGCTCGGCTCGCGGAAGTACCTCCTGACCAGCCTGGAGGAGTCGCTGCGCCGCATGAGCGTGGAGGCCGTCGACATCTTCTACTCCCACCGCGCGGACGAGGACACGCCCGTCGCGGAGACCATCGGGGCGCTCGACACCGCGATCCGCCAGGGCAAGGCGCTGTATGCCGGGATCTCCAGCTACTCCCCGGAGCGCACCGCCGAGGCCGTCGCCGTGGCGCGAGACCTGGGCACGCCGCTGGTCATCCATCAGCCGGCCTACAGCATGCTCAACCGGTGGCCCGAGGACGGCCTGCTCACGACGCTGTCGGAGCACGGCATGGGCTCGATCGGGTTCACCGCGCTCGCCCAGGGACTGCTGACCGACAAGTACCTCGGCGACGGCGAGGCCCAGCGCTCGATGCAGCGTCCCTCCTTCGACGAGGGGGTGCTCACCGAGGACAACCTGGAGCGGCTGCGCGGGTTGGCCGCCGTGGCCCAGCGGCGCGGGCAGAGCCTGGCCCAGATGGCGCTGTCCTGGGCGATCCGGCCCGGTGGGGTGACCTCGACCCTCATCGGCGTCTCCAGCGTGCGGCAGCTCGAGGAGAACCTCGCGGCCGCCCACCGCACCGACTTCACCGACGAGGAGATCGCCGAGATCGACCGGCTGTCGGGCAGCACCGAGGGGGTCGACCTCTGGGCGACCTCTGCCGACATCGAGTGAGTCACTAGGCTTCGCCCCGTGACCGAGGCACCCCTGGACTACCCCATCGACGACCTGCTCGACGTGCTCGACCTGCGCCGGGAGGGCAGCACCACCATCCGGGTCGCCTCGCCCGAGGGGTTGGGTGAGGACCTGGCGGACTCGCAGGGCGACGTCTTCTCCGCTCGCAGCCAGCCCATGCCGCACGGCCGCGTCTTCGGCGGCCAGGTGATCGCCCAGAGCCTCATCGCTGCGGGCCGCACGGTCGAGCCGGTGGAGGACGGGACCGACCCCGCGCCGCTGGACCGCCCGATCCACTCGATGCACGGCTACTTCCTGCGCCCGGGCGACGCCGACCGTCCGCTGCGCTTCCTCGTCGAGCGCATGCGCGACGGGCGCAGCTTCAGCGCCCGGCGGGTGCACGCCGTCCAGGACGGGCGCATCCTCATGTCGATCATCATGTCCTTCCAGGAACAGGCCGGCGGCCTGGAGCACCAGATCGCGATGCCCGACGTCCCCGGGCCGGACGGTCTCCGCTCGGACCGGCAGATCCTCGAGCAGGTGCCGCACCCGGTCGCGCAGGAGACCGCGCGGCGCCGACCGGTCGAGCTGCGCCACGTGGAGCCGCTGCTGCTCGGCCCGACCGAGCCGGGACCGGGCGAGCAGTCGGTGTGGCTGCGGATCGCCCGCGAGCTGCCGCAGGACCCGCTGCTGCACGCGGCGATCCTGGCCTACGCCTCGGACTACGTGCTGCTCGAGCCGGTGCTGCGGCGTCACGGCCTGGGCTGGGGCGACCCGCGGCTGCGTCCGGCGAGCCTGGACCACTCCATGTGGTTCCACCGCCCGGCACGGGTCGACGACTGGGTGCTCTACACCCAGAGCTCCCCGTCCGCGCAGTCCGGTCGGGGGTTAGGGACGGGGCACATGTTCGCCGCCGACGGGACGCTGCTCGCGACCGTCGGGCAGGAGGGCATGGTCCGGGTGAAGGGCGAGGCCGGGGGCTGATGCTTGACGTGGCGTCCGGGTAACGATCCGGTCACGGCGGAGATCCGTTCGTCGCTACCTGTGGACACCCTGAGGGTGCCCGGAGATACTGCCAGGGTCCCCTGGGAACCCGCAGTGCCTCGACGGTGAGGTGCTGTCCAGCGGCGACGTCTTCACCGTTCCAAGCAAAGGACACACTGTGCACCAGCCATCTGCACGCCGGAGGACGCGCCTGCTGGCGCTCGCCGGCGCAGGGGCCGTCGTCGCACCGCTGGCCCTGGTCGCCCCCGCAGCATGGGCGAACCCGGAGATCACGGTCAACGAGGACGGGACCTACATCGTCATGCTCGCGGACAGCTCGCTGGCCGCCTACGAGGGCGGCGTCAGCGGCATCCCCGCGACCAAGCCCGCCGAAGGGGAGAAGCTCAGCACCACGAGCGCCGCCGCCGAGGAGTACACCGCATACCTCGACCGGCAGCAGAACGCCGTGCTCGACTCGGTCGGCCTGGACCGGGCGGACGCCCGCTACACCTACTCGACCTCGTTCAACGGCTTCACCGCCGAGCTGACCGGCTCGCAGGTGTCCGCCCTGCGCAAGGACCCCGCCGTCGCCGCGGTGTGGGAGGACGAGGTCCGGACCACCGACACCATCACCACCCCGGACTACCTGGGCCTGACCGGCGAGGACGGCGTCTGGAACACCCAGTTCGGCGGCGATGCCGACGCGGGTGCGGGCATGGTCGTCGGCATCATCGACACCGGCTTCTGGCCGGAGAACCCCAGCTTCGCCGCCCTGCCGGGCGACCCGGAGCCGCCCGCCGACTGGAACGGTGAGTGCGTCGAGGGTGACGCGGCCAACCCGGCCGACAACGTGGAGTGCAACAGCAAGGTCATCGGCGCGCGGTACTACCCCGAGGGCAACAACACCGCGTTCGACTTCCTGTCGCCGCGCGACACCGACGGTCACGGCAGCCACGTGGGTGGCACCTCGGCCGGCAACATCGACGTCCCCATGGACTTCGCCGGCACCGAGCTGGGCACCGGCAGCGGTATGGCGCCGGCCGCCCACCTCGCGTTCTACAAGGCGCTCTGGGCGACCGAGGACGGCGGCGGCAGCGGCACGACCGGTGGCCTGGTCGCCGCGATCGACGACGCGGTCGCGGACGGTGTGGACGTCATCAACTACTCGGTCTCCGGTTCCTCGCAGTTCGTGGTGACCGCCGACGAGCTGGCCTTCTTCGACGCTGCGGACGCCGGCGTCTTCGTGTCGACCTCGGCCGGTAACTCGGGTGACGACCTGGGTCCGGGCTCGGTCGCGCACAACTCGCCGTGGACCATGACGGTCGCCGCCTCCACGCACGACCGCACCAACTCGGCCGAGGTCGAGCTGGGCGAGCCCCCCGTCACCCGCATCGCCGGCGACAACCGCTACGAGACCGCTGCCGAGATCGCGGCGGCCTACCCCGAGGGCGTGGACACCGTCTACATCGCCACCGGCAACCAGTTCGCCGACGCCCTCTCCGGCGCCGCGGCCGCCTCGCAGGGCCTCGTCCCCGCGACCGGCCTCGACCAGCCGGCCGTGGCCCCCGACGGCTCCCCGGCCCCGGTCCTGCTGACCAAGGTCGGCGAGCTCCCCGGCGCCACGATCGAGGCCCTCGAGGCGATCGACCCCGACAACATCGTCGTGCTCGGCGGCGAGAACGCCGTCTCCACCACGGTGAGCGACGCCCTCGAGGCGTACGGCACGGTGACCCGCGTCGCCGGCGACGACCGCTACGAGACCGCCGCCCTCGTCGCCCAGCAGTACGGCGACGCGGACCACGTCTACGTCGCCACCGGACAGGACGAGGCCTTCCCGGATGCGCTGTCCGGCTCCGCGCTCGCCGGGAGCGAGGGCGTGCCCGTGCTGCTCACCAAGACCGACCGGGTGCCCAACTCGGTCCGTGAGGCACTTGCCGCGATGGGCGACCCCGAGGTGCACGTCATCGGTGGGCCCAAGGCCGTGACCGGTGACGTCTTCGAGGAGCTCGGCGCCTCAGAGCGCCTCGCCGGCAAGGACCGGTACGGCACGTCCGTCGCCGTCGCCGAGCAGTTCGGCTTCAGCGCGGACGACCCGGCGCCCGTGGTGCACACCGCCACCGGGCGCGACTACCCGGACGCTCTCGCGGGGTCGGCACTCGCCGGCTACCAGGGCGTGCCCGTCATGCTGAGCCGCCCCGACGGGGTGCCCAGCGTCGTGCTCGACGGCATGGAGGCGTTGGCTCCCGAGTCCGCGGTCATCCTCGGTGGCGAGGGTGCGCTGAACGACGACGTCCGGATCCAGATCGAGGCGCTGTTCGCGGACAGCACCGAGACCTATGCCGGCATCAGCGCCGGCGAGGGCGTCGGTCCGGCTCCACTGGTCAACTCGGTCGACATCCCGGCCGCGGGCGCCACCGCCGATGACGCGCTGCTGTGCCTGCCGGGCTCGCTGGACGCTGCCGAGGCCGCGGACCACATCGTCATCTGCACCCGGGGCACCAACGCCCGGGTGGAGAAGAGCGAGACGGTCGAGGCCGCCGGCGGTGTCGGCATGATCCTGGCCAACAACACCAACGACGAGTCGCTCAACGGCGACTTCCACTCGGTGCCCACGATCCACGTCAACGGCACCGCCGGTGACGCGATCAAGGAGTACGAGGCCTCCGACCCCGACCCGATGGCCACCATCTCGGCCTCCGGCGAGGGCCCGGAGATCACCGTCCCGGAGATGGCCGGCTTCAGCTCCTACGGCCCGGCGATCGCCGGTGGCGGGGACCTGCTCAAGCCGGACATCACCGCCCCGGGTGTCGACGTCATCGCCGCGGTCTCCCCGGCCGGGTCCGCCAGTGGCAGCAACTTCGACAGCCTCTCCGGCACCTCCATGTCCGCCCCGCACATCGCCGGCCTGGCCGCGCTGATGATGCAGGACAACCCGGACTGGGGCCCGATGGGCGTCAAGTCCGCCATGATGACGACGGCCGACCCGACCAACTCCGAGGGCGAGCTGATCAACTACGCCGGTGCGCCGGCGAGCCCGCTCCACTACGGGTCCGGTGAGGTCGAGCCGGCTGCGGCGTACGACACGCCGCTGGTCTACGACTCCGGCATCGTCGACTGGTATGCCTACGCCTGCGCCATCGGCCAGCTGCAGCTGGTCGGCGGGGCCGCCATCTGTGAGGACCTCGGCACGACGGATGCGAGTGACCTCAACTACCCGAGCATCTCGATCGGTGACCTGGGCGGCGCGCAGACCGTCACCCGCACCGTGACCGACGCGACGGGCGACGGTGGCACGTTCACCGCCGAGGTCGAGGCGCCCCCGGGGGTCGAGGCGGTCGTCGAGCCGTCGACGATCACCGTCGAGCCCGGTGGCACGGCGACCTTCACGGTCTCGTTCACCACGGCCGGCGCCCCGCTGGACGAGTGGACCTTCGGGTCGCTCACCTGGACCGGTCCCGGTGCCGACGTGACGAGCCCGCTGGCCATCCGGCCGGTGGCCATGGGTGCGCCGGAGGAGATCCGTGGTACCTCCACCGACGGCTCGGAGACCTTCGAGGTCACCCCGGGCTTCACCGGTGAGCTCACCTCGGTCGTGCACGGCCTCATGGCCTCGCAGGTCACCGAGGTGGAGGTCACCTCCGACGGCCCGAACGGTGGCGCCGACTACGACGACTACACTCAGACGGTCACGGTGCCGGAGGGCACCACGGCCATCCGGGTCGAGGTCGTGGCGTCGGAATGGACGCCGGCCGAGCTCGACCTGGACCTCTTCCTGGAGGACAGCGACGGCGTTGTCGTCGGCCAGTCGGCCGCCGGTGGTTCGGACGAGTCGATCACGATGATGGCGCCTGCCCCGGGCGAGTACACCGTGGCGGTCGACTACTGGAACGGCGCCGCCGGCGCCACCGCCAGCGGTCCGCTGCACGTCTTCATGCCGTCCGCGGACGAGGGCAACATGACGGTCACGCCGTCCCCGGTGACGGTGGTCGCCGGCACGCCGCTGGACCTGACCGCCGCCTGGACCGGGCTGGAGGCCGCCACCCGCTACATGGGTGCGATCGGCTACAGCGACGGCACCGAGGAGGTCGCCTACACCCTGGTCTCGGTCAACACGCCGTGACCTCGGCCGGCCGGGGCGCAGCGCCCCGGCCGGTCACCGCGACGGGCCCGCCTCTCCCACCGGGAGGGGCGGGCCCTTCGCCTTCCCCCGAGCGGCCGCGCGGTCTGCGTCGACCGACCGCGCGGTATGCCTCAGGCCGACGGCTCCCGTACGTCGGCGATGGCGTCGGCGGCACGGACCAGTCCCAGGTGGCTGAACGCCTGCGGGTAGTTGCCCAGCATCCGACGCGAGGCCGGGTCGTACTCCTCGGCGAGCAGGTCCAACGGCGCCCCGGCGTCCACGCACGCGTGCATGAGCCGCTCGGCGTCCTCGATCCGGCCGGAGCGGGCATACTGCTCGACCAGCCAGAACGTGCAGATGAGGAAGGGTGCTTCTCCCCCGGCGAGACCGTCCATGTTGTCGCTCTCGGTCATCCGGTAGCGGTGCAGGAAGCCCTCGTCGTCGACGAGCTCGCGCTCCAGCCGCGCGACCGTGGCGAGCATGCGCGGGTCGTCGTAGCCGCAGAAGCCGGTGTGCGGGATCTGCAGCAGCGAGGCGTCCACCTCGTCGGCGCCGTAGGTCTGCCGGAAGGCTCCGTCCGGGCCCACGCCCTGCTCCTCGATCTCCCGGCGGACCCTGTCGCGCAGCTCGCGCCAGTGCTCCACGTCGCCGCGCAGGCCGTGCTCCTCGACGGCCCGGATCCCCTGGTCGAAGGCGGCCCACACCATGACCCGGCCGTGGGTGAAGAAGTGCTTGTCGCCGCGCATCTCCCAGATGCCGTGGTCGGGCTCGTCGAGCCGCTCGGCCTGGGTGGCGAGCATCATCTTCTGGATCCCCCAGCTGTAGCCGTCCTCGGCGATGCCGGCGTCCCGCAGGTCGGCCAGCGCGAGCATGACCTCGCCGATGACGTCGGCCTGGTACTGCGACGCGGCGCCGTTGCCGATGCGGACCGGGCGGGAGTCGGCATACCCCTGCAGGTGGTCCAGCTCGCGCTCGAGGAGGTCGCGCTCACCGGCCAGGCCATACATGATCCGCAGCTGGTTGGCGTGGCCGGCGATGGCGCGCAGCAACCAGTCCTTCCACGCCTGCGCCCCGCCGTCGAGCCCGTGCATGATCATCGCCTGGAGGGTGAGCGCGGAGTCGCGCAGCCAGGTGAAGCGGTAGTCCCAGTTGCGCTCGCCGCCCGGGTCCTCGGGCAGCGAGGTGGTCGCCGCGGCGACGATGCCGCCGGTGTCGGTATGCGTCAGCGCCCGCAGGACGGTCAGCGAGCGCGTCACCTGCCGCGCCCAGGGGCCGGTCGCCTGGATCTGCCCGCTCCAGCCACGCCAGTCCCGGATGGTCTCCTCCAGCACCGCGGGGACGTCGATCCGCGCGGGCAGCGGCTTCCACGATGCCTGGCCGGTCAGCACCCAGGCCAGCTCCTCCCCCTCGTCCAGGCTGTGCCGGGCCCGGTGCGTGTCTTCCTCGCGGACCGCCTCGGGCAGCGGGCCGTGCAGGATGAGTCGCGAGGGCCCACCGACCGCGGTGAGCACCTCCTCGGTCCGGCCGTCCTCCTCCTCGACCGTGGTCCGGTGCACCCACGGCCGCACCGTGGCGTACTCGAAGCGCATGACCAGCTCGTGCTCGACCTCGACCCGTCCGGAGGTGCACCGCACCACCCGGACGATGTCGGAGCGGCCGTCGACGTGCGGCATGAAGGTCGTCACCTCGGCGGCGCCCTCGGGGCCTCGCCAGTGCGTGCGGAAGACGAAGGTGCCCTCGACGTAGTCGCGGTCCTCGACCTCGCCGTCGACGACGCGGATCAACCAGCGCCCGTCCTGCTCGGTCCCGAGCAGGGAGGCGAAGACGGAGGGCGAGTCGAAGCGGGGCAGGCAGAGCCAGTCCACGCTGCCCTCGGGCGAGATGAGCGCGGCGGTGCGCATGTCGCCGACCACCGCGTAGTCGCCGATGGGGACGTCCGGGCCAGGGTTCTCCGCCGCAGTCATACCCAGGAGTCTGTCAGCCGCGTGCGGCGCGTCCGGCATCCCTGCCGCCCGCGCGTGGCGGCGCACACCTGCGGCACAGGTGGGCGGTGCACCATGGAGCGACCGGTCGGCCGCACCCGTGGGTGGCCGACCGCCCGTGACGGACGAGCGAGAGGACACCGGCGATGTGGTGGAGCGACCTGCTGTGGGGTGTGTGGAACGGCCTGACGGCGTGGGTGGTGCTCATCGCGCACGTCTTCGGCGCGTGGGAGCAGTTCCCCTTCTACAACGAGATGCGTGCCGGCAACTGGTACGACCTCGGCTTCCTCATGGGTGCCGGCTCACCGCTGCTCGGGATGCTGCGCTCGCGGTCACGCTGAGCCGTCGACACCGCTGATGGGCAGCCGCCGCCGCGAGGCGTAGTCGCGGTCCTGCCCGGTGACCGGGTCGACGAAGGACAGCCCGACGGCGAGCAGCTGCAGCGGCGTGCCGAGGTCGTCGGGGTCGACCGGCCGGACCGTGGGATAGAGCGGGTCGCCGTCGATGGGCATGCCGAGCCCGGCGAGGTGCACCCGGAGCTGGTGGGTGCGGCCGGTCTGCGGCGTGAGCCGGTAGTGCCCACGACCCGCACGCTCGCCGAGCAGCTCCACGTGGGTGACCGCGTCCGGCTCTCCCGCGACCGAGCGGGCCTGCAGCGAGCCGCGCTCCTTGACGATCCGGGTGCGGACGGTGAGCGGGAGGTCCAGGTCGTCTCGGGCGGGGGCGAGCGCCTCGTAGGTCTTGCGCAGACCGCCGGCCTGGACCATCCGCTGGTAGGCGGCGCGGGCCGAGGCGCGGGTGGTGAGGAGCAGCACGCCGCTGGTCAGCCGGTCGAGGCGGTGGACCGGCGCGATCTCCGGCAGGTCCAGCGCCCGACGCAGCCGCACCACGACGGTCTCCGCGACGTGCCGGCCGCGGGGCATCGTCGCCAGGAAGGGCGGCTTGTCCACGACCAGCAGCCCGGTGCCCTCGTCGTGCTCGAGGACGTCGACCTCGAACGGGACCGGCACCTCCTGCGGCAGGTCGCGGTAGAGGTGGACCACCCCGCCCGGCCGGTATGCCGTCCCGCGATCGACACGGGTGCCGTCCGCGAGGTGGATCTCGCCGACGGCGAGGCGGCGGGCGATCCCGTCCTCGTCGCCGGTGCGCTCGACGAGGAAGGCCACGACGCTCTCCCAGGAAGCCTCCAGGGGCATCCGAACGCGCGCCGCCCCCAGCCCGTCACGCGGCGGCAACGGGGGCTGGGGGCGGGGGCGGCGGGGCATACCGTGCGGACCGGGTGGCCGGTCCACGAGGCTCAGTCGCTCAGTCGCTCAGTCGCGGGTGAGCTTGCGGTGGGTCACCCGGTGCGGTCGCGCGGCCTCGACGCCGAGGCGCTCGACCTTGTTCTCCTCGTAGGCGCCGAAGTTGCCCTCGAACCAGTACCAGTTCGCCGGCTCGGAGTCAGTGCCCTCGTAGGCCAGGATGTGGGTCGCGACGCGGTCGAGGAACCACCGGTCGTGGCTGATGACCACGGCGCACCCGGGGAAGTTGAGCAGCGCGTTCTCCAGGCTGCCGAGGGTCTCGACGTCGAGGTCGTTGGTCGGCTCGTCCAGCAGCAGCAGGTTGCCGCCCTCCTTGAGGGTGAGGGCGAGGTTGAGGCGGTTGCGCTCACCGCCGGAGAGCACCCCGGCCTTCTTCTGCTGGTCCGGGCCCTTGAAGCCGAACTGGCTGACATAGGCGCGGCTGGGGATCTCGACCTGCCCGACCTGGATGAAGTCCAGCCCGTCGGAGACGACCTCCCAGAGGGACTTCTCGGCGGCGATGCCGCCGCGTGACTGGTCGACGTAGGAGATCTCGACGGTCTCACCGACCTTGACCTCCCCGGCGTCCGGCTCCTCGAGCCCGACGATCGTCTTGAACAGCGTGGTCTTGCCGACGCCGTTGGGGCCGATGACCCCGACGATGCCGTTGCGCGGCAGCGTGAAGGTCAGGTCGTCGATGAGGGTGCGCTCGCCGAAGCCCTTCGTGAGGTTCTTGACCTCGATGACCTGGCTGCCCAGCCGCGGGCCCGGCGGGATCTGGATCTCCTCGAAGTCGAGCTTGCGGGTGCGCTCGGCCTCGGCCGCCATCTCCTCGTAGCGGGCCAGGCGCGCCTTGTTCTTGGTCTGCTTGGCCTTGGGGTTGGAGCGGACCCACTCCAGCTCGTTCTCCAGCCGCTTGGCGAGCTTGGCGTCCTTCTTGCCCTGGACGGCCAGCCGCTCGCGCTTCTTCTCCAGGTAGGTGGAGTAGTTGCCCTCGTAGGGGTAGAGCCGACCGCGGTCGACCTCGGCGATCCACTGCGCCACGTTGTCGAGGAAGTAGCGGTCGTGGGTGACGGCCAGGACGGCGCCCGGGTAGGACGCGAGGTGCTGCTCCAGCCACTGCACCGACTCGGCGTCGAGGTGGTTGGTGGGCTCGTCGAGCAGCAGCAGGTCCGGCTTGGACAGCAGCAGCTTGCACAGGGCGACCCGGCGGCGCTCACCACCGGACAGGACGGTGACGTCGCTGTCCCCCGGGGGGCAGCGCAGCGCGTCCATCGCCTGGTCGAGCTGGGCGTCGAGGTTCCAGGCGTCGGCGTGGTCGATCTCCTCCTGGAGCGTGCCCATCTCGGCCATGAGGGCGTCGAAGTCGGCGTCGGGCGACGACATCTCCTCGCCGATGGCGTTGAAGCGGTCGACCTTCTGCTTGATCTCGCCGAGCCCCTCCTCGACGTTGCCGAGCACGGTCTTGTCCTCGTTGAGCGGCGGCTCCTGCTCGAGGATGCCCACCGAGTAGCCGGGGGTGAGCCGGGCCTCGCCGTTGGACGGCTGGTCCATGCCGGCCATGATCTTGAGGATCGTGGACTTGCCCGCGCCGTTGGGCCCCACGACGCCGATCTTGGCGCCGGGGTAGAAAGACATCGTCACGTCGTCGAGGATCACCTTGTCGCCGTGCGCCTTGCGAGCGCGCGTCATGGTGTAGATGAATTCGGCCATGCCGCCAGGGTATAAGGGCGGGCGGGCCGAGTCCGAATCTCCGGGCCCGGCCCGCCGCGCCCGCGCTCAGGCGCTGCGGGCCAGGGCGGCGTCGGCCTGCTGGTCGTCCTGGACCACGCCGTCCGCGTCGGTCGCGATCTCCGCGTCGGGCACCTCCCCGTCGGGCACCTCCTCGGACGAGGCGACCGGCCCGCCGGTCCTCTCCTCCAGCGCCCCGACGACCCCGCCGCCCCCGTGCTCCGGCGGGGCCTGGTCGTGGGCGCTCGTCGGGTCGGGGTCGTAGGCGACCTTGCCCCGGGTGAAGCTGCTCACCCCGAAGGTCACGTCGTGCCCGATGCTGTCGACGGTGACGCTGACGCGCGTGCCGCTCGCGTCGCCGGCCTTCCACTCGCGCAGCGCCAGCTTGCCGTGGGCGAGGACCGGGTCCCCCTTGCGGAAGCTGGCCAGGGCGGTGGCCCCTGTCCCCCGGAAGCACTGCAGGTCGACATACGTCGTGTCCTCGGTGATCCAGGCCTCCTGGCCGGCATCGAAGCGCCGTCGGTTGACCGCGATCGGCACGACGGCGAACGGCTTGCCCGAGGCGTGACTGACCTTGCGCTCGGGGTCGCGGGTCAGGTTGCCGGCGACGGTGACGGTCATCTCGTTGATCATGGTGCGTTCCCCTCCTGGACGTCCCACCCGCGGATGCGGGCGTGCCCCCACCCTGACCATCCCGGACGCCGGTGACTACCGGCATACCGGGATCTGTGGACGACCGCCGCGCCCGGTGCAGGGTGTGGACGGGAGCGTCAGGCGGCAGCCTGGTCGAGCAGGGTGCGGGTCTTCTCGTGCCGGTCCAGCACCGTCATGACCGGCTTGCGCACGTGCCGGTAGGAGACCTCGTCGATGGCGTCGTCGAGCACCTGTTGCACGTGCCGCCGGCGTCGCGCGGCACCGACCCCGGCCGCGAGCCGGCCGATCAGGGCGAGCAGCAGCCCGGCCAGCACCCCGCCGACGAGCAGCGCCAGCGGGATCGGCACCGGGCCCCAGAAGGGCGCGTCCACCGGGAGCTGCAGCCAGCCCAGGACGACCAGCAGCACGAGCCACAGCAGCCCGGCCACCGCGGTCGCGGCGAAGAGCAGCTGCAGCATGCCGAGCACCGACCACCAGAAGGGGGTGCGGGTGCGCAGCGGCACCCCCACGATCGCCTGGTCGAGCGCGTCGGCGAGGGTGTCCTCCGGCGGGCTGGCCGCCTCGAGCACCGCGTCCGCCCAGCGCTGCGGGAGCTGCCCGCCCACGTTCTCACCCAGGCGTCGGGTGGCGAGCTGCACGTTGGCGCGGGCGGCCGGCGTCGGGCTCGGCAGCGAGGAGCGGCCGAGCACGGCGCGCACGTCGGAGGGCGCGATCCCGGCCTCACCGGGTGAGTCGTCGCCGAGCCGCAGCCGGCGCAACGGGTCCGGGCGCAGCCCGGCGACCCAGCGGGTGAAGGGCCAGCCGGTCCGTGCGGCAGCCCGGCGGCGGTAGTCGCGGTCCACCGCGTCGAGCACGACCGGGACGCCGGAGGCGACGGTGAGCGCCTGGTGCAGCCGGTGGTCGGCCTCCTGCCCCAGCTCGGGGGTCTCACCGGCTGTCCCGCGTTCGCGCACCCGGCCGGCGCTGGAGCGCAGGTCCGCCACCAGGCGCGCCTCGGCCGCGTTACGCGCACCGACGACCTCGCCGATCCGGTCGCGCAGCTCGGGTATGCCCTGCTGCGTCCGCGCCGAGGTGGCGATGATGTCGTGCTCGCCGGCCCCGTCGGCCTGCACGAGGCGGCGCAGGTCGGCGGCGATCTGCTCGACCCCGCCCTCCTCGCGGATCCGGTCGACCTGGTTGAGCACGACGAGCATGACCGCGTCGTGGTGGCGCAGCGGCCGGAGGTAGTCGTCGTGCAGCCGGGCGTCGGCATACTTCTGCGGGTCGGCGACCCAGACGAAGACGTCGGCCCGCTCCAGGATGCGGTCGGCCTCGACCCGGTGCCGCAGCTCGCGGGAGTCGACGTCGGGCAGGTCGACGAGGACCAGCCCGTCCAGCCCGGCGTTGTCCTCGGTCATCGTCACGTGGTGGCGGGTGGCCACCCCGAGCCAGTCCAGCAGCTCGGCGGCGTCCTCGTCGCCCCACACGGCGGCCCCGGCCTCCGCGGTGGTGGGGCGGCGCGGGCTGATCGCGGAGACGTCCTCGCCGGTCAGGGCGTTGAAGAGGCTCGACTTGCCCGAGCCGGTGGCGCCGGCGAGCGCGACGACCGTCCGGCCACCGGCGATCGCCCAGCGCTCACCGACCCGGCCGAGCACCTCCCGGGCGGCACCGGCGGACTCCTGCTCCAGCTCGGGCCCACCGACGTCCAGCGCGGTGGACAGGTGCTCCGAACGCTCCACGACGGAGTGCTCGGCGATGGCGTTGCCCTTGCCCTTCCTCATCAGCGTGCCCCCTCGACCTGCGCCGCGGCCGACTCCAGCTCCTCGATCGGCTCCGGCGACACCGGCACCGACTCCGCCAGCACGCCGTCGAAGCGGGCCTGCTCGGCGGCATACAGGCCGCGCACCTTGACGACGAGGTCGTCGCGGGCACGCGCCGCCATCCGACGGACCGCCTCGTCGCCGAAGACGGCCTCCAGCAGGCGCTGGGCGAGCACGGCCGAGCCGGCGCCGACGGCGACCTCGGCCCCGGTCGGGATGAAGGCGGTCGCGCTGAAGACGACGACCATGAGCAGGACGCCGAGCCCGTTGACGCCGAAGGCGAGGTAGCGCGCGGTCGTGCGCCGCGACCCGGCCTCCTCCTTGACCATCTCCAGGATGTCGCGCTGCCAGTCGCGGATCAGCCGCTCCACCTGCTCGGTGAAGTCCGGCGAGGCCTTGCCGAGCTCGGGGTGCCCCTCGACCAGGCCGCGGCCACCGGGCGCCTGCTTCCACGCGCGGGCGGCGGTGCTGGCGGCGACCTGCCCGTGCGAGGTGATGAGCGCCGCGGCCCCGGTCTGCAGCGCCTCGCCGAGCGGCTCGGAGGTGACCTCCTTGCCGGTGAAGAAGGAGGCCAGCCGGTCACGGATCCGCCCGACGCCCGCCTCGATCGAGCGGAAGAACTCACCGGTCCCGATCAGCTCGTGCCAGCGCGCGAGCACCTCGCCGCGCAGCAGCGACCCGTCCTGGACTCCCTCGCCGACCGACTCCAGCGCGTCCCGGTATGCCTGCTCCGGCGCCTGCTGCAGCGAGCCCAGCGCCTCGACCTGGTGCCTGCCGGCCGTGGCGAGCGCCTGCGCGCGGGCATCGAGCGAGCCGAGCGTGCCGGCGAGGGTGCGGCGGATGACGACCGAGCGTGCCCGGGCGTCGCTGGCCAGCGAGTGCAGCCAGCCGCGCAGCCGCTCGCTCTGCTTGCCGGGGATGGCGCCGTCGTCGAGGTCGACCTCGGGGACGGTGAAGATCGGGGACTGCCCGAGGCCCTGCTCGCGCAGCATGGTGGCGAGGTGCACCCGCACCTGCTCCATCGCCTCCGGCGGCACCCGGTTGAGCACGATGGCGACCGAGGTCCCGCGCTCGCTGGCCTCGCGCAGCAGGCCCCACGGGACGGCGTCGGCATACCGGGACGCGGTGGTGACGAAGAGCCACAGGTCGGCGGCGGAGAGCAGCTGCTTGGAGAGCTGGCGGTTGGCCTCGACCACCGAGTCGATGTCGGGAGCGTCCAGGAGCGCGAGCCCGGCGGGGAGCGCGTCCGCGGCCACCAGCCGCACCGCTCCCGGGTCCTCGACCTCGGCCGCGTCGCCGCGCACCCGGGCCAGCCCGGGCAGCACCCTGGTGTCGGTGAACCAGCGCGCGTCGTCGGGGTGGTGCACGAGCACCGAGGCCTTCGTCGTCGGCCGCAGGATGCCGGCCCGGCTGACCTCCTCGCCGACGACAGTGTTGACCAGCGTCGACTTGCCGGCGCCGGTGGACCCGCCGACGACGGCGAGCAGCGGCGCGTCGAGGGAGCGCAGCCGCGGCAGGACGTAGTCGTCGAGCTGCTGCTCGAGCTCGCGGCGGGCCGTGCGGGCCTCCTGCGCGCCGTCCAGGTCGAGCGGGAGCGCGACCTCCCCGGCGCCCGAGCGGAGCCTCTCGACAGCAGCGAGCAGCGCAGCGGGGTCCGAAGTCACGGCCCTAGTGTGGCCCTCGCGCCGCCGTCCACCAAGACGAACCGCCGGGCCGCTCAGCTGCGCGTCGCGTCGGCGTGCGCCAGCAGCGCCTTGGACTCCCCGAGGAAGCGTTCGGCGTGCTCGCCGAACCACTCCTCGACCTCGCCGAACTGCCGGACGAAGGCCTCGCGGTCGCCGGTGCGCAACAGCTCGATGGCCCGGGCGTAGCGCCGGTGGTAGCGCTCGATGAGCTCCAGCGCGTCCGAGGAGCCGGTGATGATGTCGAAGTAGAGCTCGGCGTCCTGCGCGAAGAGGCGGCCGACCATGACCAGCTCGAGCCGGTAGATCGGCGAGGACAGCGCGAGGAGGGTGTCGAGGTCGCGGTCCTCGTGCGCCAGGTGCCAGCCGTAGGCGAAGGTCGAGAAGTGCCGCAGCGCCTGGATCAGACCCATCGCGTGGTCGTGCTCGTCGGCGTCGACCTCGTGCACGCGGGCGCCCCACAGCCGCACCTGCTCGACCAACCAGGTGCTCGCGCCCGGGTCGCGTCCCGGCACCGCCGCGACGACCTGCTTGGCGAAGCTGTCGACGTCGGGGCCGAACATCGGGTGCATCCCCAGCACCGGCCCGGGGTGGGTCTCCAGCATCGCCCGCATGACCTCCCGCTTGGTGGAGGTGAGGTCGACGAGCAGGCAGTCGGCGGGCAGCGCGGGCAGGCCGCGCACCACCCCGACCGTGTCGTGAATCGGCACCGAGACGAGCACCATCCCGGCACCGTGCACCGCGTCCGCGACCTGCTCGGGGGTGTCGTCGCGCTCGACGACGCGCACGTCATACCCGGACAGCGCGAACATCCGCCCCCACAGCGCGCCCATCCGCCCCGCCCCGCCGACGACCACGACCGGGCCGAGGTCGGGTGCCTGCCGGGTGAAGCCCATGTTCTTCTCGTGGGTGTATGCCTCGCGCATGCACCGGCGCAGCACGTCCTCGACGAGGTCGGGCGGCAGGCCGCGCTCGGCGGCGCGCTCGCGCTTCGTGGCGATCATCGCGCGTTCCCGCGCGGGGTCGTAGATCGGCAGCCCGTGCCGCCCCTTGACCTCCCCCACCTGGGAGACGAGCTCCAGCCGGCGCGCGAGCAGCTCCATCACCTGGTCGTCGACGTCGTCGATCTGGTCCCGCAGCGGCGCCAGGGCCTCCTGCGCCCCCGAGGGTGTGCTCATGGCGACCGATCCTAGAGGAGCGCGCACTAGACTGGGACGCTCCGGCCCCCGTAGCTCAATGGATAGAGCAACGGCCTTCTAATCCGTCGGTTGCGCGTTCGAGTCGCGCCGGGGGCACCGATCGGAGCAGGCGCCCGGGTCCGGCCCGACCGGGTCGTCGCCCGGGGCCCGTCCAGGTCGCACACCCCGGCGCGATCGGGGACGCTGGAGGCATGAGCAAGCACACCCTCACCATCACCCTGGAGGCCGACATCACCGACGAGGACGCCCTCGTGGAGTCGGTCGAGCAGGACACCCCTGACGACTCGCTGTCCCCGCACGACATCCGCGAGGAGGAGCGCGCCGCCTCCAGCCTGGTGGCGGGCGTCTCCAAGGCCCTCAAGGACCTCTCGGTCCCCGGGGTCGAGATCAGCCAGCCCAAGGTCGAGGCCCGCGACGCCTGAGCGCTCCCCCACGCTCGTGCCTCTCCTCGTGACGCGGGCGTGCCTCTAGCGACGCTCGAGTCACAGGATGAGGCACAGGCGTGCTCAGGCCTGGGGCACGAAGACCCGCCGGTGCGCGGTGACGGCGTCGAGGATCCGCTTCTCGCGCGCCTGCCACACCGGGTCCGGGCCGCCGGAGATCAGGTGCTTGCGCACCATCGCCAGCTCCCCGCTCTCGTCCTGGAAGGCCTCCATCGCCTTCTCGGCCTGCTTGCCCCCGACACCGCCGGCCCAGCGGCGCGCCCGGCGACGCTCGCCGGGGCTGGCGAGCATGGCGACCTCGGCGGTGGTGTACCACCCGGCCATGCCGTAGGTCGTGAGCGCGTCGCGCATGAGCCGGGACTCGCGGTTGCGGGCCCAGCGCAGCAGCAGCAGGAAGGCGATGAAGAGCGGGACCTGGACGACGAGGAAGAGCACGAGGTAGTACTCCGAGGCGGCGACCGCGCTGTAGTTGAACAGCGCGTGCAGGAAGACCGCGCACGCCAGACCGACGAGCACGACCCAGGCGGAGCTGGCCCGGCGACGGTGGGCGACCAGCCCGAGCGCCAGACCGGTGCAGACGGTGAACATCGGGTGGGCGAACGGGCTGACCAGGCAGCGCATGATGAACAATCCGACCAGCCCGGGGGCGCCGGCCTCGAGGAAGGTCTGCCCCAGGTAGAGGATGTTCTCCACGAAGGCGAAGCCCGCGGCGACGATGCCGGCATACACGATGCCGTCGGTGACACCGTTGAACTCCCGCCTGGCGAAGAGGAAGATCAGCAGCACGCCGAGTCCCTTGGCGACCTCCTCGGTGAGCGGGGCCACGAGGACGGCGCCCGCGACGAGCGGGTCGGCCCCGGTGCCCGCGAGGACCGTCACGCCGAGCTCGTTGAGCAGCAGCGCCGCGAGCGTGGAGATCAGCGCGCCCCAGAGGAAGGCGAACCACAGCAGGCGCGCGGGCTCGGCCTCGAGCCGGTCGACCCAGATGAAGAGGGGTATGACGATGCCCAGCGCGAGCGAGGCGCTCAACATGCCGAGGATCGCGGCCTGCAGCCCGACCGCCGTGGTGACGATGAGGGTCATGGCGAGCGCGGCCAGCCCGAAGACGCTCACCACGGCGCTCCAGAGCAGCACGCGACGGATGACCGGGCGCCGCGTGGCGTTGGGCGGCGTCGGCCCCTGCGGCTGCTGGAAGGACATCACCTGGTGCCAGTCGCCGGACGTGCCGGGGGCGCCGCTGCCGGCGGAGGAGCCGGGCAGCGAGCTGCTCGGCGGCGTGGGCTGGAAGACCATGGGCCTGAGGCTACCGGGACACGAGCGCCTACCCTGGATGCCGTGAGTGGTGAGCGGATCGTCTGGATCGACTGCGAGATGACCGGCCTGGACACGGTCGCGGACGCGCTGGTGGAGGTGGCCTGCCTCGTCACCGACTCCGAGCTGACCGTGCTCGGTGACGGCGTCGACGTGGTGATCCGGCCGCCGGACGAGGCGCTGGAGCAGATGGGCGACTTCGTGCGCACGATGCACACCGCCTCCGGGCTCCTCCCCCTGCTGGAGAGCGGCATCACCCTGGAGGAGGCGCAGCGCCAGGTCCTGGAGTATGTCCGTGCGCACGTCCCGGAGGCGCGCAAGGCGCCGCTGGGCGGCAACACGGTGAGCACCGACCGTGCCTTCCTCGCGCGCGACATGCCCGAGCTGGACGCGCACCTGCACTACCGGATCGTCGACGTCTCCTCGATCAAGGAGCTGGCCAAGCGGTGGTACCCCCGCGCCTACTACATGGCCCCCGCCAAGACCGGCGGCCACCGCGCGCTCGGCGACATCCGGGACAGCATCGCCGAGCTGCGCTACTACCGCGAGGCGCTCTTCCGCGAGCTGCCCGGGCTGGACTCGACCACGCTCAAGGAGATCGCGGCGCGGCACACCGAGGGCACGGCGCCGGCCTGAGCCGACGCCCCGCGGCATACCCACCCCGAGCACGACGAAGGCCCCGGCACGATTGCCGGGGCCTTCTCTCGGGGTGAGCGACGGGGTTTGAACCCGCGACCCTCGCGACCACAACGCGATGCTCTACCTGCTGAGCTACGCCCACCATGCTGCCTGCGGGCGAGCCCGGGCAACGCCGACCATCGTAGCGCCTCCGGGGTGTGCCCGAGAAACGCGGCGGTCATCAGAAGCGTGGTCGCGGGGACGGCTCAACGCCGCGAGGGTTCGCGACCCTCCAGCCCGGGCTCCTCCCCCGCGGCCTCGAGGTCCGCGGCGGCCTGCATGCGCGTCTCCCGCGCCTCGCGGACCACCTCGGCCTGCTTGGCCTCCTTCTTCTCCGTGCCCTCCACGTCGCGCGGCGGCAGCAGGATCTCGTCCTCGGCCGCCATCCCGGCGGCGAGCTCCTTGCCGCGCTCGATCTCGGCGTCGAGCTCGGCCCCCATGACCAGCGAGGTGTTGATGAGCCAGACCATGAGCAGCAGGATGATGACACCACCGAGGGCGCCGTAGGTGGCGTTGTAACTGCCGGCGTTCATGGCGTAGACGAAGAAGCCCGCCCCGGCCAGGATCGCCATGATGACGGCGAGGATCGCGCCCGGCGCGAGCAGGCGGAACTTGGGCTGCCGGACGTTGGGGGTGCCCCAGTAGAGCAGACTGACGATGGTCATGAGGATGACGAGGATGACCGGCCACTTGGCGATGTTCCAGACCATGGTGGCGGTCTCGTCGAGGCCGACGAGACCGAAGATCGCCTCGGACAGGGTGCCCGAGAGGGTCACCGACAGCACGATCGTCATGAGCATGAGCATCACCAGGACGGTGAGGGCGAGCAGCCACGGTCGCAGCTTCCAGATCGGCCGTCCCTCGTCGATGCCGTAGACGGTGTTCATCATCCGGCTGAAGGCGTTGACGTAGTTCGACGCCGACCACAGCGAGCCGAGCAGACCGACGATGAGCAGGACGCCTCCGGCCTCGCTCTCGCTCATGCTGGCGAGGTAGGCCGTGATGGTGTCGATGGTGTCCTGCTGCAGGCCCAGCTCCGAGCCCAGGTCGCTGATCGCCTCCGTCGTGGCCTCACCCTGGTCGATGAAGCTGAGCGAGGTCGACATCGCCAGGATCATCGGGAAGATCGACATCATCGAGTAGTAGGTCAGCGCGGCGGCCAGGTCGGTGCCCTTGTCGCCGGTGAACTCGGCCAGGGTCCGTTTGCCCACGGCCTTCCAGTCGGTCTTCATCGCGCCCTCTCGTGCGTGCTGTCGGTGACGTCGGCCAGTCTGGCACGCGGGTCCGACAGGGGCAGGGCGGCGCGACCCCGTGCGGGCGTGCACGGTCAGGGCGGCGCCGGTCGGCACGGTCTGTCGGTGCCGAGATCTAGGCTCCTGCTCATGAGTATGACGATCGCCGAGACCCCCGGCCTGTCCGCTCCGATGCGCTCGGCCCTGGCGGAGGCCGGCTTCACCACCCTGGCCGACCTCGACGGGCAGTCGCGCACGGCGCTCCTCCACCTGCACGGGGTCGGGAAGGTCGGGCTGACTCGCCTCCAGGAGGCGATGGAGCAGGAGGGGCTCGCGCTGGACGGCGGGCACGCCTCGTGGACGGCCACGGATCGCGGGGAGGCGCCGCTCGCGGCGGGCAGATCGGCGGAGGCGAAGACCGCGCCGTCGGGCGACTCCGCGCGCGAGTGGATCGCACAGCTGCCCTGGCCGCGCCGGGTCGAGCAGGGGCTGCGCCTGCTGGAGATCTTCGAGGACGTGACCGGCGCGCCACCGCGGATGTGGGGCCCGTCGATCGTCGGGTTCGGGGAGGCGCACTACCAGTACGCCACCGGCCGCGAGGGCGACACCATGCGCGTCGGATTCTCCCCGCGCAAGGGCGCGATCACGCTCTACGGCCTGCAGTCCTACGGCTCGCACGAGGACCTGGTCGACGCTCTCGGGACGACGAAGCTGGGCAAGGGCTGCATCTACGTCAACCAGCTGGAGGACGTCGACGAGACCGCCCTGCGCCGGCTGGTCGCCGCCGCCTGGGCGGGCTGAGGACACACCTCCGGGGATGCGAAGAGCGCCCCGGCGTGATGCCGAGGCGCTCTCGATGTGGTGCGCCCACAGGGACTCGAACCCCGAACCCGCTGATTAAGAGTCAGCTGCTCTGCCAATTGAGCTATAGGCGCGCAACAGCGCAGAACTTTACCACCGGGTCAGTCGGGCGACGAAATCCGTGCGAAGTCCCAGAGCGTGACCGTGGAATGCCTGCCGGGGCAGGACTTCCCCGGTCGGGGCGCCCGCGGTGACCGTGGAATGTCTGCCGGGGCAGCACTTCGCCGGTCGGGGCGCCCGCGGTGACCGCGGAAGTCCCGCCGGGGCGCGACATCGACGGTCAGCGCGGCGCCGGGGTGGTGTCGAGGATGAGGTCGGCGCGCTCGCGTGTGCCGTCGGCGCCGAAGACCTGCTGCTCCTGGTCCGCCCAGCGCTCCCAGTGCGGGCGGAAGGTCTCCCCGTCCCGCGCGATCCCCCGCCGCATCCGCACGTCGCGGTCCGCGTCCACCCAGACGCGCACGTCAGCCTGCTCCCCCGCCGCACCGACGCTGCTCCCACAGCCCTCGACGACCAGCACGCCACCCGCGCCGACATCGAGGGCGACCTCCTCACCCCACCGGTCCGCGTGCCAGTCCCAGCGTCGGTATGCCGCCCGCTCACCGCGAGCGAGCGGCTCCAGCACCTGCTCGGCCAGGCGGGCGGGCGCGTCGGCGAGCCCGTCCCACCCGGCGTAGAGATCGTCCATCTGCACCAGGGGTGCCCCCAGGTCGCGCGCGAGGGCGGTGGCCAGGATCGTCTTGCCCGACCCGCTGGGCCCGTCGATCGCCACGACCAGCACCCCCTCGGGCGTCCTCGCGTCGACCTGCGCACGGATCCGGCCGACCGCCTCCTCGTCGACCGGGTGCCCGTCGGGCAGCAGCGGCTGCCGCAATCCGGGCCCAGCCGCCGCCCGCCAGCCGCGGTCGACGACGGTCGAGCACGGCAGGGAGTCGATCTCCTCCAGCGGGACCCACCGGACGTCGTCGGTCGAGCCGTCCCGCTCCGCCGCGAGCGCGCCCCCGACGACCTCGGCGCGGAAGACCACGTCCACCAGGGTGAGGGGCGGCGATCCCGCCACAGCTCGATCAGGAGCGGCGATCGGGTGGGACTGCACGGTCAGCAGCTCGTGCACCGCGACGTCGTAGCCGCTCTCCTCGCGCGCCTCGCGCACCGCCGCCTGCTCGGGGCTCTCGGCCCACTGCATACCCCCACCGACGAGCGTCCATCCGGGACGCAGGGCGCGCCCGTCGGGCATCCGCCCGCCGCGCCAGTGGGTGAGCAGGGCCGCTCCGTCACGCTCGACCCAGACGTAGCACCCGACGCGCGTCTCCCAGCTCACGCAGCCACCGTAGTGGCGCGCTCGCCGGGTCCGGCACCGGGCAACGGGTCAGAAGCAACCACAGGCGACGCCCGGTCAGGTGCAGGGCAACCATTCGCGACGCCCGGTGGGTACGTCGCGGCTTGACCCATGCGTCAAGATGGACCCATGCGCGCCCTGATCAAGCCCGGCGCCGGGCCGGGACTCGAGCTCACCGACGTGCCCGAGCCGACGCCCGGACCGGGCGAGGTCAAGATCCGGGTGCTGCGCGCCGGGCTGTGTGGCACCGACCTGCACATCGAGGCGTGGGACGACTGGGCCGCCTCGATGCTTGAGCCGCCGCTCGTCGTGGGCCACGAGTTCTACGGCGAGATCGTCGAGCTCGGCGACGGGGTGCCGACCGACGAGCGCTACGGCCTGCAGGTCGGGCAGCGATGCTCGGTCGAGGGCCACGTCGTCTGCGGCGTCTGCCGCAACTGCCGCGCCGGCCGGCGTCACATGTGCGTGCGCACCTCCAACCTCGGGGTCAACCGGGACGGCTGCTTCGCCGACTTCGTCGTCGTGCCGCACACCAACGTCTGGGTGCAGCCGGAGCTGATCGACCCCGACCTCGGGTCGGTCTTCGACCCGCTCGGCAACGCCGTGCATACCGCGCTGTCGTTCCCGCTGGAGGGCGAGGACGTGCTCATCACGGGCGCCGGGCCGATCGGCGTCATGGCGGCGGCCATCGCCCGGCACGCCGGCGCGAGGTATGTCGTGGTCACCGATGTCTCCGAGGCGCGGCTCGAGCTGGCCCGCCGCGTCGGCGCCGACCTCGGCGTCGACGTCTCCCGCGACCGCATCGCCACGGCGCAGGAGCGGCTCGGGATGGACGAGGGCTTCGACGTGGTGATGGAGATGTCGGGCAACCCGCGCGCCATGGCCGAGCTCATCGACAACTGCACCCACGGCGCCAGGGTGGCGATGCTGGGCATACCCGCCGAGCCGTTCGCGATCGACTGGGGCAAGGTGATCTCGCACATGATCACCCTCAAGGGGATCTACGGCCGCGAGATGTACGAGACGTGGTACAAGATGACCGCCATGCTGCAGAGCTCGGAGCTGCTGCGCGACCGCGTGCGCTCGGTCATCACCGACCGCTTTTCCGCGCAGCGGTGGCAGGACGCCTTCGCCGCCGCCCGCGCGGGGCAGGGCGGCAAGATCATCATGGACTGGAGCTAGGAGCGATCAGATGTATGCCGATGTCAAGGACCAGCTGAGCGAGGAGCTCGCGCAGATCGAGGCCGACGGGCTCACCAAGGCCGAGCGGCAGATCACCACGCCGCAGTCGGCGCACATCGCGACGACGGCCGGCGAGGCGCTGAACTTCTGCGCCAACAACTACCTCGGGCTCGCCGACCACCCGGACGTCGTGGGCGCCGCGCGGCAGGCGCTGGACGACTGGGGCTTCGGGATGGCCTCGGTCCGCTTCATCTGCGGCACCCAGACCCAGCACCGCGACCTGGAGCGGGCGATCGCCGACTTCGTGGGCGCGCAGGACTCGATCCTCTTCCCGTCCTGCTTCGACGCCAACGGCGGCATCTTCGAGGTGATCTGCGGCAAGGACGACGCGATCATCTCCGACCAGCTCAACCACGCCTCGATCATCGACGGGGTGCGGCTGTCCAAGGCACAGCGCTTCCGCTACGCCAACCGCGACATGGACGACCTGCGCACCCAGCTGCAGGCCGCGCGGGACGGCGGGGCGCGGCGGGTGCTCGTCGTCACCGACGGCGCCTTCTCGATGGACGGCTACCTCGCGCCGCTGGAGCAGATCTGCGACCTGGCCGAGGAGTTCGGCGCGATGGTCATGGTCGACGACAGCCACGCCACCGGCTTCGTCGGCGAGGGGGGCCGCGGGTCGCACGAGGCGTGCGGCGTCATGGACCGGGTCGACATCGTCACCGGCACCCTGGGCAAGGCCCTCGGGGGCGGAAGCGGCGGCTTCGTCGCGGCGCACCAGGAGATCGTCGACCTGCTCAAGCAGCGGGCCCGGCCCTACCTTTTCTCCAACGCCGTCGCCCCCTCGGTCGTCGCCGGCTCGCTCAAGGCCCTGGAGATCGCCCGCGACAGCGACGAGCCGCGCGCGCAGCTGCGGCGCAACGCCGAGCTCTTCCGGTCGCTCATGGGCGAGGCCGGCTTCGAGCTGCTGCCCGGCGAGCACGCGATCGTGCCGGTGATGTTCCCCGGCGAGGACGGTGCGAGGACGGCCAGCCAGGTCGCCGACGCCATGCTCGAGCGCGGTGTCTACGTCATCGCCTTCTCCTACCCCGTCGTCCCCAAGGGGCAGGCCCGGATCCGGGTTCAGCTGTCGGCCTCGCACTCCGAGGAGGATGTGCGCGCCTGCGTCGACGCCTTCGTCGCCGCACGCGACGCCGTGGGCTGACGTGGCCCCGCAGCGCGACGAACGAGAGGCCCTCCGCACGCTGGCGCGAGGCGTGTCGCACCGGGCGTCCCGCGGCGAGCTGGCGTTCATGTTCGTCGTGCTCGGCGGCCTGATGTTCGTCTTCCGTGCCGTGTGGGCCGACGATCCCGTGGCCGAGGCGGCGATCTTCTCGACGATCTACGCGACCGTCTTCGTGGTGGTGTGGGCCTGGGCCGAGCGCCGCCGACGGGCCACCCGCTCCTCGGCACTCGACGCCACCGAGGTCGAGCCGGGTGTCGTCACGGCCAAGGAGCGCGGCACGGTGACGGTGCGGGGCGAGCGGCACGAGGTGACGTGGCGGCCCGACTCGACCCTGGGCCTCCGGGCCGGTCAGCAGGTCTGGGCCGCGCCGCGGATCGCGCCGGGCGAGCGGATCGTCCTGGTCCGGGCCGCCCGGTCCTTCGGTCTGATGCAAGACGTCGTCGGCAGCCGGTCTGAGGCGGTCGAGGCCGCGGCGCGACCGGACGGGCATACCGGCGCGCCAGGACGACGCAGGAGGTGAGCGTGAGCAGGCGAGACAGCGCAGACCCCATGTCTGAGGACGAGGCCCGGCGGATCCTGCGGGCCGAGGCGCGACGGATGCGGCTGCTCCTGGCGCTGTCGCTCCCCTGCGCCTTCCTCCTCTACCTCGGCTTCCAGCTCTGGCTGCTGGACCGACCGCTCGGTGAGTCCCTGATCTTCGCCGCGCTGATCATGTGTGGGGTGGGGCTGATGCAGTACCTCTTCCTCGGGCCGGTCTGGGTCCGGCGGCCGGGAGGTCCGCTGGTCGAGGCGAGGGTCGAGCGAGTCGGGACGTCGGGGTCTCGTGACGAGGTCGTGGTGCTGACGCGGGGCGACATCAGCGTGCGGCTCACGCTGCCTCGCGGCACCGCCGGTTTCCGTTCAGGTGACACGGTCCTGGTCTGCCCCCGCCTGGACTACGGCAACTCCATGGGTCTGGTCGTCCCGGAGCAGGTCAGCAGCACGCGTCCCGTCCTGACGGTGCGGGGCAGCGCCGCCTGAGCAGGCACGCCGGCATACCCCGCCAGCGCACGACCTGGCGGCCGCCGCACACCCCGGTATGCCCTGTCCGGGCGTCAGCGACGGGACCTGGGCAACGTTCTGCACCACAAGCAACCTTCTCGACGCTGCCTACGATGCAGAGCCTTGCCCGGGTCCGTGAGCTGGTTGACATATACCCCCTAGGGGTATATGGTCGGGCTATGGAGCACGCCCAGCACACGCAACAGCAGCACGACAGCGGCGAGCATGCGGGCCAGGGCCACGGCAGGCACGAGCACCCTGCGAGCGAGGGGGAGAGTGGTCACGAGCAGCACGCGGGCCACGGCGGGCACGGCGACCACGTGGCGCAGTTCCGCCGGCTCTTCTGGATCATGCTCGTCCTGGCCGTCCCCACGGTGCTCGCGAGCGGGGCCTTCGCGCACCTGCTCGGCTACCACCTGCCCGACGCCGCCTGGGTGAGCTGGGTCTCGCCGCTGCTCGGCACGGTGATGTATGCCTGGGGCGGGCGGCCCTTCCTCACCGGGGCGATCGCGGAGCTCCGCTCGCGGCAGCCGGGGATGATGCTGCTCATCGGCATGGCGATCACCGTCGCCTTCCTCGCGTCGTGGGGGGCCACGCTCGGCCTGCTCGACGGCAGCCTCGACTTCTGGTGGGAGCTGGCGCTCCTCGTCGTCGTCATGCTGCTCGGCCACTGGATCGAGATGCGCTCGCTGGCCGCCACGAGCTCGGCCCTGGACAGCCTCGCCGCCCTGCTGCCGGACGAGGCGGAGAAGGTCGAGGGCGACACCACGGTCACCGTCTCCCCCGCCGACCTCGAGGTCGGCGATGTCGTCGTCGTGCGCCCCGGGGCCGCCGTGCCCGCGGACGGTCGCGTCGTCGACGGCTCGGCCAGCATGGATGAGTCGATGGTCACGGGTGAGTCCACCCCGGTGCGCCGCGAGCAGGGCGACGACGTGGTCGCCGGGACGGTCGCGACCGACTCCGGCCTCCGCGTCGAGGTCACCGCGACCGGTGACGAGACGACCCTCGCCGGCATCCAGCGCCTGGTGAGCGATGCGCAGTCCTCCTCGACCCGCACCCAGCGGCTCGCCGACCGCGCCGCGGGCTGGTTGTTCTGGTTCGCCCTGGTCGCCGCGGTCGTCACGGCGATCGTGTGGTCGACGCTCGGTATGCCCGACTCCGCCGTCGTGCGGGCGGTCACCGTCCTGGTCATCGCCTGCCCGCACGCGCTGGGTCTGGCCATCCCGCTGGTGGTCTCGATCGCGACCGAGCGGGCGGCCCGCGGAGGGGTGCTCGTCACCGACCGGCTGGCGCTGGAGGCGATGCGCGGGGTCGACACGGTGCTCTTCGACAAGACCGGCACGCTCACCGAGGGCGAGCCCCGGGTCACCGCCGTGGAGCCCGCGGGCGAGGCCGGCGAGGACGACCTGCTCCGGCTCGCCGCCGCGGCGGAGGCCGACAGCGAGCACCCGCTCGCCCGCGCGATCGTCCGCGCCGCGCAGGACCGCGACCTCGACCTGCCGCGCGCGGCCGACTTCTCCTCCTCACCCGCGGTGGGGGTGCGCGCCACCGTGGACGGGACGACGGTGCAGGTCGGTGGCCCCTACCTCCTCGAGCAGGAGGGACTCGACGAGCTGCCGGCGGCCGACGCCTGGCGGGAGGAGGGCGCGATCATCCTGCACGTCGTCGTCGACGGCGAGGTCGCCGGCGCGCTCCGGCTCGCCGACGGCGTCCGCGAGGAGTCCCGCGAGGCGGTCGACGCGCTGCACGCGCAGGGCGTCGAGGTCGTCATGATCACCGGTGACGCCCGAGCGGTGGCCGAGTCGGTCGCCCGCGAGCTGGGCATCGACCGGGTCTTCGCCGGGGTCCGCCCCGAGGACAAGTCGGACAAGGTCGCCGAGCTGCAGGCCGAGGGCCGCACCGTGGCCATGGTAGGCGATGGCGTCAACGACGCCCCGGCCCTGGCCCAGGCCGACGTCGGTCTCGCGATCGGCGCCGGCACGGACGTGGCCATCGGCAGTGCCGGGGTCGTCCTCGCCGGCTCCGACCCGCGGTCGGTGCTGTCGGTGGTGGAGCTCTCCCGCGCGAGCTACCGGAAGATGACGCAGAACCTCTGGTGGGCCGCCGGCTACAACCTGCTCTCGGTCCCGCTCGCGGCCGGGATCCTCGCCCCCGTGGGCTTCGTGCTCCCCATGAGCGTGGGCGCCATTCTCATGTCGGCCTCGACGGTCGTCGTGGCGCTCAACGCCCAGCTGCTGCGGCGGCTCGACCTCTCCCCCGAGGCGAGCGCCGGCCGGGTGCGCGAGCGGGCCTGATCACGCAGCCGCGGCGCGGCCCCCGCATACCGCTCAGCTGCGGTTGAAGACCCGACGCAGGCTGCCGAGGGTGACCGCCAGGACGGCGACGCCCCCGAGCACGGTCGCGAGCCGGTCGAAGCGCGGGTTGCCCTCGGCGTCCATGGTCGCGTCGTTGACCTTGCCCTTGAGCGACGCGACCGCGTTGGCCTTGATGGTGTCCGGGCTCACCCGGTAGGTCAGCTCGTCGACGGTGCGCGCGAGCCGGCTGCGGGTCGCCGAGATGTCGGCCTCGATCTCCTTGACGGAGCGGGCAGGCTGCTTGTTGGCCATGTGGTGAAGTCCTCGGGTCGACGTGGTCGTGCTGTCTGCTGAGACGATAACTTAGGCCTGCCCCGTTGGTGACGTCGAAAGGACCCCCGTGCCCCGCCTCGAGCCTGGTCAGCCCGCCCCCGCCTGGACCCTGCCCACCGCCGACGGCGGCGAGCTGAGCCTCGCCGACCTCGCCGGCCGCAAGGTCGTCCTCTACGTCTACCCCGCCGCGATGACGCCGGGCTGCACGACGCAGGCCTGCGACTTCCGCGACAACGAGGCGGTCTTCACCCGCGAGGGGTATGCGGTCGTCGGCGTCTCCCCCGACCCGGTGGGCAAGCTCGCGACCTTCGCCGAGCAGGAGTCGCTCGGCTTCCCGCTCGTGTCCGACGAGAGCAAGGAGATGCTCACCGCCTACGGGGCCTACGGCGAGAAGCAGAACTACGGCAAGACCGTCGTCGGCGTCATCCGCTCGACCTTCGTCCTCGACGAGCAGGGTGTCGTCGAGGTCGCGAAGTACAACGTGCGCGCCAAGGGCCACGTCGCCTCCCTGGCCCGGCAGCTCGGCGTCGAGCTGCCGGGAGCCGGCTGAGGGTATACCTGTGCGCCTGGTGGTGCGCTCGCTGGTGACGCAGGCGTCACCATGGCGACGCCCAGGTCACAGGGAGCCGCACCAGCGTGCGGTGCGCTCGGCGGGACTCGAACCCGCACACCCACAAGGCACAGGAACCTAAATCCTGCGTGTCTACCAGTTCCACCACGAGCGCGTGAGGGACCAGCCTAGCCAGCCGCGTCGGTCACCACGTGCAGCCCGGTGCTCGGTATGCCCGGGGTCAGGACCCGCCAGCCGCGTCCCCACGAGCGGGCCTCGGCGAGCACCGTGGTGAGGAGGTCGGCGGTCGTGAGGCAGAGGACCGTCGGGCCGGCCCCCGAGACGACGGCTGCGTGCCCGAGGGCCCGCAGGGTGTCGACCGCCCCCATCGTGACGGGGTAGGCCTCGCGCCGCTGCTCCTGGTGCAGCCAGTCGCTCGTGGCGTCGAGCAGCAGGGTGGGGTCGCTGGTCAGCGCGTGCACGAGCAGCGCGGCCCGGCCCGCCTGCCGCACCGCGTCGGACCGGGGCACCGTGGGCGTCAGCACCGCCCGGGCGGTGGCCGTGTCGAGGCGCTGCCCCTCCGGCAGCAGCACGACCGGCACGACGTCGGGGTGCAGCGGGGGCCGCGCGGTGCGCACCACCTGGGCGCTGGGCATCCACGACACGGTGAGCCCGCCGTGGACGGAGGCGGAGGAGTTGTCGGGGTGCCCCTCGGCGACTCCGGCGTGCGTGTTGACGAGGCCCAGGTCGGCCTCGGTCAGGTCGCCGCCGCGCACCAGCGTGAAGCCGAGCCCCAAGCCGCCCACGATCGCCGTCGCCGAGCTGCCCATGCCAGCGGCCATCGGGATGGTGTTGGCGCAGGTCAGCCGCAGCCCGTAGCCGTCGAGCCAGCCGACCCCGCAGGCCTGCAGCGCCTCCCGCAACCGGGACGCGACGAGGTGCCGCTCGTCCGCCGGCAGGTCGTCCGCACCCTCCCCGGCGAGCACCACTTCCAGGGCACCCGCCTCGGGCAGCACCTCGACGGCATACTCGTCCCAGATCCCGAGGGCCAGCCCGACGCTGTCGAAGCCCGGGCCGAGGTTGGCGCTGCTGGCCGGCACCCGCACCCGGGCGGTCGCGCCGGGGGTGAGCGGTGCCATCACTCCAGCCCGAGGGCGTCGGCGACGCTGACGACGTCGACCGAGACCCGCACCGGGTCGACGTCGCTGCCGTCGGCCCCCTTCAGCGCCCACTGCGGGTCCTTGAGCCCGTGTCCGGTGACCGTGCACACGATCGTGGCGCCGGCCGGGACCTGCCCCGCGGCGTGCCGCTTCAGCAGCCCGGCGACCGAGGCGGCCGACGCGGGCTCGACGAAGATCCCTTCGCGCGAGGACAGCAGCCGGTGCGCGGCGAGGATCTCCTCGTCGGTGACGGCGTCGACGAGCCCTCCCGACTCGTCGCGGGCCGCCTCGGCCTGCTCCCAGGAGGCCGGGTTGCCGATACGGATGGCGGTCGCGATGGTCTCCGGGTCGTCGACCGGGTGACCCTTGACGATCGGTGCGGCCCCGGCGGCCTGGAAACCCCACATGCGCGGTCGGCGCGAGGCGGGGGCCGTGCCGCCGGCGCCGGGGGCCTGCGGGTCGGCATACTCGCCGTAGCCCTTCCAGTAGGCCGTGATGTTGCCGGCGTTGCCCACCGGGAGGCAGTGGATGTCCGGGGCGTCGCCGAGCGCGTCGACGACCTCGAAGGCGGCGGTCTTCTGCCCCTCGATCCGGGCCGGGTTGACCGAGTTGACCAGCTCGACCGGGTAGGCCTCGGCCAGCTTGCGCGCGAGCGTGAGGCAGTCGTCGAAGTTGCCCTGCACCTGGATGAGCGTCGCGCCCCCGGCGATGGCCTGGCTCAGCTTGCCCATCGCGATCTTGCCGTCGGGCACCAGCACGCCGCACTCCATCCCGGCCTTCGTGGCGTAGGCCGCGGCGCTCGCGCTGGTGTTGCCGGTCGAGGCGCAGATGACGGCCTTCGCGCCCTGCCGCGCGGCGTCGCTGATGGCCGCGGTCATCCCACGGTCCTTGAACGAGCCGGTGGGGTTGAGACCCTCGTACTTCACGTGCACCTGGGCCCCGACGAGCTCACTGAGGTGCTCGGCCGGGATGAGCGGCGTCCCGCCCTCGCGCAGGGTCACGACCTGCTCGGTGATCGAGGCGGACAGGCGGTCGGCATACTCGGCGATCACGCCGCGCCACTGGTGGGCCATCGTGGGGTGTCTTTCGTCGCAGGTGACCACGGGTCAAGGGACAAGGGTATGGGGTCGCGCGCCCCGTCCTGCACCTCACCCGGGAAGCGACCACGCCTCACTGCGGGAGTGACCACGGCCTGGCACGACCGTCATCGCCGACGTTGCTGATGACGGTCGTGCTATCCCGACCACGGTCCGGCGTCGGGGCCGAGCAGGGCCTCCAGGTCTCGGGCCAGTGCCCGGAAGGCCTCGCCGCGGTGGGAGATCGCGTGCTTCTCCGCAGCCGTGTGCTCGGCGAGGGTGCGGCCGTCCGGGCGGACGAGCAGCGGGTCGTAGCCGAAGCCGTTGCTCCCGCGCGGCTCCCGGCCGAGCACGCCGCGGCACCGGCCCTCACGGACCCACTCGGTCCCCGGCACCTGAGGGCCGGCGCCCCCGGCGGCGACGACCGCCTCGGGGGTGCGGCGATCGGGCAGCACGAGCGCCGCCGCACAGACGAACTCCGCCCCGCGGTGCTCGTCGGGCACGTCGGCGAGCTGGGCCAGGAGCAGATCGTTGTTGGCCTCGTCCTTGCTGCGGCCGGTGGCCTCGCCCAGCGGGCCGGACCAGCGGGCGGAGAAGATCCCCGGCGCACCGTGCAGCACGTCGACGGCCAGCCCGGAGTCGTCGGCGAGCGCGGGAACGCGCGTGGCGGCTGCGGCATACCTGGCCTTGAGCAGGGCGTTCTGCGCGAACGTGACGCCGGACTCGACGACGTCCTCGAGCCCGGGGAAGGCGTCCAGCCCGACGAGCTCGAGCCCGGCCCGGTCGAGCACGCCCGCGAGGATGTCGCGCAGCTCGCCCACCTTGCCCGGGTTGCGGGTGGCGAGGACGACCTGGCCAGGACGGTCCGCGCCCGAGGTGGGGTCGCTCACCACGTGGGTGGGCCCTGGTCCACGTCGGCGCCCGCCTCGTGGCTGTCCGACCCGGCCATGTCGTCGGCCCCGAAGGCGGCGGCCTGGCGGGCGGTCAGCTCGGCGCAGCCCTCGGCGGCCAGGTCCAGCAGCGCGTCGAGCAGCTCCCGGTCGAAAGGGGTGCCCTCGGCGGTGCCCTGCACCTCGATGAAGCGGCCGTCGCCGGTCATGACGACGTTCATGTCGGTCTCGGCGGTCGAGTCCTCCGGGTAGTCCAGGTCGAGCACCGGCTCACCCGCGACGACGCCGACGCTCACGGCCGCGACCGAGCCGGTGATGGGCTCGGCCTTCTTGGCGATGAGCCCCTTGGCGCGGGCCGTCTCGACGGCGTCGACCAGCGCGACGTAGGCGCCGGTGATCGCCGCCGTACGGGTGCCGCCGTCGGCCTGCAGCACGTCGCAGTCGAGCTGGATCGTGTTCTCCCCCAGGGCGTCCAGGTCGACGACAGCGCGCAGCGAGCGGCCGATGAGCCGGCTGATCTCGTGCGTCCGGCCCCCGAGCCGACCCTTGACCGACTCACGGTCCGAACGGGTGTGCGTGGAGCGCGGGAGCATGGCGTACTCCGCCGTCGTCCAGCCCTTGCCGCTGCCCTTGCGCCAGCGCGGGACGCCCCCGGTGAACGACGCGGCGCACAGCACCCGGGTCTTGCCGAACTCCACGAGGACGCTGCCCTCGGCGTGGTCGAGCCAGTTGCGGGTGATCCGGATCTCGCGGAGCTGGTCGGCGCTACGGCCGTCGTGGCGTGAGGTCATGGCAGCCAGGGTAGGCGCTCGACCCCGCTCCCCCCCACCGAGCGCCGCCAAGGGTTGCCCTCAGCCCACCGAGCGCCGCGAATGGTTGCTTCAGCCGTTCCGCTCGTCCCGCCACGCGAGCCAGGCGTCGAGCTGGTCGAGCGGGTGGTCCGGGCCGCTCGTGGTGACCGTGACGAGCCGTGCGCCCTCGGCATACAGGTCCTGCGCCGCCTGCCCCGGCCCGGGACCGTCGAGCGCGCCGCCGGCGACCGACACCTCGATCTCGCCGAAGTCGTAGCCGTCGGGCTCGCCCGTCAGCGGGAAGAAGTGGTCCCACGTGGTCACCACGTCGACGCCCGCCTCCTCGACGCGGCGCAGGGTCTCCCGGATCTGCGGGTGTGCCGCGTGCTGCGGCTGGATCTGCACGCCGAGGCGGACGGGGCGCTCAGGGGTCTTCGCCATGCGGCCCAGCGTGGCTGGGCATACCGTCGGGAGCATGGCAGGCGAGAACAAGACGCAGGACGACCCAGGCCCGAGCGTCAAGGACCCCGAGGTCTACGAGGCGCTGCGCGAGGACGGCGCGAGCAAGGAGAAGGCGGCGCGGATCGCCAACGCCGCGGCGAACTCCTCCCGCTCCGAGGTCGGCGAGCGCGGCGGTGAGGCCTCCGACTACGAGGACCGCACCGTCGAGGAGCTGCGCGAGCGGGCCGCCGAGCTCGACATCGAGGGCCGCTCCTCCATGACCAAGGACGAGCTCATCGAGGCCCTGCGCGAGCACTGAGCCAACGCGCGCGAGGGCGGGCCCGCCAACCGGCGGGCACCGTCACCGCCGGGCGCGGTCCCCGAGGTCGACGGTGAACCACGGCAGCAGCGCCTGGGTCAGCGGGCCGATGGCCACGGCATACACCACCGTGCCGAGGCCGACCACGCCGCCGAGCAGCCAGCCGAGCGCGATGACCGTCACCTCGATGCCGGTGCGCACCAGCCGCAGCGACCACCCCGTGCGGCGCGCCAGCCCCGTCATCAGCCCGTCGCGCGGGCCCGGGCCGAGCTGGGCGCCGATGTACATCGCGCTGGCGACCCCGTTGAGCAGCACCCCCGCAGCCATGAGCGCACCACGCACGACCCAGCCCTCACCCGGCGCCACGACCCACAGCGTCGCGTCCGCCGCGAGGCCGACGAGGAGGGCGTTGGCGATGGTGCCGAGCCCTGGCGACTGTCGCAGCGGCACCCACAGGAGCAGCACGAGCACCGACACCGCGATGATGATGACGCCGAGGCTGAGCGGCACGTGCCGGGTGACGCCCTGGTGCAGCACGTCCCACGGCATGTTGCCGAGCACGCCGCGCACCATGAGGGCGATCGAGGCGCCGTAGAGGGCGAGCCCGACGAGCAGCTGCGGGATCCGGCGACCGAGCCGCCCGGCGCGCAGCTGCTCGACCGGACCGAGCGCGGCGAGCTGGCGGCGCGGGTCGGCCGCGCGGCGCCGCGCGCTCGTGACGGCCCGGGAGTTCTCCACGTGGGTGAGCATGCTCATACCTCCAAGGTGCGCGCAACTGGCTATGCGATCCATAGCCACTTCCGAGCCGGTGGACACAAAGTGGCTATGGACGAGAGGGCCACCTGTCGAACACAGTGGGGGTATGCCCCGCGTCCTCACCGCCCGCGCCGTCGCCGACCTCGTGGCGCCGGCGCTGGCCGCCGAGTCGTCCGGGCCGGCCTACGGCCGCCTCACCGAGGCGCTGCGGCACCTCATCGCCGACGGCCGGCTGCCCGAGGGCAGCCGGCTCCCCTCCGAACGGGACCTGCCCGGTCCCCTGGGCCTCAGTCGGACCACGGTCACCCGTGCCTACACCGCGCTGCGCGCCCAGGGCTACCTGCACACCCGCCGGGGATCGGGCAGCGTGGTCCAGGTGCCGGACGTCCCGGGCGGGCGCATCGACCACCTGCTGACGCCCTCGGCGCTCAGCGACGGCGCGATCGACCTGACCTGCACCGCGGCCGGTGCGCCGGGTGGCACCTCGGAGGCCTACGGGCAGGCGCTGGAGGAGCTCGGGGCCTACCTGCCCGGCACCGGCTACTACCCCGGCGGCGTCCCCGTCCTGCGCGAGGTCGTCGCGGAGCGGTTCACCGCGCGCGGTCTGGCGACGACACCGGACCAGGTCATCGTCGCGCCGGGGGCCCTGGCCGGAGTGGCGATCGCGGCTCGGGCGCTGCTGGCGCCACGGGGCCGGGTGCTCGTCGAGACGCCCACCTACCCCAACGCCATCGCCACCCTGGAGGGCGCCGGTGCGCGCACCGTGGCGCACCCGATCGAGCACGCCCACGACGACTGGGACGTCGCTGGGCTGGGCCGGACGCTGCGTCAGAGGCGGGGCGCGCGTTCGCCTACCTCATCCCCGACTTCCACAACCCCACCGGCGCTCTCATGCCGGCCGGGCAGCGGGCCGAGATCGGCCGGATGCTGCGGGCCGCGGGCGTCGTGCCGATCATCGACGAGTCGATCGTCGACCTGCCGCTCGACGGACAGGTCGTCCCTGAGCCGCTGGGCCGTCACGTCCCGGACGCGATCACCGTCGGCAGCGTGAGCAAGTCGTTGTGGGGCGGGCTGCGGGTCGGCTGGCTGCGGGTGCCGCGGGGCCGCGCCGCAGACATGGCGGCGAGCCGGCTCAAGCTGGACCTGGGGGTGCCGGTGCTGGAGCAGCTCGTCGCCGCACGGATGCTGCAGGCGGCGCCCGAGATCCTGCCGCAGCAGCAGGCCCGGCTCCGGGCGGGCCGCGACGTCCTGCTGGCCGGGCTGCGCGAGCACCTGCCCGACTGGCGAGTGCGGGTGCCGAGCGGCGGCATGGCGCTGTGGTGCGCCCTGCCGCGCCCGGGATCGACCGCGCTGGCGACCGCGGCGCGGGCCTATGATGTCGCGCTCGCCGCCGGCCCCAACTTCGCCGCGGGCGGCGGGCTCGACGGCTGGGTCCGGTTGCCCTACGTGCTCGGCCACGACCAGCTCGAGCAGGTCGCACCGCGGCTCGCGCAAGCCTGGGCCGACGTGCTGGCGGGCCGGGTCAGCGCTGGCCGGGACGACCGGCGCGGACCTCAGCCGGTCGAGCGCCGCATCATCGCCTGACCAGCCCCCACCGAGCGCCGCCAGTGGTTGCCCCACTCCACACCGAGGCCGCCAGTGGTTGCCCCAGCCCCCACCGAGCGCCGCGAGTGGTCGTCTCGTGCCAGACCGGGGTCACGAGATAGACTGGTCGTGCTTGACAAGGGTTCTGCGCGCCGGGTGGCTGGGACGGCGCGTGCGTCCGTCCACGACGGACCGATGCGAGAGGCAAACCCGTGTCACCCGTCCAGTCCTACCGTCAGCTCTTCGCGCTCACCGGCCCGATGTATGTCGTGATCGCCTTCCTCGGCCGGCTCCCCCTGGCCATGTCGCAGATCGCCGCCCTGCTAGCCGTATCCGGCGCGACCGGATCGTATGCCGCGGGCGGCGCGACCGCGGGCGCCCTCGCCGTCGCGAACGCCCTCGGCTCCCCGGTCGCCGGGGCCCTCACCGACCGGGTGGGTCAGCGCCCGGTCCTGCTGGTGCAGAGCGTGCTCGGGGCCGTCGGCCTCCTGGCTCTCGCCGTCCTCACCCTCCGGACCGAGGCCGGTGATCCCTGGTGGCCGCTGCCTCTCGCGGCCGCCCTCGGCGGAGCCTTCGTCCCGCAGGTCGGCACGATGGCCCGCGTGCGCTGGCGGCCGATCAGTGCGGCCGGCCTGCGAGTCGGCCCGACCAGCTCGGCGACAGCAGAGCATGCACCTCCCCGGACCACCGCCGACGCCCGTGTCATGGACGCCGCCTTCTCCTACGAGGGAGCAGCCGACGAGGCGTCCTTCGTGCTCGGCCCCGCGCTCGTCGGCCTCATCGTCACGGCCGCCGCCCCGGTGGCCTCGCTCGTCGTGGCGGCGGCTCTGCTCGGTGCCTTCGGCACGTGGTTCGCGCTGCACCCGACGGTCGCCCTCGTCGGTCGCGACACCAGCGGTGGTGGGGGCCGGGGCCGCCTGGTCACCCCCGCCCTCCTCGTGCTGGCCGGCATCCAGCTCAGCATCGGCATGGTCTTCGGCTCGATCCAGACGGGGACCTCGGTGCTCGCCACCCAGGCCGGCGCCCCTGGGCTCACCGGTCTGCTGCACGCGCTGCTCGGCGTCGGCAGCGTCCTGGCTGGGCTGGCGGTCGTCGCGCTCCCCGAGCGCGTCGGGCACCTGACCCGGCTGCGCGTCTTCAGCCTCGCGCTGGTGGTCCTGGCCCTGCCGCTGCTGCTGGTCGACTCCGTGGGGTCGCTGTCGCTGGCACTCCTGGGCCTCGGCATCGCGATCGCGCCCGCCATGATCACGACGTTCACGCTGGCCGAGCGGACCACGCCGGTCCGGCGGCTCGGCGCCGCCATGACCGCCCTCGCCGCGTCGACCGGCGCCGGGTATGCCCTCGGCGCGGCTCTCGCCGGTCGCCTCGCGGACGTCGGCGGACATCTGCCCGCGTTCGCTGTCACCGTCGCGGCCACGGCGCTCGCGGCAGGGCTGGCCTGGGCGGGTGCAGGTGCCGTGCGCAGTCAGGCGCAGACTCCTGCGCCGGCACCCAGGACGGAGCTGGCGCCCACGGCGCAGTAGGCATACCGCGAGCAACCATCCGCGACGCCCGGTCGGGGCAGGAGCAACCTCTCGCGGCGCCCGGTCGGGGGTCAGGCGACGGTGAAGTCGACCGTGTGCCAGCCGCTCGCGCCGTTCGGCGCCGGGGCGGCGCTCTCCTCGGTCTGCGTCTGTCCGTCGGCGTCGGTCGCGCGCACCCGCACCTGGTGATCGCCGGAGGTCGCCTCGGGCCAGGCATACGTCCACAGCCGCCAGGCGTCCACGGTCGGCTCCTCCAGCAGGGTGGCCTCCTGCCAGTCGCCTCCGTCGACCTGCACCTCGACCCGCTCGATGCCGCGGTGCTGGGCCCAGGCGACCCCGGCGAGGACGACGGCGCCGTCGGCGTCCGGCTCGAGCCGACCCCCCGAGCGCGGCACGTCGATCCGGGAGGCCGTCTTGATCGGGCCCCGGGCCGACCAGCCGCGCGGCGTCCAGTACCCCTCGTCCGCGTCGAAGCGGGTCACCTTGAGCTCGGTCACCCACTTGGTCGCCGAGACGTAGCCGTAGAGCCCCGGCACCACCAACCGCACCGGGTAGCCGTGCTCGGCCGGCAGCGGCTCGCCGTTCATCGCCACCGCGAGCAGCGCGTCGCGGTCGTCGGTCAGCGCCTCGATCGGGGTGCCGGCGGTCCAGCCGTCGGTGCTGCGCGAGAGCACCATGTCGGCCTCCGGCTGCACCCCCGCACGGGCGAGCAGCTCGCGCACCGGCCAGCCGAGCCACCGCGCGTTGCCGACGAGGTCGCCGCCGACCTGGTTCGACACGCAGGTGAGGGTCACGAGTGCTTCGACGTGCTCCTCAGCGAGCAGGTCGGCATACGTGATCTCGACCTCCTGGTCGACCAGACCGGTGACGCGCAGAGTCCACCCGGCCGCGTCGACGCGGGGCACGCGCAGCGCGGTGTCGATGCGATAGAAGTCCTCGTTGTCGACGAGGTATGGCGTGTGCCCGGTGATGTCGCTGGTCGCGCCCCCGGGCACGCTCACCGTCCGGGTCGGCGTGGGCAGACCGAGCGCCTCGGCGGTGCGCTGCACCGCGCGGCCACCCGTGGACAGCACCTGACCCGCGACGACGCCCAGCACACCGAGGCCGGTGAGGCCACCACCGAGGAGCAGGACGCTGCGCCGGGTGGATCCGCTCGGTGGCGCCGCGGACGGGTGGTGCGACGAGCTCGGGCCGCCGTCCCGCACGCCGGCCACCCGGTCGAGCAGCCACAGGAGCACCCGTCCGCCGACCACCACGCCGAGGGCGGTGGGCACGAGGTCGAGCAGACCCGTGGCTGGACGGCTGTAGACGGCCGCCAGCCCCACCAGGCCCACCACCGCGAAGGCGCCGATCCCTGGCCCCCGGCGACGCAGCGCGAGGACGCCGATGAGCGCGCACACGACGGTGAGGGTGATCGCCATGCCGACGCCCAGCGCCAGCTTGTCCGCGGTGCCGAAGGTCTCGATGGCCCAGTCCTTGAGCCACGGCGGTGTGCGGTCGACGAAGGCGCCACCGACGGCCAGCAGGGGTGAGGAGGTCCCGGCCGAGCCCAGCCAGCCGGTCCACACCGCGGCCAGGACCTCGGCCAGACCCAGGGTCACGGCCCCGGCAGCGATCCCGGCGAGGGCCGCGAGCAGGCCGCGGCCCTGGGGTCGCTGGGTCGAGGTCGGCTCGGGACGGGTTAGCACGGACATACCTCCATGATGCGCGCCCCGAGGCCCGTCCGCGCACCGGAGCCGTGGATCGTCATCGTTTCGTCAGACGTGGCCCGGGGCGACGGGACGCCACCTGGGCAAGGCTCTGCACCGCAGGCAGCACTCTCGACGGGGTATGCGGTGCAGAACCTTGCCCAGGTCGGCCCAGGGGGAGATCTCTAGACGCGGCGCGGGCCCCACCTCCGGACGCGGCGCGGGCGCCGACCCGTGGAGGGGACGGCGCCCGCGGCGCGCCGAACAGCCAGACCAGCAGCAAGGCGATCTGCCCCAGCGCCGCCCCCAGCGACTGGCCGTCGGAGGACTGGCGCTGCAGGAACTTGGCCCTGCCCACCAGCTTGGTGAAGCCCGCCTTCACCAGACGCGCCTCGATCCACGTGACGATGAGGATGATGAGGGCGATCCCGGCCTTCTCGGCCAGCCCCACCCAGTCGTAGTCCCGCCAGGTATCCCTCTCTCCTTGGGTCGATGTCTGCGCGATCACGGCCCGCCAGATGGCCTGGACCTCGCCGCAGGGGAACAAACCCGACACCAACCTGAGAGCCGAAACCCCCCGAAACATCACTATCTGACGTGACTGGTGTGACAGTTGGGGCTTCTGAGGTCACTCAGACCTCCCAGATCCCTCCTTCCTCAGCGAGTGTCAGCGGGCCTGGCCACGCCTCTTCTGCCTCCCGTCGCGCCTCCTTCCGGTCGGCCCAGGGCGGCAGGTGGGTGAGGACGAGCCGGCCCACGCCTCCTGCCCCGGCGACCGCCTGCCCGGCCCGCTCCGGCGTGAGGTGTATGCCCCGCGTCGCCTCCGCGGCCTCGAAGCCCGCCTCGACCAGGGCGAGGTCGGCGCCCTGCAGCAGCGGCACCAGAGCCTCGCAGCTGTCGGTGTCACCGGTGTAGGCCAGCACCCGCCCACCCGCCTCGACCCGGAAGCCGAAGGCCGCGACAGGGTGGCGCACGGCATACGGGGTGATGGTGAAGGGTCCGACGCGCACCGCGACCCGGTCGGTGAGCTCGCCCCAGGCGATGCCCCGCAGCGGCTCCGCGGCGCGCACCCCGTGCGCCCGGGCCATCCGCTCCGCCACGCCCGGCGGCCCCCACACCGGCAGGTCGTCCGTCGCCGGCGTGGGGCCGTGCCGGCGCAGCACGTGCAGGCCGGTGAGGTCGAGGCAGTGGTCCGGGTGCAGGTGCGTGAGCAGCACGGCGTCGAGCGCGAGCGGATCGGTATGCCGCTGCAACGGCCCGAGCGCCCCCGAGCCCAGGTCGAGCAGCACCCGCCACTCCCGATCACCGTCGTGCGCGCTGAGGAGGTAGCAGCTCGCGGCGCCGCGCGGCCCCGGCAGCGAGCCGGAGCAGCCGATCACCGTGAGTTTCATGGCCCCATGCTGCCGCACCGGACCGACAGGCCCGGGATCGTCTCAGCGTCGGCGTCCACACGGTCGGCGTCATCGGCGTCGGCGTCGTCCCTGACCCGCCTCCGGCGACGTCCCCGACCTCAGCCGGCCGACCGCTCCAGCGGCAGCACCCGGTGCATGATGTCGGCGATGCTCACCAGCCCGACCAGCCGCCCCTCGCCGCGCAGCACCACGAGCTGCTCGCCCGAGCCGCGCATGGTCGTGAGCGCCTCGTAGACCGGCGTCTGCGCCGGCAGCACGAGCGCGGCCCGGGCCAGCGGCTCGGCGCGCTCCTCACCGGAGTGCAGCAGCGTGTCCCGCACGTGGACCACGCGGGGGTCGGTGGTGTCGTCGTCGAGCATGAGGATGCGCTTGTGGCCGGTGCGCGCCGACGCCTCCTGCACCTCGCCGATCGAGGCGCCAGAGCCCACCGCCGCCAGATCGAGCTCCTCCGGCGCCACCTGCGCCAGGGTGAGCTCCTCCAGCTCGAGGGCCTCGGAGATCTGCTCCTGGTAGGTGCTCTCCAGCGCCCCCTCGGCCGCCGACTGCTCGACGAGGACGCGGATCGTCTGAGCGTCCTGCCCGCCGACGGCGGCACGGTCCACCGGGGTGACTCCGCTGGCGGACACCAGGCGGTTGGCCACGGCGTTGACCCAGACCAGCAGCGGCCGGACGACGGTGATGAAGCCGCGCATCGGCAGCGCGATGAGCCGCGCCGCCCGCTCGGGGTGCGCGATCGCCCACGACTTGGGCGCCATCTCGCCCACCACGAGGTGCAGGAAGGTGACGAAGAGCAGGGACAGGCCGAAGGACATACCCCCGGCCAGCCAGCCGGGCAGCCCGAGGTCGGCGAGGATCGGGCCGAGCCAGTAGTCGAGCGCCGGCTTGGTGACCGCGCCGAGGGCGAAGGTGCAGGCCGTGATGCCCAGCTGGGCGCCGGCGAGCATGACCGTGAGCTCGTTCATGCCGCGCAGGGCGGCCCGGGCCGAGGCCGAGTGCTCGGCCTCGTTCTCCAGCCGGCTGCGGCGGGCACCCAGGAGGGCGAACTCGACGATGACGAAGAGCGCGCTCAGCACGATGAGCAGCACCGTGACGAGGGTGACGGTCAGTCCGTTCATCGCTGCTCCTCCTCGCGCCCGGCGGCCTCGGTGTCGTCATCCATCGACTCCGGGTCCTGCGACAGCGCCCGCTCCACCAGCCGCACTCCCAGCAGGCTGGGCACGTGCCGGTCGATCTCCCGCACCTCGATCTCGACCGACCGGGTGACCCGTTCGTCGAGCACCATCTCGGCGGGGTCCTCGGCGAGGTCGACGACCACGGTCTGGCCGACCTCCGGCAGCGCCCCGAGCTCGGCGATGACCAGGCCCGAGACGGTCTCGTAGTCGCCCTCGGGCAGGTCGTGGCCGAGGGCGCGCTGCAGCTCGTCGACGTGGACGTCGCCGTCCATCCGCCACAGGTGCTCGTCCTCGCCGACGATCCCCTCCGGCACCTCGTCGTCGTGCTCGTCGGTGATCTCGCCCAGCAGCTCCTCGGCCAGGTCCTCCATGGTCAGGACGCCGGCGAAGCCGCCCCACTCGTCCACCACGCAGGCCAGCTGCTGGCCCGAGCTGCTCAGCTCGGCGACCGCGTCCGGCAGCGCCATCAGCGTGGGCACGATGAGCGGCTCACGCATGATCTGACTGGCGTGCTCGGCGTCGGGGTGCCGGAGCACGTCGACGAGGTTGACCACGCCCACCGGCTGGCCCTCGTCGTCGATGACCGGATAGCGGGTATGCCCGTGCGCCATGAGCTCCCGCAGCTCACCGACCGGGGTGGCGGGGGCGATGGTGTCGACCCGCGAGCGCGGCATCTGGGCGTGCTCGACGTCCTGGTCGGGGAAGTCCAGGATCCGGTCGAGCAGCACCGACAGCTCGGCCGGCAGGTCGCCGCTGTCGCGGGAGTCGGCGACGATCCGCTCGAGGTCCTCCGCGGTCGCCGTGGTGTCGAGGTCGTGGATGGGCTCGATCCCCACCAGCCGCAGCAGCGCGTTGGCCGACCAGTCGAAGACCTTGATGAGCCAGCCGAAGACGGCGAGGTAGATGAGGGTCGACCGGGCGAGCGCGCGGGCGAGCGGGCCGGCGTTGGCGATGGCGAGGTTCTTGGGGTAGAGCTCGCCGAAGATCATCTGGACCACGGTCGCGATGGCCAGCGCCGCCACCGTGCCGACGGTGATGCTCAGCGCCTCCGGCACGCCCGTGCCCCCGAGGATGACCGACAGGCCGCGCCCGACGAGGGGCTCGGCGACATACCCGACGAGCAGGCCGGTGACCGTGATGCCGAGCTGGGCGCCGGAGAGCATGAAGGAGGTGCGGCGGGTCACCCGCAGCGCACGCTCGGCGGCCTCGTCCCCGCTCTCGGCCTCTGCCGCGAGCCGCAACCGGTCCACCGACATGTAGGCGAACTCCTGGGCCACGAAGTAGCCGTTGGCCGCGATGATGACGGCGATGGCGAGCACGCCGACGAGCAGCAGCAGGATGGCGGTCGTCACGAGAGCACCGCCGTGGTCGGGGCGGGCAGGGACGGGCCGTCAGGACAGCCAGGGGCATGGAACCGTTCTTTGGTGCGAGGGTCGGGGCGAGGATCCAGGATACGTGAGCGCAGCGCCGCGACCGCCTCGGCGCTCCCCGGTCAGGGGAGCAGCATCCCCCGCAGCGCGAAGAAGAACAGCGCCGAGAGGATGCCGGCCACCGGGACGGTGATGACCCAGGCGGAGGCGATCTTGAGGATGTGCGAGCGGCGGACCAGCTGGCGCTTGAGCGCCTTGCGCAGCTTCTTGCCCTGGGCGGCGGTGATGACGGCCTCCGGGCCCATCTCCTGCAGCGTGTCCAGCATCCGCCGCTTGTCCTCGGGCCGCGCCTCGCGGAAGGCCTCGAGCATCCCCTCGACCTTGGCGAAGTCGGTGTCGTCGCGGTGGGCGCGGAGCACCTTCTCGATCGCCCGGTTCATCCGGTCGTCGAGGAACTCCCGGAGGAAGCCGACGCCGAAGATGCCGCCGAGCGCGACGTGGGTGGAGCTGACCGGCAGGCCGAGCTGGCTGGCGACGATGACCGTGACGGCGGCGGCCAGCGCGATGCAGAAGGCCCGGGAGCGGTCCAGGTCGGTGATCTCGGACCCGACGGTGCGGATGAGCCGGGGGCCGAAGAGGGCCAGACCCACCGAGATGCCCACGGCACCGATGACGAGCACCCACAGTGGTATGCCCGCCTCACCCCCGCCGCTCCCCCGTCGAGCACCTCGACGATGCCGGCCAGCGGCCCGACCGCGTTGGCGACGTCGTTGGCGCCGTGCGCGAAGCTCAGCAGCGCCGCGGCGCAGATCAACGGGATCGTGAAGAGGCTGTTGACCCCCTCGGTGTCCTGCGTGAGCCCGGGCGCGGCGCGGATGACCATCGGGCGGACGACGGCATACGTGATGACCGCGATCACCAGCCCTCCGAACAGCGCGACCGGGAAGGAGATGCTGACCAGGTTGGACAGGCCCTTGAGCGCCAGGTAGGTGGCGAACGCCCAGGCCATGACTGCGATGAGCAGCGGCACCACCCGGGTCGCGGCGTCGACCGGTTCGTCGCGGAAGAGGACGGTGCGCTTGAGGAGGTAGAGCGTGCCCGCCGCGATGAGACCCCCCACGAGCGGCGAGATCACCCAGCTCATGGCGATCGAGCCCATGACGTCCCAGTTGACGATCGCCCAGCCGGAGGAGGCCACGCCGCCGCCGAGCACCCCGCCGACGATGGCGTGGGTGGTCGAGACCGGGGCCCCCATGAAGGTCGCGATGTTGAGCCAGAGCGCCGCCCCCAGCAGCGAGCCCAGCATCACCCAGACAAAGATCTGCGGGTCGGCGATGCTGTCCGGATCGATGATGCCGTTCTTCACGGTGTCGACGACGTCGCCGCCGGCGATGATGGCCCCCGCCGCCTCGAAGACCGCGGCGATGCCGATGGCGGTGGCCATGGTCATCGCCATCGAGCCGACGGCCGGGCCGACGTTGTTGGCGACGTCGTTGGCGCCGATGTTGAGGGCCATGTAGCCGCCGATGACGGCCGCCGCGATGAGCAGGTATGCCTGCTCCACGTGACCGAAGGCCGCGCCGGTGAAGACGATGACGCCGACGATGAAGAGCACGGCGACGCCGATCCGCCCCACCTCGCCGCGGGTGCTCCTGGTGGCCTTCTCCACGGGCCGGAAGTCCACCTGGGTCACCGGTCACCTGCTCTCGCCTGTCGTGCGGTCGAACGTCCGGTGAACACTAACCCACCGTGGCGCGCGGCGGTGGGGTCACGGCGAGCCACCGGGCAGAGACCACCGGCCCAGAATGATGTAGTCTTACATCATGCAACGGACGCAGATCTCCCTCACGGCAGAGGATCGGCGCCTGCTCGACGCCGCAGCCGCCCGCACCGGGCTGTCGCTGTCCCGCCTGATCCGCGATGCGGTGAACCAGACCTACGGCGCGGGCCGCGACGCCGACGACGACATCGCGGCCATCGCCTCGGCCAGCGGTGCATGGGTCGGCCGCGACGTCGACGGCGCCGGCTACGTCGAGACGCTGCGCTCCGGGTCTCGGCTGCGCGAGCAGGCATGACCGCGCTCGTCGACACCTCCGTGCTCATCGACACGCTGCGCGGTGACGCTGCCGCCACCTCGCTGCTGCTGTCCTGCCGCCGGGCCGGACCGGTTCATGCCAGCGAGATCACGCGAGCCGAGGTGCTCTGCGGGATGCGCTCTCGCGAGCGGCGGGCCACCGAGAGCCTTCTCTCCACCCTCACCTGGCACCCCCTCGACGCCGGCCTCGCAGAGCTGGCTGGGGATCTCGGGCGTCGCTGGCTGCCCAGCCACCGCGGCATCGACACCGCCGATCTCGTCATCGCCGCCACAGCGGTGCACCTCGAGGTCCCGCTGCTGACGCGCAACGTCAAGCACTTCCCCATGTTCCCCGACCTCGCGGCGCCCTACTGAGCGGCGAGCCGCTCGTCGGCCCGTCCCACGAAGGCGCGGTGCACCTGCTCCACCTCCGGCCCGAGGAACCGGCGCGCGAGGTAGTGGAAGCCGTCCGGGTCGCCGGTCGTGAGCCACTGGTGCACCGGCTCGTTGTCCTGCGCGGCGAGCAGCCCGGAGTCGGTGAGCACCCGGAAGAGGTCGGCCGCGGTCGCCGCCGCGGACGAGACGAGCTGGACCTGCTCGCCGAGGACGTACTGCAGCGCCTGCGTGAGCAACGGGTAGTGCGTGCACCCCAGGATGAGGGTGTCGACGTCGCGCTCCTGCAGCGGCGCGAGGTAGTCGCGCGCCACCTCGATCACCTCCGGACCGCTCGTCACCCCCGCCTCGACCAGCTCGACGAAGCGCGGGCAGGCCTGGCTCGCGACGTGCACCGAGGGCGGGGCCGCGACGAAGGAGTCGAGGTAGGCCCGTGACTGGTGCGTCGCAGCCGTCGAGATCACCCCGATCTGCCCGTTGCGGGTCACCGCCATCGCCCGGCGCACGGCGGGGCGGATCACCTCGACGACGGGGACGGCATACCGCTCCCGGGCGTCGGCGAGCACCGCGGCGGACGCGCTGTTGCACGCGATGACCAGCGCCTTCACCCCGTGCTCGACCAGCCGGTCCAGGCACTCGAGGGAGAACTCGCGGACCTGCGCGATGGGGCGCGGCCCGTAGGGGGTGCGCGCGGTGTCGCCGAGGTAGAGCACCGACTCGTGCGGCAGCTGGTCCAGCACCTCGCGGGCGACCGTGAGCCCGCCGAAGCCGGAGTCGAAGACCCCGATGGGCGCCTCGGTCACGATCGACGCCCGATCATCGGACCGGGTCCACGACGTCCAGGTCGGCGAAGCGGCCGAAATCGGTGTCGTGCGTCGCGACCGCAGCACCCTCGATGAAGGCGTGGGCGGCGATCTGGGCGTCCATGGTCAGCGCCGCGGCCGTGCCGACACCCGTCAGGACCTCGAGCGTGCGGCCGAGGTGTTCTCTCCCGCTGTCCAGCATCTGGACGCCTGGCTGAGCGAGCCACGACTCGACGACGGCCTGCGCCTGCTGGACGCTGAACGGTCGGGTGAGCACTCGACGGCTGGTCGCGATGCGGATGAAGCCGAACACCACGACGGGCGCCAGGCCCACTGGCCGGCCCGCCGACAAGGTCTCCTCCCACCACGTACGGGCTCGGTCGTGCTCCGGGAAGGCATCGACGTGCGCATAGAGGAGGACATTGACATCGGGGACGATCATCGGTGGCGCTTGTCCACGATCGTCTCGTCCTCCAGCTCGTCGGCGAGCTGGTTGAGTCGTGCTGGGTCGACGCCGACCACCAGCTCGCTGTGGTGCACGTCGACGCGGTAGGGGCGGGGAGCCTGCGCTGGTCGAAGGGCCTGCCGCAGGGCGTCGTTGACGACGCTCTTCATGGAGGTCCGCCGGTCATGGACGGCCTGCTCGAGCAGCCGGACCACGTCCGCGTCCAGGGTCAGCGTGGTCCTCATGGAGACATCATGATGCATCGTGCGTGTGGCATCAAGATGCGTCGCCAGCCACGAAGGGGTTGGCGAGCGTCCCGATGCCCTCGATCTCCACCTCGCACCGCTGCCCGGCGGTGATCGGACCGACCCCCGCGGGCGTGCCGGTGAGGATGACGTCGCCCGGCAGCAGCGTGAAGGCGGCCGAGGCGTGCGCGATGACCTCGCCGATGCCGAAGTGCATGTCGGCGGTCGTGCCGTCCTGGCGCACCTCCTCGTCGACCGTGCAGGAGATCCGCAGGTCGGAGGTGTCGAGGTCGGTCTCGAGCCACGGCCCGAGCGGGGTGAAGGTGTCCATCCCCTTGGCGCGGGCCCACTGCCCGTCGCCGCGCTGCAGGTCGCGCGCGGTGACATCGTTGGCGCAGGTGTAGCCGAAGACCACCGACTTGGCGTCCTCGGCGGTGACGTCCTTGCACATCCGCCCGATGACGACGGCGAGCTCGGCCTCGTAGGAGATCTCGGTCGCGAAAGGGGGGATGACGACCGGGTCGCCGGGGCCGCACACCGAGGTGTTGGGGATGAAGAACATCATCGGCTCGGCGGGCAGCTCGTTGCCCATCTCGCGCGCGTGGTCGGCGTAGTTGCGGCCCACGGCGACCACCTTGCTGCGCGGGATGACCGGCGCGAGCAGCCGCACGTCGGCGACCTCGGCGGTCTCGCCGGTCAGCTCGATCCTGGTGTAGAGCGGGTCGCCGGAGATCTCGGCGATCCGCTCCCCGGCCCCGTCGACGAGGCCGAAGCGGGGGTCGTCACCGTCGGTGAAGCGGCAGATACGCATGCCGTCAGGGTATGCCGTCGGCGTCGCCTCGTCAGTGGTGGCCCGAGCCGGTGAGCTGCAGCCCGACGATGCCGCCGACGATGGCGACCAGACAGATCACCCGGGCCACCGAGACCGGCTCGCCGAGGGCGAGGATCCCCCAGAGCGCGGTGCCGACGACACCGATCCCCACCCAGACGGCATACCCCGTGCCGAGCGGGATGGTCCGCAGCGACCAGCCGAGCCCGATCATGCTCACGGCGAGCGCGACGCCGAAGAGCACGCTGGGCCACAGCTTGGTGAAGCCGTCCGAGGCGGTGAGGGCCGCGGCCCAGACGCTCTCGAGGACACCGGACAGGATGAGGACGATCCAGGAGATGGCCACCATGATGACGCCCTCCCCGGGCGCGCCACGTCGTCGTCGGAGCCGGGTACGACGTGCCTCGTCCGGGGAACCGCCCACCGCGGGCGTCCTGCTCCAGGCTCCCACACGGGCGACGGCAGGAGCCAGCTCCGGGCGCCCTCGCGACACCGGGCCGGCGCTAGGCTGGTCCGCCGTGCCGACCCCCACCACCGACCTCCAGCTCCTCGAGGCAGGGGTATGGCGGGCGCGCGCCACGGCGCACGCGGAAGCCGTGGACGCCCTGACCGCCGGCCGCCTCGCCCGCCAGGTGGAGGGGCGGACCCACCCCGTCGACGACTTCCTCTGGGAGTACTACGCCTTCCGCCCGGCGCAGCTCGCGCGCTGGCACCCCGGGCCGGGCGTCGGGCTCGCCGACGCCCACGAGCGCGCGGCGTGGAGCGGCTATCTCGTCGACGGGAGCGGAACGGCATACCTCGACGTGGCCGGCTTCGTGCGCCGACGGGGCCGGACCGTCGGCTTCGTCCGCGACCTGCTGACCGCGACGCTGTCCCGGCCGGGTCGCTTCGGCTGCTTCGGGCTGCACGAGTGGGCGATGGTCTACCGCGCCGACGAGACGCGGCACGACTGGCCGCTGCGGCTGGGGCGCGAGGGCACCGACGCGGTGGTCGAGGGCCACCAGGTCGCGTGCTCGCACTTCGACGCCTACCGCTTCTTCACCCCGGACGCCGCCCCGCGCAACGCGCTGCGCCCGACCCGGGAGAGCCAGGTCGAGCACGAGCAGCCGGGCTGTCTGCACGCGGGGATGGACGTCTACAAGTGGTGCTTCAAGCTCGCCCCCGCGGTGCCCAGCGACCTCACCCTCGACGCCTTCCTGCTCGCCCGGGACATCCGCGAGCTCGACATGCGGGCCGCGCCCTACGACCTGCGCGCGCTGGGCTACGCGCCGGTGCGGATCGAGACGAACGAGGGCAAGCGCGAGTATGCCGAGGCGCAGCGCGCCTTCGCCCGCCGGTCGAACGCGCTGCGCCAGCGGCTGCTGGACGTGCTCGACGGGCTCGGACCGGAGCTGGGCTGAGGTGCGCCGAGGCGACGGTCCGGTGACCCGAGGTCCACTCCCTCGCGCTCAGACGAGCTGGTAGAGCCAGCCGTGCCGGTCCTCGGCGCGGCCGTACTGGATGTCGAGCAGCTCGGCGCGCAGGTCCTCGGTGAGCTTGTGCTCCTCCGGCATGTCGAGCTCGCCGCCGCTCCACGCGAGCCGCCCGACCGGCGTGATGACGGCCGCCGTGCCGCAGGCGAAGACCTCGGTGATCTCCCCCGAGGCGACCCCGTCGCGCCACTCGTCGAGGGTGAAGCGGCGCTCCTCCACCTGATGGCCGCGCTCGCGGAGCAGGTCGAGCAGCGAGGAGCGGGTCACCCCCGGGAGGATCGTGCCGGTGAGCTCGGGGGTGACGACCCGGCCGTCGGCATACAGGAAGAAGAGGTTCATCCCACCGAGCTCCTCGACGTAGCGGTGCTCGACCGCGTCGAGGAAGACTACTTGGTCGCAGCCGTGCTCGATGCCCTCGGCCTGGCTCGCGAGGGACGCGGCGTAGTTGCCGCCGCACTTGGCCGCGCCGGTGCCCCCCGCCGCGGCGCGGACGTACTGGTCGCTGACCCACAGGCTGACCGGCTTGAGCCCGCCGGAGAAGTAGGCGCCGGCCGGGGAGGCGATGACGCTGAAGAGGTAGCGGTTGCTGGGTCGCACCCCCAGCGCCTCCTCGGTGGCGATCATGAAGGGCCGCAGGTAGAGCGACATCTCACCCGCGTCGGCGCCCGGGACCCAGGCCTCGTCGAGGCTGACCAGCTCCTTGATCGCGTCGAGGAAGAGCGTCGGCGGCAGCTCGGGCATGGCCAGGCGCCGTGCCGAGTTGTTGAAGCGCTCGGCGTTGCGCTCGGGCCGGAAGGTCCAGACCGTGCCGTCCTCGTGCCGGTAGGCCTTCATCCCCTCGAAGATCTCCTGCGCGTAGTGGAAGACCGCGGCCGAGGGGTCCAGCGGGATCGGCCCGTAGGGCACCACCCGGGCGTCGTGCCAGCCCTGCTCCCGGTCCCACTCGACCATCACCATGTGCTCGGAGAACAGGCTGCCGAAGCCGGGGTTGCGCAGCAGCTCGGCGATCTCCTGGGGCGAGCGACGGTCGCTCACCTCGGTGACCGCGAAGGACGGGGACGACGCTGTCTGGGTCATGGGCGTCAGGGTATCCACCTGACGAGGCGTCACCGCCAGCGGCAAGGTTGACGCAGCGTCACGCTGGACCGCTGACCTCCGGGTATGCCTGATCCCACGCCGCCCGCACGAAGGTGCTTCGTCGTGCGCCGAAGCATGTGTCGCACGCGTGCTTCTGGGCACGCCTGCGACCCCAGGAGACGCACGACGCCGCGCACAAGCATCGTCGGCTCCGCCACGCATACCCCCTCGGGGCCCCGGGCACACGGCCGGACCCCGCACGCCCGGCACGCACTCGTAGGCTAGGCGCCGTGACGACCCTCGACCCGGACAGCGCCGACCTGACCCTGCTCCAGGACCGCCAGGTGGCTGTGCTGGGCTTCGACGCCGTCGCCGCGGCGCACGCGCTCAACCTGCGCGACAGCGGGGTCGACGTCTGGGTCGGCACCGACCCGGAGAGCCGGCTGGCGGCCCGCGCCGAGATCGAGGGCCTGCCCATCGTCCCACCGCAGGAGGCGGTGCAGCGGTGCGACATCGTGCTGGTGCCCGGCGGCGCGCGCGGTGAGCAGGACATCGACACCGTGCAACGGCTCGTGCAGGAGCACACCGAGCCCGGCGACCTGGTCGTCGTCACCGGCGCGGACGCCGTGCACACCGGCCGGCTGACCGTCCCCGCGGGCGTGGACCTCGCCATGCTCCGCACCATCGGCGACGGCGACCGGGTGCGCGAGGAGTACCTCGACGGTCGCGGCTGCCCCGCCCTGGTGGCGGTCGAGCACGACCGCAGCGGCGCTGCGTGGGCCACGCTGACCGCCTACGCCGCGGCCATGGGTGCGCTGCGCTCGGGCGCCGTCGTCACCACGGTCGAGCACGAGGCCCTGGCCATGGAGGCTGCCCGCGAGCGCGTCCAGACGCCGTTGCAGGAGGCCCTGCAGTCCGCCTATGACGAGCTGGCGGCACGCGGCGTCGAGCCGGAGGTGGCCTACGTCGCGCTGGTCCACGAGCTCAAGACCCACGTCGACCAGATCTACTCCGCCGGCTTCGCCAGCCACCACGGTCCCTCGGGGCAAGCAGCCGGCGAATCGGCGGCGACCTCCCGCCGGGAGGCGGCCGCCGGGGCCCACCCGCTCGAGCGCGCCGGTCGCGCGGTGCGGCAGATGACCAGCTGGCTGCGCTGAGCCACCACCTCGGTCAGCGCAGGAAGAGCGTCCGCAGCCGCAGCGTCGTCAGCACCAGCCCGACCACCGTCATCCCCACGAAGTAGCCGGCGTGCACCACGGTGGAGGTGTCGAGATAGCCCACCGAGAGTGCCCGCATGAGCTCCACCCCGTGCCACAGCGGCATCGCCATGATGAGCCACTGGATCCACTCCGGGTAGATCGCGATGGGGTAGAGCGTCGCGGAGAAGAGGAACATCGGCAGCAGCGCGAAGTTGACGAGGTCCATCTGCTGGAACGTCGTCAGATAGCTCGTGACCGCCATGCCGAAGGCGGCGAAGCCGAGGGCGATGACCAGCGCCGCCGGCACCATGAGCAGCGCCCACCACGACGTCACCAGGCCGAGCACGGCGATGACCCCGAGGAAGCCCAGGGCGTAGAGCAGACCGCGGAAGAGCGCCATGAGGATCTCCCCGAGCGCCACGTCCAACGGCCCCAGCGGGTCTGCAGCATCGCCTGGTAGAGCTTGGACAGCCGCAGCTTGAAGAAGACGTTCCAGGTGGAGTCGTAGACCGCCCCGTTCATCGCCGAGGTCGCGAGCAGCGCCGGGGCGATATAGGCGGCATACTCGACCGGCTCCCCTCCCGGCCCGATGACCTCGCCGACCAGCGCACCCATCCCCAGCCCCATCGCGAGCAGGTAGAGCACCGGCTCGAAGAAGCCGGAGACGAGGATGACGCCGTTCTGGTTGCGGATCACCCTGGCGTTGCGCTCCACGACCGAACGCACGTTGCCCGAGGACAGCGACGCGAGCACCGGTATGCCCGTCCGCACCCTCGCCGCGACCTCGCGAGGACCGCCGCTCGCCGTGCTCACGAGCGCAACCTGCGGGTGTAGGTCCGCACGCCCCACCACAGGCCGAGCGCGGAGCAGGTGAGCAGGAACAGCAGGTGGACCGCGGCCTGCAGCGGCGGCAGGTCGACACCGTAGGACGCCCAGCGGGCCAGCTCGGTGCCGTGCCACACGGGGGAGATCCAGCCGATCCAGTGCAGGTAGCCCGGCATCGCCGAGAGCGGGAAGAAGGTGCCGGAGAAGAGGAACATCGGCATGACGACGAAACGCTGGATCAGCGAGAACTGGAAGCCGTCGTCCAGGGTCGCGGCATACGCCTGGAGCGGCGCGCCGAAGGCCGCCGCCGCGAGCATGCCGACCGGCACCACCAGGACCGACTGCACCCACCCCGCCGGCGCGGCGCCGAAGGCGAGCATCACCAGCCAGAAGATGAGGCCCTGCGCCAGGAAGCGCAGCATCACCGCGGTGAAGTGGCCCAGCGCCACCTGGCTCGGCTCCAGCGGCGAGGCGACGGGGCCGTAGTAGAGCCGGTTCCACGTGAAGCCGCTCATGACGGGAAACGTCATCTCCGCCGAGACCGACATGACGACGGTCGAGACCAGCAGCGCGGGGGCGACGAAGACGAGGTAGTCCACGCCCGCCATCGACCCGACGCCGCGGTCGACGAGCGCCCCCAGGCCCACCCCGAGGGCGATCATGTAGAGCAGCGGCTGGGCCACGGCATACAGGGCGATGGGCAGCGCGAAGGCGCGCATGCCCCGCAGCACGGTCTCGGCGTAGAACCAGATGCCGCAGCGTCGCGCCCGCGCCGCCATCTCGGTGTGGGCGGGGGCACCCCCGACGCCGGTCGTGACCAGGGCGTTGTCGACCTCACTCAACGAGCGACCTCCCGGTGAGCCGGAGGAAGACGTCCTCCAGCGAGGACCGACGCACCAGCGAGGTCGTGGGGTGCAGACCCCGGCCCGTGACCTCCTCCAGCGCCGCCTCGCCGTCCGGGGCGTAGACGAGGATGCGGTCGGGCAGCACCTCGTGGCGCTCCCCCACCCCGTCCAGCTGCTGCACCACGGCGGCGTTGCGGGCCGACCCGAAGCGCAGCTCGAGCACCTCCCGCGTCGAGTGCTCGCGGATGAGCTGAGCCGGCGAGCCGTGCGCCACGATGCGCCCGTGGTCGACCACGACCAGCCGGTCGCACAGCTGCTCCGCCTCGTCCATGAAGTGCGTGGTCACGACCAGCGTGGTGCCGGACTCCTTGAGCCGGAAGAGACGGTCCCACAGCACGTGCCGGGCCTGCGGGTCCAGACCGGTGGTCGGCTCGTCCAGGAGCAGGATGCGCGGCTCGTTGACGAGGCCGCGGGCGATGGTCAGCCGTCGCTTCATGCCGCCAGAGAGGTTGACCACCTTCTCCTGGGCCTTGGCCTCCAGCTGGGCGAAGGCCAGCAGTTCGTCGGCCTTCGCCGCGAGGAAGGACCGGGACAGCCCGAAGTAGCGGCCGTACATCACGATGTTCTCCCGGACCCGCAGTTCCTCGTCGAGGTTGTCCTGCTGCGGGACCACCCCCAGATGGGCCCGGACCGCCGGGCCCCGGACGCCGGGATCCAGGCCCAGCACGTCCAAGGACCCGCTCGTGCGGTCCAGGGTGCCCCCGATCATCCTCATGGTCGTGGACTTGCCGGCGCCGTTGGGACCGAGCAGCCCGAAGCTCTCCCCCGCCTCGACCTCCAGGTCGATCCCGTCGACGGCGTGGACGTCGCCGTAGGTCTTGCGCAGCCCCCGGGCCGTGATCACTGTTGGCACGACGCCCCACCTTATGTCGCCGGACTCGCGACGTCAGCCGGTTTTGTGCCTGCGTGTCACCCGTCCGACTCCTCACCCCGTCCGGTATGCCTGCCCACCAGGCGCGCGCAGCCGAGGTCCACCTCGGACCACGGGACCTCCAGCTCGAGCACCGCGGCGGTGGCGGTCGGCATACCGCTCGACATCGCCTCGCGCAGCGCCGGCCCGGTCCGCTCCGGGTCGGCGAGCTCCCACGCCGTCGTCGACATGACCGGCTCGTGGCCGACGACCCACAGCACCTCGACGTGGTCGGGCACCTCCCGCACCGCCTCCATCACCCCGTCGAGGCCGCCGTCGTAGACCCGCCGCGTCGGCCAGGTCTCCACGCCGTCGTCGCCGAGCATCGACTCCAGCGTCTGTCGTGCCCGCGCCCCGGTGGACACGACCGCGAGGTCCGGGAGGAGACCCGAGTCGCGCAGCACCTCCCCCAGCGCCGCCGCGTCCCGGCGGCCGCGGGCCACCAGCGTCCGGGCGTGGTCGCCTCCTGGGCCGGACGGGGTGGCCTCCGCCTTGGCGTGTCGGACCAGCACCAGCGTGCGCATGTCTCTCCTTCCTGGCCCGCTCCGCGGGCTCGACCATCGTCCCGCATGCCCACGCGGGGACGCCGCAGGGCCGGGGCGGATACCCGCCCCGGCCCTGCCGGTCATGCGTGCCGGGAGACCCGGCCGGTCAGGTCAGCCTCAGCCGACCCAGCCCGGGTACTCCTCGTTGAGCCGGTCCTCGACGTCCTGCGACACCGCGTTGGTGCCACCGAGGATGACGACCCGCTCCGGGCTCAGCCGCTCCAGCTCGGCCAGCGTGGCCGACGGGAGCTGGTCGGGCTTGGTGAGCAGCACCGGCACGTCCTGGGTGCCCGCGAGCGCGGAGCCGGCCAGGGCGTCGGGGAAGTCACGGCCCGAGGCGATGTGGACGATCTCCACGTCGGGCTCGTGCTCCTGCGAGATCGCGACAGCGGTCTCGTAGCGGTTGGCGCCCGCGATGCGGTCGTCCGCCTGCACCGCGGTGTAGACGACGTCGCTCACCGCACCCTCACCACCGAGGACGATGAGGTTGTCGGGGTTCAGGGTCGCCAGCGCCTCGGCCGTGGCGGCCGGCACCATGTCCGGACGGGTCAGCAGGACCGGAGCGGTCTCGCTGCCCGCACGGGCCGCACCGGTCAGGGCGTCCGCGTAGGCGGCATCCGCACCGGAGGCGAGGTAGACCGTGTCGACGTCCTCACCGAACATGATGGCGAGGTTGGCGGAGGTCTCGTAGCGGTCCGTGCCCTCGACGCGGGAGACCTCGCCGTAGGCGGCGAGCTCGGCCTCGACGTCGCCGTCGACCGCACCCTCACCACCGAGGATGACGATGTTGGTCGGGTCCAGCGTCTCCAGGGACGCGGCCGTCGCGTTCGGCAGCCGGTCGTTCTTGGTCAGCAGGACCGGGGCCGGGTCGCCCTCGGGGGTGGTCATCATCTGCGGGACCAGACCCTGCGAGGCGGCCGGCGAGCCCGACATGGCGTCGGCGAAGCCGGTGCCCGAGGCGACGTAGACCGTCTCGATGGCCGGGTAGAGCGCCGCGATCTCGGCCGCGGTGTCGTAGCGGTCCTCACCGAACACGCGCTCGACCATGGGGTCGGGCTCCGGGTCCGGGTCGTCGTCCGCGACCTCGCCGCGGGCCAGGACCGGGATCTCCACGACGGTCTCGCCGGAGGTCCAGCTGAGGTCGCCCTCCTGCCACACGTCGGTGTCCGCGCCGGTGTTGGCGACGGTGATCGTCAGCTCGGCGGAGCCACCGGCCGGGACGGTCACCGAGGCCGGCTCGACGGTGACGGACAGGGTGTCCGGACCGGCGAAGGAGGCCTCGAAGGTCGCGTCCGCGCCACCGGGGTTGGTGACGGTGCGGGTCAGCGTGGTCGGCTCGGTGCCCAGCGCGGGGACCGAGACGTAGGCCGCGTTGAGCTCGTAGCCCATGGTCGGGTCCGCCAGGAAGGCGTCCCAGTCGGCCTCGGTCGAGTCGAAGACCAGGCCGGGGGCCAGGAAGCTGCGCGGCTCGACGAAACCGGTGCCGCCGACGATCGCCTGGTTGCTCTCGGCGTTGGCGTAGTCGATCGTCGAGGTCTGCATGGCCGACTTGATCGCCATCGGCGACCACTCCGGGTACTCACCGTGGATCAGCGCGGCGAGGCCGGCGATGTGCGGCGAGGACATGGAGGTACCGGTCAGGTAGCCCCAGTTCGGGCCGCCGTCGCTGGCGGCCGCGGCCAGGACGTTGATGCCGGGGGCACCGATGTCCGGCTTGAGGATGGTCTGCTCGTCCGGGGCGACGTCCACCGGGCCGCGGCCGGAGAAGGATCCGATGGACGGGACGGGGCCGTCCTCGGCGCGGTGGGTGGAGGCACCGACCGTGGTCTGCCACGGCCCGAGGTGCGCCACCGGCACGCCGTCCTCGGCGGAGTTGCCCGCGGAGGCGGCCGAGAAGACCCGGCGGCCGCGGCGTTCTTGAAGGCCAGGTCGACCGGGTCCTCGAAGGTGGTCGGGTCGCCGCTGACCGAGAAGTTCAGCACGTCGACACCGTCGGCGAGCGCGGCGTCGACCGCCGCGATCGAGTCGTCCGGGTGGCACCCGAAGTCGTAGCAGACCTTGTAGGCCGCCACGTGCGCCCCCGGCACCATGCCGGCGATGTTGTAGGTGTTGCCACCGGTGTCCTCGAGCTCGACCTGGGAGCCGGCCGCGGTGCCCGCCACGTGCGAGCCGTGGCTGTCGACGTCGAGCGGGCTGACGCTCTCCTCGGGGGCGGGCTCGTAGCCGGCGGCCCGGGCGCCCTCGACGAAGTAGCGGGCGCCGACCAGCTTGTTGGTGCAGGCGGACGCGGGGAAGTCGCCCGCGTCCTCGCCCTCGCCGGTCTCGCACTCACCCGACCACGAGGCGGGCGGGGCGGGCATACCGGCCGCGTCGAAGGACGGGTTGTCGTAGGCGATGCCCGAGTCGATGATGCCGACGACGGTCCCCGCGCCGGCCTCCATCGGTCCGCCGAGCTGCTGCCAGACGCCGCCGTCGCCACGCAGGCCGAGCAGGTCGGGCGAGAGGTCGGTGTCGGGCTGCGCCGGCGCACCGTCGGGCTCGTTGATGATGCCCTCCTGCAGCTGCCGCATCGTGGACCGGGTCACGGAGGCCACGTCGGGACGCTGGGAGAGCGCGGCCGCCTCGGCCGCCGTCAGGTTCACGGCGAATCCGTTGAGGGCCACGGTGTAGCGGTAGGTCGGCTCGGCCGCCACACCCTGCAGGACGGCGTCCTGCAGGGCGAGGAGCCGGTCGGCGTAGGCGACGGCCTGCGCTGAGGTGGTGTCCACCTTGGCCATGGCCGACCCGGCGGTGCCCGGGTTGGTCGCCAGCGGAAGATCCTTGAGGACGACGATGTAGGCGCCGTCCTGGAAGTCACCGGTCGCGCTGACCGGTCCGGCCGGTGCCGGCCCGTCGATCGCGGAGGCGGCTGCTGGCGCCAGTCCGGCCACGAGGCTGATCCCAGCCACCATGGCCAGGGCGCGGCGTGCCCCCGACGTTGTCCGTTGCGTCACTGCAATAACCCCTGTTTCAGTGTCACGCCAGATCGCGGCGAGGCGACCGGCAGGTGGAGCCGAGGCCTCCCATGGGCACCGGCTCCATGCACCCTATACCGAGGTCGGTAGGTTGGCGCAAGGGTCAAGGGACGCTGTGGCCAGATGTTCACCTGGAGATGTATTTGTGCAGGTCAGGCGGTGGGTGAATGCTCAACTACCGACGGTGTGGCGCAGCTGTCTCGTGTCCCGGTATACCTCGAGCTGGGACCGGAGGTAACTTCCCATGCGCGGCAGCGAGGCCGGTGAGGCTCCCCCGACGTGCGGCACGACCAGCACCCCCGGGGTGGAGAACAACGGGTGCCCGTCGGGCAGCGGCTCGGGGTCGGTGACGTCCAGGGCGGCCCGGAGTCCGGCCGGACGCGCACTCCGCGAGGAGGGCGTCGGTGTCGACGACCGGGCCCCGGGCGATGTTGACCACGAGAGCGTGGTCCGGCAGCGCCGCCAGCTCCTTCGCACCGAGCAGTCCGTGCGTGGCGTCCGTGAGCGGCAGGGTCAGGACCACGACGTCCGCGGCGGGCAGCAGGTCCGGCAGGTGCTCGATGCCGTGCACCCGGTCGACGAGGTCGTCACCGTCCCGGTCGGTGCTCGCGACCGCCACGACCTCGCACTCGCACGCCCGCAGCCGACGGGCGAGCGCGGTCCCGATGCCGCCGTAGCCGACGACGAGCACCGTGGAGTCCGCCAGCGAGCGCCACGGTCCGGGTGCCGAGCGGTCCCACACGCCCTGCGCCTGGCGCAGCACGTGGTGCGGCAGGTGCCGCTGCGCGGCGAGGACGAGCGCGAGCCCGAGCTCGCTGGTCGCCGTGTCGTGCACGCCCACGGCATTCGCCAGCTGGACCCCGCCGGGCAGGTAGGGCAGCGCGTGCTCGTAGCCGGCCGAGGCCAGGACGACGGCCCGCAGACCCGGCACCTCGTCCATCCGCCGCAGCCACGGCCCGGCGATCATCGACAGCGCGAGGACGTCGACGTCCCGTCCGCCACCCGGCAGCGCCCCGACGTCGTGGTGGTCGTAGGGCAGGACCTCGACGCCGGCCACCTCCCCGAGGTAGGGCGCCAGCTCCTCGGGGACGGCCGCGACGGGCGGGCGGGAGGGCATACCAGCGCTCAGCCCTCGAGGCCGAGGGTGGCGAGGATGAGCTCGCGGGCCTTCGCCGCGTCGGCCTGGCCGCGCATCTTCTTCATCACCTGGCCGATGAGGGCGCCGACCGCCTGGGTCTTGCCGCCGCGGATCTTCTCCACGACGTCGCCGTTCTCGGCGATGACCTCGTCGACAGCGGTCTGCAGCGCGCCGTCGTCCTGGACCAGCTCCAGGCCGCGGGCGTCGGCGACCTGGGTCGGCGTGCCCTCGCCGGCCAGGACGCCGTCCAGCGTCTGCCGCGCCATCGAGTCGTTGAGCCGGCCACCGGTGACCAGGCCGTCGAGCTCGGCGACGTGGGCGGGGGTGACCCCCAGGTCGAGCAGGTCGACAGCGCCTCCCTCCGCACCCGCGGTCTTGGCCCGGCGGGCCAGCTCGCCCATCCACCACTTGCGGGCGGCGGCGGGCGTCGCGCCGGCGGCGACGGTCTCCTCGATGACCTCGACCGCGCCGGCGTTGACGACGTCGCGCATCTCGAGATCGGCATACCCCCACTCCCCCTGCAGCCGCCGGCGCCGCTCGGTGGGGTTCTCTGGGAGGGTGGCGCGCAGCCGCTCGACGTCCTCGCGGGTCGGGGCGACCGGCACCAGGTCGGGCTCGGGGAAGTAGCGGTAGTCGTCGGCGTCCGACTTGGGGCGACCGGAGGTGGTGATCCCGGTGTCCTCGTGCCAGTGCCGGGTCTCCTGCAGGATCGTCTCGCCGGCGTCGAGCACCGCGGCGTGCCGGGTCATCTCGTAGCGCACCGCCCGCTCCACCGAGCGCAGGCTGTTGACGTTCTTGGTCTCGGTGCGGGTGCCGAAGCGCTCGCCACCGGTCGGCATGAGCGAGACGTTGGCGTCGCAGCGCAGCGAGCCCTGCTCCATCTTGACGTCGGAGACGTCCAGCGCGCGCAGCAGGTCGCGCAGCGCGCCGACGTAGGCGCGCGCGACCTCCGGCGCCCGCTCGCCGGCGCCGGTGAGCGGCTTGGTGACGATCTCGATGAGGGGTATGCCCGCGCGGTTGTAGTCGACGAGGCTGTGGCTCGCGCCCTGTATACGAGCGCTCCGGCCGTCCGCTTGAAGGTGGGTGGACTTGCCGGTGTCCTCCTCCATGTGGGCCCGCTCGATCTCGACGCGGTAGGTGAAGGGCTCCTCGTCGACCCCGTCACGCGGGGGCACCTCGACGTCCAGATGGCCCTCGAAGGCGATCGGCTCGTCGTACTGGCTGGTCTGGAAGTTCTTCGGCATGTCCGGGTAGAAGTAGTTCTTCCGGGCGAAGCGGCACCACTGCGCGATCTCGCAGTTGAGCGCCAGGCCGATCCGGATCGCCGACTCCACCGCGGTGCCGTTGACCACCGGCAGCGCGCCGGGCAGGCCCAGGCACACCGGGCAGGTCTGGGTGTTGGGCTCGGCCCCGAACTCGGTCGCGCACCCGCAGAACATCTTGGTCGCGGTGCCCAGCTCGACGTGCACCTCGAGCCCGATCACCGGCTCGTAGCGGGTCATCAGGTCCTCGAACGGGACGACGGCCTCGCGGGTCGCGGTCGTGCTCATGCTTCCACCTCGATCTCGGGAGCCTGCTCGATGACGTAGCCGCCGTGCACCTCGCGCAGCCTGGCCTCCAGGGCCGCGCCGACGGCATACAGGCGCTGATCCTGCATCGCGGGGGCGAGGATCTGCAGCCCGGCGGGCAGACCGTCCTCGTCGGCGGTGCCGGACGGGATCGACATGCCCGGCACCCCGGCGAGGTTGGCGGGGATCGTCGCGATGTCGTTGAGATACATCGCCATCGGGTCCTGCGTCTTGTCACCGATCGGGAAGGCCGTGGTCGGTGCAGTCGGGCTGACCAGCACGTCGACCTGCTCGAAGGCGGCCGCGAAGTCGCGGGCGATGAGGGTGCGGACCTTCTGCGCCTGGCCGTAGTAGGCGTCGTAGTAGCCGCTGGACAGCGCATACGTGCCCAGGATGATGCGCCGCTTCACCTCGTCGCCGAAGCCCGCGTCGCGGGAGGCACCCATGACCTGCTCGGCGCTCGGGCTGCCCTCGGGCACCTCGCGCAGGCCGTAGCGCATCGCGTCGTAGCGGGCCAGGTTGCTGCTCGCCTCGGAGGGGAGGATGAGGTAGTAGGCGGCCATGGCATACCCGAAGTGCGGGCAGGAGACCTCGGTGATCTCGGCGCCGAGCGCGCGCAGCTGCTCCAGCGCCTCGTCGAAGCGGGCTTGTACGCCGGCCTGGAAGCCCTCGCCGCTGATCTCGCGCACCACGCCGACCCGCAGGCCGGTCAGGTCACCCGTGGCGCTCGCGCCGACGACGTCGGGGACCGGCGCGTCGACCGAGGTGGAGTCCATCGGGTCGTGCCCGGCGATGACCTCGTGCAGGAGCGCGGCGTCGGCGACGGTGCGGGCGCACGGGCCGATCTGGTCCAGGCTCGAGGCGAGCGCGATGACGCCGTAGCGGCTGACCGCGCCGTAGGTCGGCTTGGTGCCGACCGTGCCGGTGACCGCGGCGGGCTGGCGGATCGAGCCGCCGGTGTCGGAGCCGATCGCCAGCGGCGCGAGGTATGCCGCGACCGCCGCGCTGCTGCCGCCGCCGGACCCGCCGGGGATGCGGGAGAGGTCCCACGGGTTGCGGGTCGGGCCGAAGGCGGAGTGCTCGGTGGAGGAGCCCATGGCGAACTCGTCCATGTTGGTCTTGCCGAGGATGGGCATCCGGGCCTCGCGCAGCCGGGTCACGATGGTGGCGTCGTAGGGCGGCACGAAGCCCTCCAGCATGCGGCTGCCCGCGGTGGTGGCCAGGCCCTGGGTGCACGCGATGTCCTTGACCGCGACCGGGACGCCGGCGAGGCGGGGCAGCTCCTCCCCCGCGGCGCGGGCCGCGTCGACCTCGGCTGCCGTGGCGAGCGCGCCCTCGGCGTCGACGAGCAGGAAGGCGTGGAGCGTCGGGTCGAGCCGCGCGATGCGGTCGAGGTGGGCCCGGGTCAGCTCGACCGAGGTGATGGTCCCGGCGGCGAGCCGGTCGGTCATCTCGACCGCGGTGAGCCGGGTGAGGTCGGCCTCGGCCGACCCCCCGCCCGACGCGGCGTGGGTGGTGGTGTCGCTCATCTCACTCCTCGTCCAGGATGCGCGGCACCGCGAAGCGGTCGTCCTGCGCCTGCGGGGCGTTGGCCAGGGCCTGCTCGCGGGTCAGGCTCGGGCGCACCTCGTCCGGGCGCGTCACGTTGGTCAGCGGCAGCGGGTGGGACATCGGGGGCACGTCGGCCGAGGTCACCTCGCCGACCTGGCCCACCCAGTCGACGATCTGGTCGAGCTGGCCGGCGAAGCGGTCGAGCTCGGCGTCCTCGAGCTGGATCCGGGCCAGCATGGCGACGTGCGCGACGTCCTCGCGCGAGAGGTTGGACATGGCCGCCAGTCTAGGTCGCACGCGGTGCCGCCCTGGTGCCCGGCACCCGGGCGGGCGACCGGGCATACCTCTGGGCCCGACCTGAGCAGAGTTGAGCACCGGGACGGGACCACACCACGGTGACCGGCGACCCGACCTGGGCAAGGCTGTGCACTGCGACGGGACCTGGGCAAGGTTGGGCACCGGAGGCAGCGCTCTCGACGTGGTTTCCGGTGCAGAGCCTTGCCCAGGTCCGTCCGGGGGCGAGGTGGGCGCTCCCTGGGTCGAGAAGCCCGTCGCCGACAGCACGGGAGACCGGTAGCGTCGCGGGGTGAGCACCGACCTGACCCGCACCCCGGACGCGGAGGACTTCCGTGCGCTGGCGCGCAGCGCGCCGTGGCGCTTCACGACGCTGCACTGGACCCATCGCGCCCACGACGGTGGCACCGTGGCGCGGGACGAGCCGGCGCAGGCCTGGCTGGACCGGGAGGAGCCGCGGCTCACGGTGCAGCATGGTCGGGAGGTCTTCACCGACACCGAGGTGCCGTACGGCACGGCTGTGGGCTTCGCCTGGGAGCCCGGGGAGGAACGCCCCTCTGGGCCCCCTCCGCCCTACGTCCCGCCCGGCCGGGACGAGGGCGTGACCTTCCGCGAAGACGGGCTGGTCTCGGCGAGGCCCCGGGGCTGGCACCAGGACCACTCCGACCCGATGTGGGGCGACTACCGCTGGACCGCCATGCTCGACCCAGTCGAGCTGGCCGACGGCCTGCTGCCGGGTGAGCAGCCGGACGGCGGCGTGCCGGGCGTCGGGGTGACCGAGGTCGCCGAGGTCGAGCTGCGGGGGCGACGCGCCTGGCAGGCGGTGTGCCGCCCGCTCGTGGACGCCTACGACCCCCGCTGCGGGTGCTGCCCGCTGCTGGACAGCGTGGCCAGCCGACTGCCCGAGTACGGCCCGGACGACCCCACCCTGGCGACGTCGCGGGAGAGCCTGCCGACGGCATACCTCGTCAGCCTGGACGTGCGGACCGGGATCGTCGTCGACGTCTCACCGCAGGACGGTGACGGCGTGGGGAGCAGCTTCGGCAACGAGATCCACGCCGTGGACGGGCCGCTCAGGCCGCCAGCGGCTCGCTGACCAGGCGGCGCATCGTCGCCGCCACCGCCTCCGCGACCTCGCGGTCGGTGAGGTCCGCGCCGTCGAAGGCCGCGAGCGAGGAGCCCAACCCACCGTCGTCTCCAGCGGCCGGGCCCCGGCGACGGTGAGTACGCGGACGGCGTCCTCGCGCGCCCACTGCGCCGCCCGCGGCGAGGCGGCGGCTCCGAGCACGGCGACGGGCATCCCCGCCAGCGCGGCCTCGGCACGCGGGCGGGAGGCCCAGTCGATGGCGTTCTTGAGCACGCCCGGCAGGCTGCCGTTGAACTCAGGGGTGACGACCAGCACCGCATCGGCGGCGGCCACCTCCGCGCGGAACGTCGTCACGGCCTCGGGCACGTCGTCGCCGTCGAGGTCCTGGTCGTAGTGCGGCAGCAGCGCGGGCAGCACGCTGACGTGGGCCGCAATGCCTGCCGGGAGCTGGGCGATCGCCGCCTCGGCCAGCCGCCGGTTGGACGAGTCGGCGCGCAGGCTGCCGAGGAGGACGAGCAGGGTCGTGGGGGTGGTCTGGTCGCTCACCAGGGCGTCAACCACCACCCGGCACGGGACATTCCGGACGGGGCGTCGACCACCCGCCGGTCGTGCTCTATGCCGACGGTCGCCCGGTGGAGCGCGCGCTGCGGCGGCACCGTCTCGTCGAGGCCGACCTGCACGAGGCCGCGCGGTGCCGGGCACGGGTCGCTCGAGCCGGTGCACACCATCCTGCTGCTCCGGGAGGGCAGCCTCGGCGTCATCACGCACGACAGCATCGGCGACGCCTCCAGCGTCCGGCCCGTTCACGGAGCAGGGGCGCGGCTGAGAGCTCCTCCCGCTCGTCGTGAGCGCCGGCGGTGGGGCGTCAGGCGGCCTGCAGCCGCTCCTTGACCAGTCGCGGGTCCGGGTTGGTGTGGGGTATGCCGTCGATCACCACGGTGGGCACCGTCTCGTTGCCGTCGTTGACGCTGCGGACGAAGGCGGCGGCGTCCTCGTCGTCCCAGATGTTGACCCAGGTGGCGCGCTCCCGCAGGCTCCCCAGCCGTGCCTTGAGCATGGCGCAGAAGCCGCATCCCGGACGCCAGTAGACGACCACGTCGCTGCGCGGGTCCTCCTCGGCCATCGCGGCCACCTCCTCCTGGGTCGTGCCCCCGCGGCCGCGCCAGGGCGAGGTCCACCAGGCGATCCCGAGAGCCAGGACACCGTAGCCCACCGCCGCCAGACGCGAGCCGTCGCGGTAGAGGTCCACCGCCACCAGGGCCAGCAGCACGACGAGAGCGATCCACAGCGGTCGAGAGCGCATACCCCCATGATGGCTCCCGCGCCCTGGCGGCGGATCGCCCGCGGGACGGATCCCGTCACCGGGAGCCCTACGCTGAGCCGGTGACGGATCAGCCGCAGGGTGGATATCTGGACCGGCGCTCGCCGCGCGGCCGGGCGATGCTCGCCGCCGTGACCCTTGGGTCGGGGGTGGCGATCCTCGACGGGTCGATCGTCAACGTCGCGCTGCGCACCATCGGTGAGTCGCTGTCCGCCTCGCTGCCGCAGCTGCAGTGGGTGGTGGGCGGCTACCTGCTCTCGCTCGCCTCCCTCGTGCTCGTCGCCGGTGCGCTCGGTGATCGCATCGGCCGCCGCCGGGTCTACCTCATCGGCATGGCGTGGTTCATGGTCGCCTCCGCGCTGTGCGCGCTGGCGCAGGACCCCGGCCAGCTTATCGCCGCCCGGCTGGTGCAGGGCATCGGGGCGGCGCTGCTCACGCCGGGCGCGCTGGCGCTGATCCAGGCCAGCTATGCCCCCGGCGACCGGGCGCCCGCCATCGGCACCTGGGCCGGCGTCTCCGGGATCGCCGCCGCGATCGGGCCGCTGCTGGGCGGCGCGATCGTCGACACGACGAGCTGGCGCTGGATCTTCGCGATCAACGTGCCGCTGTGCCTGGCCGTCATGGCGCTGGCGTGGTGGTCGGCACCGGAGAGCCGCGACGAGGAGTCGAGCGGCCGCTTCGACCTCGTCGGGTCGGCGCTGGTGGTCGTGACCCTCGGCGCCTCGACGTGGGCACTCACCACCGCCGCAGAGTCCCCCACGTGGGCGCTCGTGCTGGCCTGGGTGGTGACGGCTGTCGCCGCCGCGGCCTTCCTGCTGTGGAGCCGGCGGGCGTCGCACCCGCTGGTGCCGCTGCACCTCTTCGGCTCCCGGGTCTTCTCCGCGGCGAACGCGATGACGCTGCTGGTCTACGGCGCGCTCGGGGCGGTCATGCTCTTCGTCGTCATCCAGCTCCAGGTCACCTCCGGGTGGTCGGCCACCGCGTCCGGGCTGGCCGGGTTGCCGGTGACGGTGGCGCTGCTGCTGCTCTCGACGCGGGCGGCGGCGCTGGCCGACCGGATCGGGCCGCGGATCCCGATGACCGTCGGCCCGATCGTCTGCGGTGTGGGGACGGTGCTCATGGTCGGCATCGGGCGCGGCACCGGATGGGTCGGGGTGGTCCCCGGCATGGTCGTCTTCGCGCTCGGGCTCGCGCTGCTCGTCTCGCCCCTCACGGCGGCGGTGCTCGCCGCGGTCGCGGACCGGTATGCCGGGCTCGCCAGCGGCATCAACAACGCCGTCGCCCGCACCGGCTCGCTGCTGTCGGTGGCGGCCCTGCCGGCGCTCGTCGGGCTCTCGGGCGACGACTACGCCGATCCCGTCGCCTTCACCGAGGGCTACCGGTGGGCGATGCTGGCCTGCACGGCGCTGCTCGTGGGCGGCGGGGTCATCAGCTGGTTCGGGCTACGCACCGCCGAGCAGACGGAGCAGCAACCGGTCTGAGCCGTGCCACCGACCGGGGAATCCCTGCCCCGGCGAGACTTCCACGGTCACCCTCCGCGCCCGACCGGAGAATGCCTGCCCCGGCGAGACTTCCACGGTCACCTCCGAGGGCCGACCGGGAAAGGCCCGCCCCGGCGAGACTTCCAGGGTCACCCGCGACACGATCAGGCCTCGCCCGACGCCAGCAGCCGCGCGAAGCCCTCCTCGTCGAGCACCGGGACCCCCAGCTCCTCGGCCCTGGCGGCCTTGGACCCGGCGTTGGCGCCGACGACGACGTAGTCGGTCTTCTTGCTCACCGACCCGGCCGCCTTGCCGCCGCGGGCGATGATCGCCTCCTTGGACTCGTCCCGCGAGAAACCCTCGAGCGAGCCGGTCACGACCACCGTCTTCCCCTCCAGCGTGCGCTCGATCGAGGCGTCACGCTCGTCCGCCATGCGCACCCCGTCGGCGGCCCACTGCTCGACGACCTCCCGGTGCCAGTCGACGTCGAACCACGCGACCACCGACTCGGCGATGATCTGGCCCACCCCCTCGGTCGCGGCCAACTCCTCCACGGAGGCCGACCGGATGGCCTCCATCGACCCGAACTCGGTCGCCAGCGCCCGCGCCGCCGTCGGCCCGACATGCCGGATGGACAGCGCGACGAGCACCCGCCACAGCGGCTGGTCCTTCGCCCCGCGCAGGTGCGCCAGCAGCCGCTCGCCGTTGGCGGAGAGCACCCGGCCCTCGACCACGGTCTCCGGCGGGTCCGCCTTCTTGGCCGACCGGGTGAACAGCGGCACCGCCAGGAGGCGCTCGCGGTCCGCGCGCTCCTCCTCGGCGGTGGGCGGCTGCTCCGGGGTGCCGTGGGCCAGCCCGAACAGGCCCGCCTCGTTGCGGATGACCCCGGCGTCGAGCAGCGCGGTGACGCCCTCGTAGCCCAGCGCCTCGATGTCGAAGCCGCCCCGCCCGGCCAGGCTGAAGAGCCGCTCCCGCAGCTGTGCCGGGCACTCCTTGCTGTTGGGGCAGCGGATGTCCTTGTCCCCCTCCTTCTGCTCGGCCAGCTCGGTGCCGCAGGACGGGCAGTGCGTCGGCATGACGAACTCGGTCTCCTCCCCTGTGCGCAGGTCGGCGACCGGGCCGAGGATCTCGGGGATGACGTCGCCGGCCTTGCGCAGCACCACGGTGTCGCCGATGAGCACGCCCTTGCGCCGGACCTCGTGCTGGTTGTGCAGGGTGGCCCGCTCGACGGTCGACCCGGCGACGAGCACCGGCTCCATCAGCCCGTAGGGCGTGACCCGCCCCGTGCGGCCGACGTCGACCCTGATGTCGAGCAGCTTCGTCGTGACCTCCTCGGGCGGGTACTTGTAGGCGATGGCCCACCGCGGGGCCCGCGAGGTCGCCCCGAGCTGGCGCTGCACGGCCACCTCGTCGACCTTGACGACCACCCCGTCGAGCTCGTGCTCCACGTCGTGCCGGTGCTCGCCGTAGTAGCAGACGATGTCGTGCACCTCGGCCCGGGTGGAGACGACCCTCGCGCGGTCGCTGACCGGCATCCCCCAGGCGCCGAGCACGGCATACGCCTGCGACTGGCGGGTGATGTCGAAGCCGGTGCGCGCTCCGATCCCGTGCACGAGCATGCGCAGCGGGCGGCTGGCCGAGACGCGGGGGTCCTTCTGCCGCAGCGACCCGGCCGCCGAGTTGCGCGGGTTGGCGAAGGGCGCCTTGCCCGCCTCGACCAGGGAGGCGTTGAGCTCGGTGAAGCCCTCGAGCGGGAAGAAGACCTCGCCGCGGATCTCCACCAGGGCAGGGATCTCGCTGGGGACGTCCGGAGACGTCGCGGGCTGCTCGGTCGGCGGTGTCAGCCGGTGCGGGACGCCCTCGATGGTGCGCACGTTGAGGGTGACGTCCTCCCCCGTCCGGCCGTCGCCCCGGGTGAGGGCCTGCGTCAGGACGCCGTCCTCGTAGAGCAGGTTGACCGCGAGGCCGTCGATCTTGAGCTCGCACAGGTAGTGCACCTCGGCGCCCCCGGCCTCGCGCTCGACCCGGTCGAACCACTCGTCCAGCTCCTCCGGGGAGAAGGCGTTGTCGAGGCTGAGCATCCGCTCGCGGTGGTCGACGGCGGTGAACTCGGTGGAGAAGGTGCCGCCCACCTGCTGGGTCGGGCTCTCCGGGGTCCGCAGCGTGGGGTGTGCCTCCTCCAGCTCCTCCAGCTCGCGCAGCAGCCCGTCGAACTCGCCGTCGCTGACGGTGGGCGCGTCGCGGACGTAGTAGGCGAACTGGTGGCCCCGGATCTGCTCGGCGAGCTCGGTCGCGCGGCGCCGCGCGTCCTCGGGCGGCGGGGCCTCGTCGGCGGCGGCGGGGGTATGCGTCGAGGGGCTGGCGTCGGTCACGTGCTCATTGTGCTGCACGCCACCGACACCAGCCCCTCGTGCTGGCCGTTCAGACCCGGCTCAGCTGGTGCTCTTGAAGTAGGCCGTCGACTCCTTCTTCCACAGCATGAAGACGATGACCGCCGCGAGGACAGCGCTGACCAGCGACAGGACGAGGTTGAGCGTGCCGCCCGCCGCGGAGCCCGGCATCATGCTCGTGCCGATGAGGCTGAGCAGGGTCGTCACCACGTTGATGACACCGAGGATGGTCGCGACGATGCGCGCCCAGCTCTTGCCCTTGCCGTTGAGGAAGCCCATGAGAAACCAGATGGCGGCGATGATGATCGCCGTCACGAGGCCGATGATGGGAGCGCTGGAGACCGAGGCGTCCACGATGGCCGGGTCGACCGCCTGACCGGAGGCCTCGAGCTGCTCCTCGACCTGCTGGCGCAGCTGGTCCTCCGGCGTGGTGAGCGCCAGGATGCCGCTGACGAGCGCCAGGGCACCACCGGCATACATGAGCTTCTCGGCCAGACCCACCGAGCCCGGCTTGGCGACCGGACCGCCGTGGCCGGCGCCGGCGTTGTCGTAGCTGGGCGCCGACTGGTAGCCGCCCTCGGGCTGCGGCGCGTTCGGGTCGTGCTGGTACGGGTCTTGGCCCGGGTTCTGCGTCATGATTCCCCTTCCGTGGAGCGTGCCGGTGCGCACGCGTGACGCCCGTAGCCTAGCGGGACGGGTGTGATTCAGGCGTCAGCACGCTCAGCGAGCCTGAGCGCACCCTGGACGAGCCCGCGCGTCGCGTCGAGCGCATCGTCCGGCGCGGCGGAGGCCAGTCCGCACGGCGGGGTCAGACCGACCTCGGCGAGAGCGGCCGGTGACAGCCCCACCTCCTGCCACCGACGTAGCAAGGGCTCGGCAGGATCCGGTGACCACGGGTCCACACCGGCCCACAGTCGCACGCCACCCTCCACCGCCGCGGCGACCTGCTCGAAGCGGCCACGCCCCACCTGCTCCAGGTCGAGCGCGACGAAGTCGGCGCCGCTCCCGGCCAGCACGTCGACCGGGGGGTCGCCGGCGCAGCAGTGCACCCCGGTCGTCCGCGCGCCGCGCTGGTCGAGGACCTGCCGCAGCGCCGGCACGACCTCGCCGCGCTCCGGCGTCCGGAGCACGCTGTAGCCCGACTCCGAGCGCACCCGGCCCCGGAGGACGGTCGGCAGCGAGGGCTCGTCGACCTGCAGCACCAGCTCGGCGCCGGGCACCAGGGCCTGCACCCGCCCCAGGTATGCCCCGATCCCCTCGGTCAGCGAGTCCACCACGTCCCGGGTCGCGCCGGCGTCGCCGAGCACGCGGTCGCCGAGCGGCCGCCACAGCGCCGCGGCAAGCGTCCAGGGGCCGGCGACCTGGACCTTGAGCGGACCGGCATACCCGTCGGAGGCCTCGGCGAGCTCGTCCAGGTCCTCGGCGAGCAGCGAGGCGGCGCGCTCGGCGTCGCGGCCCGGGCGGTCGACGAGCCGCCACCCCTGCGGCTGGAGGTCCACCGGCAGGTCGACGAGCAGGTGCGCGGCCCGGCCGATCATGTCGGCGCCGGGGCCGCGAGCAGGCAGCTCGGGCAGGTACGGGATGGGTCGGACGCCGTCCGCGGCGCCCTGCGCGAGCTCACCCCGCACCACCGCGAGCGCCTCGCGCACCCGGGTGCCGGGCCAGGATCCGATGCCGGTGACGTCGACCACGGCGGACACTCTAGGTGCTCAGGCGAGCAGACTGACCACGACCGCGAGGACGACGGTGTTGAAGACGAAGGAGACGACGGTGTGCACCGTGGCGGTCCGGCGCACCTGACCCGTCCGCAGGTCGACGTCGGTAGTGCCGAAGGTCGTCGAGACGGCGACGGCGAGGTAGGCATAGTCGGCGAGCGGGCGGTAGTGCACCTCCTTGCCCGGGAAGCCCAGGGCCTTGCCCCCGCTCTGCACGTCCTCGACGAGGTAGGCGACGGTGAAGGACACGGCGACCGCGACCCACGACACCACGACGAGCGAGACCCCGAGCAGCACCCGCAGCCCGGCCGAGAAGGCCGAGTTCTCGATCACCTCCCCGGGCATCCAGACGATGGTGACCAGCAGCGCCGCCGCCCCGATGAAGAGTGACACCCCCGGCCCGGGCGCGGTGCCGTAGACGTAGCGCTGCGCCCAGGAGCCGCGGTCCTCGGCACGCGCCCACTCCTCCATCTCGGCCCGCGAGGAGCGGACGAGCACCACGAGCGTGAAGACCGTGTAGATGACGAGGTAGATGAGCAGGAAGATCACCGCACTGTCGCTGACGTAGGAGGGGATCTCCTCGAGGCTGCGCGGGCGTCCGCGCACGAGCAGGGCGACCGGCAGGGACAGGAGGATCACCGGCACGGTGCGCCGCGACTCCGGCAGCCACCAGGGCCAGCTGCGCATCCGGCTCAGCACGCGGCCCTCCCCGTGCTCGCGATGGTGGCCGACCCCACCACCCTCGTCCCGTCGTAGAGCACCACGGACTGTCCGGGCGCGACGCCCCGGATCCGCTCGGCGAGCCGCACCGCGACCCGCTCCGGTATGCCCTCGTCCCCCTGCGTCCCCACGCTCACCCGGGCAGCGTACTCCTGGCCGTGGGAGCGGATCTGCGCCCCCAGGGCCAGCTCGGCGCCGACCGGCGGCGGTGCGCCGCACCAGCGCAGGTGGTCGCCTTCGACGAGGTCCACGCCGAGCAGCTCCTCCGGGCCGACGACGACGGTGTTGCTGCGGGTGTCGGTGGAGACGACATACCGCTTGCTGCCGTCGGCGGGCGGGACCTTGAGCCCCAGACCACGCCGCTGCCCGACGGTGTAGCCGTGCGCGCCCCCGTGCTCGCCCAGCACCTCCCCCTCGGCGTCGACGATCGGCCCCGGCTCGGCGCCGAGCCGCTTCGCGAGGTAGCCGCGGGTGTCGCCGTCGGCGATGAAGCAGATGTCGTGGCTGTCCGGCTTCTTCGCCACCGAGAACCCGCGCCGCCGCGCCTCGTCCCTGATCTGCGGCTTGGTGGTGTCGCCCAGCGGGAAGAAGCTGCGGGCCAGCTGGTCGGCGTCGAGCACACCGAGGACGTACGACTGGTCCTTCGCAAGGTCGACCGCGCGGTGCAGCTCGCGGCGCACCCCGCCCGGCGCCGAGGTGTCCTCGTGCTCCTCGATCTGGGCGTAGTGCCCGGTGGCGACCGCGTCGAAGCCGAGCGCGAGCGCCTTGTCCAGCAGCGCGGCGAACTTGATCTTCTCGTTGCAGCGCAGGCAGGGGTTCGGGGTGCGGCCGGCGGCATACTCCCGCTCGAAGTCCTCGACCACGTCCTCGCGGAAGCGCTGCGCCATGTCCCAGACGTAGAACGGGATGCCGAGCCGGTCGGCGACCCTGCGCGCGTCCCCGGCGTCCTCGATCGTGCAGCAGCCGCGCGCCGACTCGCGCAGGGTGGAGGCGGACTGGGCGAGCGCCAGGTGCACGCCGACGACCTCGTGACCGGCGTCGAGCATGCGCGCGGCAGCGACGGCGGAGTCGACCCCGCCGCTCATGGCGGCGACGACCCGCATCAGGCGCTCCTCGCCGGGGTGCTCGGGCGGCGGCTCGCGGCGTGCGCGCGCCGGGCGCGTTCGAGGGCGGGCGGCAGCGCGGCGAGGAAGGCGTCGACGTCGGCCCGGCTCGACCCGTGCCCGAGGGTCAGCCGCAGCGCACCTCGCGCCTGCTCCTCCGGTATGCCCATCGCCAGCAGCACGTGGCTCGGTCGCGGCACCCCGGCCTGGCAGGCGGAGCCGGTCGAGCAGGCGACGCCGGCCGCGTCGAGCAGGTAGAGCAGCGAGTCGCCCTCGCAGTCGGCGACCTGGAGATGGGCGTTGCCGGCGAGGCGTGCCGTGGTGTCGCCACGGGTCCAGGGGCCGGAGACGCTGATGCCGGGGTCGAGGGCGAGCGCGCCCTCGACGAGGGCGTCGCGGAGCCGGGCGAGGTGCAGCGCGTGGCTTTCCTGATGCTCCGCGGCGTGCGTGACGGCGAGCGCGAGACCGGCGATGGCCGGGGTGTCGAGCGTGCCCGAGCGCAGCCCGCGCTCCTGGCCACCGCCGTGAGTCAGCGGCACCGGGGCCTGGTCGCGGCCGGCGGTCAGCACGCCGACCCCGAGCGGCCCGCCGATCTTGTGCCCGGTGACGACCCCCAGGTCCACCTGGCTCAGGTCGAGCGGGGCCTGCCCCAGCACCTGCACGGCGTCGGAGTGCACCGGTATGCCGTGCTCGTGGGCGATGGTCGCGAGCTCGGACACCGGTTGGATCGTGCCGACCTCGTTGTTGGCCCACATGACGCTGGCCAGGGCGACGGTCTCGGGCCCACCGTCGGCGTCGAGCGCCTGCCGGAGCGCGTCAGCGGTGATCCTGCCCTGGGCGTCCGGCTCCACCCAGGTGACCCGGGCACCCTCGTGGGTGACCAGGTGCTCGACCGGGTCGAGGACGGCATGGTGCTCGACGCCGCTGACGACGAGCCGGTCCCGCCGCAGGTCAGCGGCCCGCCGCGCGGCATACGTGCCCTTGACCACGAGGTTGTCGGCCACGGTGCCGCCGGAGGTGAAGACCACTTCCGACGGCCGGACGCCCAGCGCCTCCGCGACCTGCTCGCGGGACTCCTCGACCACCCGCCGCGCCCGGCGGCCCGGGTCGTGCAGCGAGCTGGCGTTGCCGGTCTGCCGCATCTCCCGCGCGACCACCTCGACCACCTCGTCCAGCACCGGCGTCGTCGCGGCGTGGTCGAGGTAGGCGTGGGCGGCCTGGGGCTGCGGGCTGGGCGGGGTGCTCATGACGGTCAGCCAGTCTACGAGCGGCCGGCCGGGTCGGGCGCACCCGCGCGCGGGACGGGTCGCGCCCGCGTCAGGCTGGGGCATACCGCGACCCTGCGGCGACCTGGGCAAGGCTGTGCACCAGAAGCAGCGCTCTCGACACAGTCTGCGGTGCGCAACTTTGCCCAGGTCATCCGAGGGGTCGCTTCCCCCGGTATGCCGGGTGCCCGACTCAGCCCTTGTGCTGCTGCACCTTCTCGGCCGCCTGCGGCAGGACGGTGAACAGGTCGCCGACGACGCCGAAGTCCACGAGTTCGAAGATCGGGGCCTCCTCGTCCTTGTTGACGGCGACGATGGCCTTCGAGGTCTGCATGCCGGCGCGGTGCTGGATCGCGCCGGAGATGCCGGCCGCGACATACAGCTGCGGGCTGACCGAGACGCCGGTCTGGCCGACCTGGTGCGAGTGCGGGTACCACCCGGCGTCGACGGCGGCGCGGGACGCCCCGACCGCGGCGCCGAGGGAGTCGGCGAAGGACTCGACCGGGCCGAAGTCGCCGCCGGTGCCGCGCCCGCCGGAGACGACGATCGAGGCCTCGGTCAGCGAGGGCCGGTCCGACTTCTCCTTCTCCGCCCGGGCGGTGACCCGCGCCGCCCGCGCGACCTCGGACACCTCGACCGAGACGGCCTCCTCAGCCGGGCTGGCGGGGGCCTCCTCGGCGCTGATGCTGTTGGGCTTGACGGTGACGACCGGGGTGCCGCGGGTGACGGTGGTGGTGACCGTGTAGTTGCCGGCGAAGACCGACTGCGTCGTGCCGACGCCGCCGTCGACCGGCTGCACGTCGACCGCGTCGGTGACGATGCCGGACCCGGTCTTGATCGCGAGCCGCCCGGCGACCTCCTTGCCGTCGTTGGTCGAGGCGACCAGGACCGCGGCCGGCGAGACCCGGCCGACGAGGTCGGCCAGCAGCTCGGCGACGGGCGCGACGAGGTGGTCGGTGTAGACGGCGTCCTCGGCGAGGTAGACCTTCGCGGCGCCGTAGCGCGCGAGGTCCTCCTTCGCCGCGGCATACCCCTGGCCGACGAAGACGGCCGACGGCTCACCCAGGCGGCGCGCGGCGGTCAGCATCTCGGCGGTGGTCTTGCGGACGTCTCCGTCGACGTGGTCGACCAGGACGAGGACTTCACTCATGTCGATGGCTCCTTGGGATGTCGTGGTCGGGTCAGGCCAGCTTGCGGTCGGCGAGGAACTGGGCGAGCGCCTCGCCGCCCTGGCCCTCGTCGGTGACGACCTGACCGGCCTCGCGCGGCGGGCGGGCCTGGATGTCGGTGACCATCGTCCAGGCGGTCCCGAGCCCGACCTGGGCGGCGTCGATGCCGAGGTCGTCCAGGCCCCAGGTCTCCACCGGCTTCTTCTTGGCCGCCATGATGCCCTTAAGGAGGGGTAGCGCGGCTCGTTGATCTGGTCGGTGACCGAGACGACCGCCGGCAGGCTGGCCTCGACGGTCTCGGAGACGGACTCGTTGTCGCGCCGGATCGTCACCGACCCGCCCTCGACGGTGAGCTCGGAGGCGAAGGTGACCTGCGGCATACCCAGGCGCTCGGCGAGCATCGCCGGCACGACGGACATCACGCCATCGGTCGAGGCCAGGCCGGTGAGGACCAGGTCGACGTCGCCGATCTTCTGGATCGCCTCGGCCAGGATCAGCGAGGTGGCGACCGAGTCCGAGCCGGCGATGGCGTCGTCGAGGACGTGCACGCCCTTGTCGGCACCCATCTGCAGACTCTTCTTGACGGCGGTGGCGGCGTCGTCCGGGCCCATGGTGAGCACGGTCACCTCGCCCTCGCCCGCCTCGACGATCTTGAGGGCCTCCTCGACGGCATACTCGTCCAGCTCGGAGAGGATGCCGTCCACGCCCTCACGGTCGGTGGTGTGGTCCGCCTCGAAGGCGCGGTCGCCCTGGGCGTCGGGCACGTACTTCACACAGACGACGATGTTCACTGCTCACGTCCTCGTGGTTGTGGGTGGTCGTTGACGCCATGATGCCACTTGACGCGCGCGTCAACGACACCCGGCAGAGGTATGCCGGGAGCCGGGTCACGCGAAGAGCGTCGGCACCCAGGTGATCGCCATGACGGCCAGCGTGAGCAGCGGGTAGAGCAGGACGCCGACCCGGCGGGCCACGGCGCTGCGACCGGGCGCCTCGCCCGGGCCGGTGATCTCGTCCTCCTCCGGGTTGAGCGCGGCCAGCGTGCTCGAGGCCGCGAGGGCCACCACCCCGAGGAGGGCGACAGGCAGGACGGGGAGCGTCGCAACCTCGGCGCGTAGCAGGAGCAGGCAGACCACGAAGACCGCGAACGGCGCGATCATGACGCCCCAGGCCAGCGCGGGCCGGTCCACGACCAGCCGCAGCAGCGCCGTCGGGCGGAGCAGGAGGGCGGCCGTGCAGAGCGCGGTGATCGCCAGGACGGCGAGGTAGCCGGTCGTGATCCGGACCGGGCCGTCGGCCAGCCAGGCCTGGAAGCCGGCCAGGACGAGCAGCATCCCCGCGAGGCCGAGGACCAGCTCGACGACGGTGCGCCGGCCCAGCCGCCACGGCTCCCCCTCCGGCAGCGCACGGGCATACGCGACGGGCTCGCCGAAGGCCTCGGCGGCGGGCTCGCCGGCCTCGCGGACGTGGCTCTCGACGGTGGCCAGCTGGTCGCCGATCCGGTGGGCCGGGACCCCGCGCAGGTTCTGCTCGGTGACGAAGGCGCGCACCCAGGTGGCGTCGACGCTGGGGGCCAGCCGCTCGGGGTTGGCGGTGGGGCGCTTGGAGGTGGCGTTCATGGCGTGCTCGCTTCCGGCTCGGGGGTGCGGGCGGCCGCATCGGTCAGCCCCCGCGTGACAGTGGTGAAGTCGGCCCAGCGAGCAGCCTGCTCACCGGCCAGAACGCGTCCCTGCTCGGTGAGGGCGTAGAACTTGCGGCCGGGCCCGCCCTCGCCGGGGCGCCACTCGACCGCCAGGTGCCCGGCGTCCTCGAGGCGGGCGAGCAGGGGATAGAGGGTGCCCCCCTTGACCGTGCCCAGCCCGGCCTCGGCGAGGCGTTGGGTGATGGCGTAGCCGTAGCTCGGCCCGTCGAGCAGGATGCGCAGCACGCACACCCCGAGCACCCCACGGAGCCACTCGCCCGGCCACTGATCGCCTTCCATGACTAGATCATGTCTCTGACTAGTCAGTCATGTCAACTAGTCACGTTCACCATTTGCCGATCGGGCGTCGCTGGTGGACACCCAGAGACCCACCGAGCGTCGCGTGTGGTGGGCAGCGAGGCCGGCGGCAACCACAGGCGACGCTCGGTCGGGGGTGGGGCAACCACGAGCGACGCTCGCTGGTCAGCGACCGGTGAAGCGCGCCTTTCCCGGACCCTCCTCCACGAAGGAGGTCATGCCGATCTGCCGGTCCTCGGTCGCGAAGACGCCGGCGAACTGCATCGCCTCGATGGCGAGCCCGGTCTCGAGGTCACCGTCCAGCCCGCGGTCGATCGCCTCCTTGGCCGCGCGCAGCGCGTAGGCCGGTCCCCCGACGTAGCGGGCGACCATCTCCCGCGCGACCTGGTATGCCTGCCCCGGCTCCGCGAGCCGGTCCACCAGCCCCATGGCCAGCGCCTCGTCGGCCTCGACCATGCGCCCGGTGAAGACGAGGTCCTTGGCCCTCGCCGGGCCGACCAGCCGCGCCAGCCGCTGGCTGCCGCCGGCCCCCGGCACGACCCCGAGCAGGATCTCCGGCTGCCCGAGCTTGGCGTCCGACGCGGCGACCCGGAAGTCGGCGCAGAGCGCGAGCTCGTTGCCGGCGCCGAGGGCATACCCCTCGATCGCGGCGACGACCGGCTTGGGGATGCGCGCCACGGCGGAGAAGCACTCCTGGATGACCGGGGCGCGCCGGACCATGTCCGTGTAGGGACATGTCCTGCATCTCCTTGATGTCCGCGCCCGCCGCGAAGACCTTCTCGCCGCCGTAGAGCACGACAGCAGCGACCTCGTCGTCGTCCGCGACGATCCCGGCGGCCTCGCCGAGGGCGTCCTGCACCTCGATCGAGAGCGGGTTCATCTTCGGCCGGTCGACCCGGATGGTCCCGACCCCCTCCTCGACCTCGACCCGGACGAAGTCGCTGGCGGTGGGGACGGTCCTGCTCACGCGTCGTCCCGCGGGGAGCCCTCGCCGGAGGCGTCGGGCGTGTCCTCGCCGACGCCGCCACCGCCGGGCGTGCCCTGACCACCACCGGAACGTCCCTGCGGCCCGACCGACAGCCACGGCCCGACCTCGGTGCCCTCCGGGGCGCCCTCGGGCAGCTCGGGCTCCAGGCCCTGCTCGGCCTGCGCCTTGGCGACGACGTTGCGGTGCCACAGCTGCAGCGCCTGCAGCAGCAGGCCGGTCGCGATCTGCACCTTGGGCTTGGGCTGCTCGGCGCGGGCGATGATCTGCTCGACCGCGAGCACCAGGTTGCCGGAGGCGATCCCGGCCTTGACCAGGTTGACGCCGAGCGTCACGTCGTTGCAGCCGTTGAGCCGGGTGAGCATCTCGTCGGGGACGCTGCTCGCGATCTGCCACTGGCCGAAGACGCGCATGATGTCGAACTGCTCGCCCTCGATGACCTTGACGAAGAGCTTCTGGTTCTGCACCTCGAAGGAGACGTCACCGGCCTTGTCGAGGTTGGGCGACATCTGCAGGTCCTGCAGCGCGTCGAGGACCCGCCCGGTCAGCGGGTGCTCCTGCGGCGGGGGCGGGAAGTTGGGCAGCGAGGTCGGATCACTCATGGATCCAACGTAACGGCTCGGCCGCGGCCCAGCGCCCCGACCCGGGTCAGCCGGCGCCGCACTCGATGCTGAGGTTGTTCTGCACGGTGCTGTAGACCCGGTTCCCGGAGCGGGCCGGCGGGAGCACCGACACCAACGGTGCCGCCAGGCGCGTCCGGTCCTTCTCCCCTCGACCTGGATGTAGAGGTCCAGCGTGGTCCCGGCCCCGGCGGAGAGCGCGGCCGTCGGGACGCTCACGTCGAAGACGGAGACGCACGGCCGCCCCTCGGGCCGCTCGACACGGCCGGGCGAACCGAGGTCGAGGGTCTCCACGACGTCCCCCCCTCGTCGACGCAGGACCAGGTGGAGCGGCCGGTGCTCATCCCCGGCCCGTGCACCGTGGACCTCCACGGACAGGCGCAGGCCTCCGAGTCGCCGCCACGTCGCCGAGGCCACGAGCGCCGCCACGAGGGCACGGTCCCGGCTCTCCCGGGCCTCGAGGTCCAGGCCGGCGGCATCGCCTGCGCGCACCAGTCGCGAGCGGGTGCGGAAGGGCTCGGCCAGCTGGTCCTCGAGGGCCGGCGGGATGTGGACGTCCATGAACCGGCGGTGCGCGGCCAGGAACTTCTCCCGGCGCGCCCTCGGCATCGTCGACCACCGCGCGGGCTGGTAGAACTTCAGGCACGTGCGCCGGTACAGGTCGAGCACGACCCGGTCGGCCCGCCCCGGGTCGGGATCGTTCTCCCGGATCAGCCGGGCGACCTCACCGATCGACCAGGTGTAGCCGTCGGGGTCGAAGTCCTGGACGCTGATGTTCTGCCCGTCGTCGCGCGAGATCAGGTGGTAGACGACCTCACCGCCCAGGAAGGAGACACGGTCGGCGAGCAGGTAGGCCCGAGCCAGCATCATGCCGTCCTCGAGCCGCACCTTCTCCTCCGGGAAGCGGATCTGCTCCCGTTCCAGGAGGCTGCGGCGGAACAGCTTCTGCGGGGTCAGGGTGTGGAAGACGCGCTCCAGGTCGGCGTCGACGCGGGTCACGCGAAACAGGTAGGGGACGAACCGCCCCACGCCGACCGAGCGCGGGACGAGGACGTCGCTGCCTTGCTCGTCGGCGAACTCCACCATGCGGCGCAGCGCCTCCGGACCGAGCTCGTCGTCGGCGTCGGCGAAGAAGACGTAGCGGCCGCGCGCGAGCTCCAGGCCGCGGTTGCGCGGGGCACCGGGCCACCCGCTGTTCTCCTGGTGCACCACGCGTGCCTGAGGTCGGTCCGCGGCCCAGGCGTCGAGGACGCGCGGCCCCTCGTCGGTGGAGCCGTCGTCCACGAGGATCACCTCGTAGGCGTCGGCGTCGAGGTCCTGCTCGGCCAGCGAGCGCAGCAGCCCCACGAGATACGGCATGGCGTCGTGGACGGGGACGACGACGGACACCGCCACACCCGCGTCGTCGCCCGGGTCCGGACCCGTGGTCGACCTGCTGACGCTCACCCGACGCCCATCTCCCGCTGCGGCCCCTGCGACCGGTCCGCAGCCCTCCTGCGGCACGTGAGTTGTAGCACGGCCGGGCCGGATCACTTAGGCGCGAGCCGGCTCGGTAGTCTGCGCCCGGTGCCCGGCGGTGGGCGCCCTGCCGGAGGTGAGGACGACGTGGTGCGAGAGGCGGAGATCTGAGCGTGGGAGCCCCGGTCCGCCCCCGCAGCAGCACCGAGCGACCGCCCCGCCTCGGCCTCACCCGCACCGACGCCGGCCCGGAGATCGCTGTCCTCGCCCGGCACGCGAGCGCGGTCGAGGTATGCCTGTCCACCGCGTCCGGCGAGCGCCGGATCCCGCTGCGCCGCAACGCGCACGGCATCTGGTGGGACGTCGTGCCCGAGCTGACCCCGGGCACGCGCTACGGCTTCCGCGTGCACGGCCCGTGGGCGCCGGACGAGGGCCACCGGCACAACCCCGCCAAGCTGCTGCTCGACCCCTACGCCCACGCCGTGGACGGCGAGGTCGCCTGGGCGCCCGAGGTCTACGGCCACGTCGTCGGCGAGGACGGCTGGACCGATCCCGAGACGCCCGACGACCGCGACTCCGCCGCCCACGTCCCGCGCTCCGTCGTGGTCGACCAGAACGTCTTCGACTGGGGCCAGGACACCCGCCCAGACGTGCCCTGGACCGAGATGGTGCTCTACGAGGCGCACGTGCGCGGGCTCACGATGCGGCACCCGGGCATACCGGAGAAGATCCGCGGCACCTATGCCGCGCTCGGCCACCCGGCGCTGGTCGAGCACCTCACGAGCCTCGGCGTGACCAGCCTGGAGCTCCTGCCGATCCAGGCCTTCACCTCGGAGCCCGCCCTGGTGCGCCGGGGCCTGGCCAACTACTGGGGCTACAACTCGCTGGGCTTCTTCGCGCCGCACGCGGGGTATGCCGCCGCCACCGATCCGCAGGGCGTCGTGGACGAGGTCAAGGGTGCGGTGCGGGCGCTGCACGCGGCCGGCATCGAGGTGATCCTCGACGTCGTCTACAACCACACCGCGGAGCAGTCGGTGTGGGACGGCCCCACGCTGTCCTTCCGCGGTCTGGACAACCGCACCTACTACCGCCTCGACGACCGCGGCCGCGACATCGACGTCACCGGGTGCGGCAACACCCTGGACCTGCGGGACCCGCAGGTCGCCCGCATGGTGCTGGACTCGCTGCGGCACTGGGTGGAGGACTTCCACGTCGACGGCTTCCGCTTCGACCTCGCCCCGGCGCTGGCCCGCGGGCGCGACGACGCCTACGACCGCGAGCACGCCTTCCACGTCGCGCTCGAGGCCGACCCGGTGCTGAGCCGGGTCAAGCTCATCCCGAGCCCTGGGACGTGGGCGTCCACGGGTGGCGCACGGGGCAGTTCCCGGCCGTCTTCGCCGAGTGGAACGACCGCTTCCGCGACACGGCGCGGAGCTTCTGGCTGGCCGACGTGGGCCGGCGGCTGCACGGGCACCACGGCCACGGGGTCCGCGAGCTCGCCACCCGGATCGCCGGGTCGGCCGACCTCTTCGCGCGCGACGGACGGGGTCCCATCGCCTCGGTCAACCTCGTCACCGCGCACGACGGCTACACCCTCGCCGACCTCACCGCCTACGAGCACAAGCACAACCACGCCAACGGCGAGGACAACCGGGATGGGCACGGCGACAACCGCTCGTGGAACCACGGCGTCGAGGGCCCCACGGACGACCCGGAGGTGCAGCGGCACCGGCGCCGCTCGATCCGCAACCTGCTGGGCACGTTGCTGCTCTCCCCGGGTGTCCCCATGCTCGTCGCCGGAGACGAGCTCGGCCGGACGCAGCAGGGCAACAACAACGCCTACTGCCAGGACAACGAGCTCACCTGGGTGGACTGGGACCTCGAGGAGTGGCAGACCGCGCTGCTCACGGACACCACCGCGCTCCTGCGGCTGCGCCGTGAGCTGGCGCTGCTGCGGGGCCCGGAGTTCGCCCGTTACGACGCCGCGCCCGGCCGTACCCGGCTGCGCTGGTTCGACGAGCGCGGCGAGGTCATGGGCGAGGACCGGTGGAACGACCCGCACCGCTGCACCCTCACGGTCGTGCACGACACGCTGCACCACCACGAGCCCGTGGCGGTGGCGCTGCTGCTGCACGCCGGCACCGAACGCACCACGATCGCGCTGCCCGACCTCGGCGGCGTGACGGGGTGGGACGTGCGCTTCTCCAGCGAAGGTGCCGGACACGGGGCGGGCCCGGTCCCGTCCGGGGGCGTCGTCGAGGTCGACGCGACGACCCTCACCGTCCTCGTCGCCCGGGTCGGGCCGGGCCGCCCGGCGGGTGGGTGACCGCGCGTGGTTTCCCGGACGGAAGCCGGGTAGGTTTGGCCAGGTGACCGAGCACTCGACCACGACCGCCCAGTCCCGTCCCGACGCCCAGGCGTCCGCCTCCCCCGGCATCGACCGCTCCGCCCTGGCCACGTGCGGCCAGGAGCCGCTCGGCCGCATCCCGGTCCTCGACGTCGAGCCGGTCGTGGATGGCGGGCGGCGTCCGACCAAGGCCGTCACCGGTGAGGTCTTCACCGTCACCGCGACCGTCTTCCGCGAGGGGCACGACGCCGTCAACGCCACCGTGGTCCTCGTCGACCCCGACGGCGGCGAGCACCACGTGCCGATGACCTGCGCCAACCCGGGGCTCTCGCACTGGCAGGCGCAGGTGTATGCCGACCGCGAGGGCGTGTGGCAGTTCCGGGTCGAGGGCTGGTCCGACCCCTACGCCACCTGGGAGCACGACGGCACGATCAAGGTCGAGGCGGGCGTGGACGTCGAGCTCATGCTCGAGGAGGGGGCGCGGGTCCTGGAGCGCTCGCTGGACGCCGACGAGCACACCGAGGGGGACCGCGAGGTGCTCGAGCACGCGGCCGACACCCTGCGCCGCGGCGCGTTACCCGTGGCAGAGCGGCTGCACGCCGGCACCTCCCCCGAGGTCGAGGCCGTGCTCGCCCGCACGCCGCTGCGCGAGCTGGTCAGTCCCTCCCCGTCCTACACCCTCCTCGTGGAGCGTCCGCTCGCCCTGACCGGCGCGTGGTACGAGATCTTCCCCCGCTCCGAGGGCGCCACCCAGGACCCGGACACCGGGCTGTGGACCAGCGGCACCTTCGGGACCGCCCAGGAGCGGCTGCCGGCGATCGCCGACATGGGCTTCGACGTCGTCTACCTCACGCCGGTGCACCCGATCGGCTCGACGAACAAGAAGGGCAAGAACAACACCCTCGACGCCGACGAGCACGACCCCGGCTCGCCCTACGCCATCGGCGCCGCCGAGGGGGGCCACGACGCGCTGCACCCCGACCTGGGCGACTTCGACGACTTCGACGCCTTCGTCGCCCGTGCCGAGGAGCTCGGGCTCGAGGTCGCGATGGACATCGCGCTGCAGGCCTCCCCCGACCACCCGTGGGCCACCAGCCACCCGGAGTTCTTCCAGATCCGAGCGGACGGCTCGATCGCCTACGCGGAGAACCCGCCCAAGAAGTACCAGGACATCTACCCCGTCTTCTTCGACAACACCCCGGACGAGGTGTATGCCGAGATCCGGCGCGTCGTGCAGGTGTGGATCGACCACGGCGTGCGGATCTTCCGGGTCGACAACCCGCATACCAAGCCGGTCAACTTCTGGCAGTGGCTCATCGCCGATGTCGCCCAGGACCACCCGGAGGTCATCTGGTTGGCCGAGGCCTTCACCAAGCCGATGATGATGCGCACCCTGGCCAAGGTGGGCTTCCAGCAGTCCTACACCTACTACGCCTGGCGCAGCACCGCCGCCGAGCTGCGTGACTACGTGACCGAGCTGGCGACCGAGACCGCGCCCTACATGCGCCCCTCGTTCTGGCCGACGACGCACGACATCCTCACGCCCTACATGAGCAACGGCGGGGTGACCGCCCACCTCGTCCGCTCCGCGCTGGCCGCCACGCTGGTGCCGACCTACGGCATCTACGCCGGCTTCGAGCACGTCGAGGACGTCCCGCGCCCCGGTGCCGAGGAGCACGTCGACAACGAGAAGTACGAGTACAAGAACCGTCGCTGGGACGAGCCCGCCGACGGCCGCCCGGACCTGTCCGGCTGGCTGACGATGCTCAACCGGATCCGGCGCGAGCACCCGAGCCTGCACTGGCTGCGCAACGTCACCTTCCACCAGGCCGAGGACGAGAACCTGCTGGTCTTCTCCAAGCACGGCGGTGGTGCCGCGGACGGCTCGGCACACGACACGGTCCTCGTCGTCGCCAACCTCGACCCCTACACCGTCCGCGGCTCCCGGCTGCACCTCGACCTGCCCGCGCTCGGGCTGAGCTGGGGCGACCACTTCCGCGCCCACGACCTGGTCACCGGCGCGACGTGGGAGTGGGACGACGCGCCCTACGTCGAGCTCGGCCCGGGCTACGGGCACGAGCCGGTGCACATCATCCACGTGACGACGGTCTGAGAGGAGCACGATGCGCGGGCTGAACCTGCACCAGCCGGGGCTGCGGAACGACCCGGACTGGTTCCGCAAGTCGGTCTTCTACGAGGTCCTCGTGCGGGCCTTCGACGACTCGACCGGCTCCGGCTCCGGCGACTTCAGCGGGCTGATGAACCGGCTGGACTACCTGCAGTGGCTGGGGGTCGACTGCCTGTGGATCCCGCCGTTCTACGCCTCGCCGCTGCGGGACGGCGGCTACGACGTGGCGGACTACACCGCGGTCCTGCCCGAGTTCGGCACCCTGCCCGACTTCCGCGAGCTCATCAGCCAGGCGCACGCCCGCGGCATCCGGATCATCACCGACCTGGTGATGAACCACACCTCTGACCAGCACCCCTGGTTCCAGGCCAGCCGGTCCGACCCCGAGGGACCCTACGGCGACTTCTACGTCTGGTCCGACACCGACGAGGCGTATGCCGACGCCCGGATCATCTTCGTCGACACCGAGACCTCCAACTGGACCTTCGACCCGGTGCGGCGCCAGTTCTTCTGGCACCGCTTCTTCTCCCACCAGCCCGACCTCAACTTCGAGAACGAGGCCGTGCAGGAGGCGATGTTCGACGTCGTGCGCTTCTGGATGGACCTGGGGATCGACGGCTTCCGGCTCGACGCCGTGCCCTACCTCTTCGAGGAGGAGGGCACCAACTGCGAAACCTCCCCCGCACCCACGAGTTCCTCGCCGCGCTGCGGGCCATGGTGGACGAGGAGTACCCCGGCCGGGTGCTGCTCGCGGAGGCCAACCAGATGCCGGCCGAGGTCGTGGACTACTACGGCACGCCCGAGGCGCCGGAGTGCCACATGTGCTTCCACTTCCCGGTGATGCCGCGGCTCTACTACTCGCTGCGCGAGGAGAAGGCCGAGCCCGTCATCCGGGTGATGGAGGAGACCCCCGCGATCCCCGCCGGCACCCAGTGGGGCACCTTCCTGCGCAACCACGACGAGCTGACCCTGGAGATGGTCTCCGGAGAGGAGCGCTCGGCGATGTACGGTTGGTACGCCCCCGACCCGCGGATGCGAGCCAACGTCGGCATCCGGCGTCGGCTGGCGCCGCTGCTCGACAACTCCCGCGAGGAGATCGAGCTCATCAACGCGCTCCTGCTCTCGCTGCCCGGGTCGCCCTGCCTCTACTACGGCGACGAGATCGGCATGGGGGACAACATCTGGCTCGAGGACCGTGACGCGGTGCGCACGCCGATGCAGTGGACCCCGGACCGCAACGCCGGTTTCTCCACCGCCGACCCCGGCAAGCTCTACCTCCCGGTCATCAGCTCGCTCGTCTACCACCACAACGGGGTCAACGTCGAGGCCCAGATGGCCAGCGGCTCCTCGCTGCTGCACTGGACCCGGGGCATGCTCCAGGTCCGCGCCGCGCACGAGGTCTTCGGCACCGGCGACTACCTGCCCTGCGAGGCGGACAACGACGCCGTCCTCGCCTTCGCGCGGGCCCTGCCGGAGAGCGAGGACGCCGACGACGAGGAGCGCGAGGGCCACCCGGCGGTGCTCTGCGTCAACAACCTCTCCTCGCGGCCGCAGGCCACGACGATCACGCTGCCCGAGCGGCTCCGGGGCTCCGACGTCCGTGACCTCTTCGGGGGGCTGAACTTCCCCGACGTCGCCGCGGACGGCACGATCACCCTCACCCTGGGGTCGCGCGGCTTCTTCTGGCTGGGGCTGCGCCCGCCGGCACCCCCGGCACCGGCAGCCGCTGCTGCCACGCCCGAGACGTCTACCCCGGAGGGGACCTGATGGCCACGCTGACGCCGACGTTCGAGGACTTCCTGCCCGCCTGGGTGGCCCGGCAGCGGTGGTACCGCGGCAAGCGCGCCGGTGCGCCGGCGCTGCGGCGCGTGTCGAGCATCCGCTGGCAGGACCCGTTCGGCGAGGTGGGCATCGACGACCACCTCCTCGTCGACGAGTCCGGTCCCGAGCCCGTCGTCTACCAGGTGCCCCTCACCTACCGCGCCGAGGCGGTGCCCTTCCTCGAGCACGCGCTCGTCGCGACGGCCGAGCACAGCGAGCTCGGGACGCGCTACATCTACGACGCGACCCACGACCCGGTCTTCGCCGACGTGCTGCTGCGCGAGATGTATGCCGAGCACGAGGTCCCCGCCGCGCGCGCGAGACGCCTCGCGCCGGAGGGTCCCGTCCCGGCGCTGGCGAGCTCCCGGGTGCTCACCGGCGAGCAGTCCAACACCTCGATCATCGTCGACATGCACGGCGAGGACCTGCCGGTCATCATCAAGCTGTTCCGGGTGCTCGCCGAGGGGGACAACCCGGACGTGTCCGTCCAGACCGCGGTGAGCCGTGGCGGGTCGCGACAGGTGCCCGACCCGGTCGGCTCGATCGAGGGTCGCTGGGTCGCTCCCGGCGGTGGCGAGGCGCACGGCCACCTCGCCTTCGCCCAAGAGTTCCTGCCCGGCACCGAGGACGCCTGGCGCCGTGCGCTCGTCGCCGCCGGGGCGGACCGGGACTTCACCGAGAGTGCCCGCTCGCTGGGCGCCGCCACGGCCGCCGTGCACGCGGTGCTGCGGGACGCCTTCGGCACCCGGCCCGCCGCGGACCGCCGCTCCACCCTGGTCGCGCAGATGCGGACCCGCGCCGAGCAGGCCTTCCGGGACGCGCCGGAGCTCTCGGCCTACCGCGAGCCGGTGCTCGGGGTGTATGCCGAGCTCGAGTCCTCCGACCTGCCCGACCTGCAGCGGATCCACGGCGACTACCACCTCGGTCAGGTGCTCGACGCCCCCGACCGCGGCTGGGTGCTGCTGGACTTCGAGGGCGAGCCGCTGCGCCCGCTCGCCGAGCGCACCGAGCCCGACCTCGCGCTGCGCGACGTGGCGGGCATGCTGCGCTCCTTCGACTACGCCGCCGCCTCCGCCGCTGCCTCGGGGGCGGGGGACCGCGGCGCGTGGGCCACCGCCGCCCGCGAGTCCTTCCTCGACGGCTACGCCACCGGTTCCGGGGAGGACCGCCGCGAGGAGCTCACTGCGCTGCTGGCCGCGCTGGAGCTGGACAAGGCGCTGTACGAGGTCAGCTACGAGGCGCAGAACCGGCCCGACTGGGTCGCCATCCCGGTCGCCGCGGTGCGCCGGCTCCTCGGTGAGCCGGCCGCGGACGGGCGCCACCGCGGTGCCCCCACCGTGCCCGCCTCACCGCGCGGCTGCGGCGGCCGCGGCAGCCCCCACCACCGACGCGACCGCCGGCGCAGCTGCAGCAGGCACCGCCACCGTCCCCGCCGACGGTGCGACGAAGGAGACCCCCGTGAGCACGAACGACACGCCCCCTGCCCCCACCTCGGGTGTCACCGACGAGGCCACGTCCGGGCCGGACACCCCCTCTGCCCGGCCCGAGTCGGACGCACAGGATGTCCGCTCCGAGCAGGACGGCACCGGCGACGACTACGGCGCCTCGCTCATCGAGGTCGAGCGGCACGACGGTCCGCTCTCCCACCCGCCGACCGGCGACCGGCGCGCGGCCAGCGGCTCCGCCCCGGCGTCGGCCTCGGGCCGGGGCGCGAGCGGCGGCTACCCGCACGCCCCCATCCCCCCGCCCGAGGACATGGTCATCGAGACGGTGCCCCCCGGCCGGCGGACCGGTGAGGACGTCGAGCTCGCCCCCCGCCCCCCGGCCGCCGCCAGCGGGTGGTCCGGGCAGCCGCAGGGCGACCCAGAGGTGCTGCGCGCCACCGCGTGGGAGGACGCCAGCGAGGGCGTCGTCACGGCCCGCCCGACGGGGCCGCGGCGCTCCCTGAGCGAGCCGGCGGAGCCGGCCGGACCGCATACCCTCCCGCTGGACCTGGACGAGGCGACCGACGTCGTCGAGGGGCTGCACCGCAACCCGCACGCCCTCCTCGGCGCGCACGTCTTCGACGACCACGTCACCGTCCGCACCCTCCAGCCCGAGGCGCAGCTCGTCGAGATCGTGCTGGCGGACGGGGTCAGGGTGCCGATGACGCACGAGACCGGCGGCATCTGGGTGGCGGTGCTGCCGACCGCGACCGTCCCGGCATACCGGCTCAAGGTCGACACCGGGCGCGGCGCGCACCTCGTCGACGAGGCCTACCGGCACGGACCCAGCCTGGGTCAGACCGACCTGCACCTCATCGGCGAGGGCCGTCACGAGGAGCTGTGGCGGGCCCTGGGGTCCCGGGTCATGACGGTGCGCGACGAGCTCGGCGAGGTCACCGGCACCCGGTTCGCCGTCTGGGCCCCGCACGCCTCGGCCGTCCACGTCGTCGGCGACTTCAACGGCTGGAACGGCGCGACGCACGCGCTGCGCGCCCACGACGAGGTCGGCGTCTGGGAGCTGTTCGTCCCCGGCGTCCGCGAGGGCGCCCACTACAAGTACGACATCACCGGCCCGGACGGCGTCCGGCGCGCCAAGGCCGACCCCATGGCGCGCGCCAGCGAGGTCCCCCCGTTCACCAACTCGGTGGTCACCGTCAGCACGCACCGCTGGGGGGACGCGGAGTGGATGGCGGCCCGCGCGGCCGGCGACATCCACCACGGCCCGATGAGCGTCTACGAGGTGCACCTCGGCAGCTGGCGCAAGGGGCTGGGCTACACCGAGATCGCCGACCAGCTCGTCCCCTACGTCGCGCGGATGGGCTTCACCCACGTCGAGCTCATGCCGGTCATGCACCACCCCTACGGCGGGTCGTGGGGCTACCACGTGACCGGGTACTACGCCGCGGACAGCCGGTTCGGCCACGAGGACGGCCTGCGCTACCTCATCGACCGCCTGCACCAGGCCGGGGTCGGGGTCATCCTCGACTGGGTGCCCGGGCACTTCGCCACCGACCCGTGGGCCCTCGCCCGCTTCGACGGCACCCCGATCTACGAGCACCCGGACCCGCGCAAGGGCTGGCACCCGGAGTGGGGGTCCTACATCTTCGACTTCGGCCGCCCGGAGGTCCGCAACTTCCTGGTCGCCAACGCGACCTACTGGCTGGAGGAGTTCCACGCCGACGGGCTGCGCGTCGACGGCGTCGCCTCGATGCTCTATCTCGACTACTCGCGCGACGACGGCCAGTGGATCCCGAACCGGCACGGCGGCCGGGAGAACCTCGAGGCCGTCGCGCTGCTGCAGGAGGCCAACGCCACGGCATACCGCCGCTCCCCCGGCGTCGTGATGATCGCCGAGGAGAGCACCTCCTGGCCCGGCGTCACCGCGCCACCGACGAGGGTGGGCTCGGCTTCGGCTTCAAGTGGAACATGGGCTGGATGCACGACACGCTCGGCTACGTCGGCGCCTCGCCGTTCAGCCGGGCGCACAGCCACCACACGCTGACCTTCTCGCTGGTGTACGCCTTCAGCGAGAAGTACATCCTGCCGATCAGCCACGACGAGGTCGTGCACGGCAAGGGGTCGCTGGTGCGCAAGATGTCCGGCGACGCGTGGCAGAAGTTCGCGACCACGCGGGCCTTCCTGGCCTATCAGTGGAGCCACCCCGGCAAGCAGCTGCTCTTCATGGGCAGCGAGTTCGCCCAGGCCCGGGAGTGGGCCGACGACGGGAGCCTGGACTGGGAGCTGGTCGAGCGCCCGGAGCACGCCGGCGTGCAGTCGCTGGTCGCCGACCTCAACCGGCTCTACGCCGAGCTGCCGGCCCTGTGGGAGATCGACCACCACGAGCACGGCTTCAGCTGGCTGGACGCCAACGACGCCGGCCGCAACCAGTACTCCTACCTGCGCTGGGGCAACGAGGGGCCGGACGGGCTGCGGCCGGTCGTCGCCTGCGTGGTCAACTTCAGCGGGGTCCCGCACCACCAGGTGCACATCGGCCTGCCCTACTCCGGCCGGTGGCGCGAGGTGCTCAACACCGACGCGCAGACCTACGGCGGGTCGGGAGAGGGCAACCTCGGCGCGGTCGAGGCGGTCGACGAGCCGCACCAGGGCCAGCCCTTCTCCGCGCTGGTCACCGTGCCGCCCCTGGGCGCCGTCTGGCTGGTGCCCGACCCGTTGACCGAGGAGGAGCAGGCGGAGCGGGACGAGCAGCAGCGCGTGGCAGCAGCTGCGGGTGACGAGGCGGTCGTCTCGGACGAGGCCGAGGCGACCGGGAGCGACGGGCGACCGGCCTCGGCGACCGACGCCGCGGACCCGGTCGACGAGGACCGGGTCGACGAAGACGGTGTCGACGAGGACGGGCCCGACGACGGCTCGTCCCACGCGGACGGCGCGAGCCGCACCGATGACGACGCCGGCACCGGCGAGCTGGGTGACGGCTCGACCGAGGAGCTGGCGCACGACGAGCTGCCCGCCGACCACCCCTTCGTCACCGAGGGCGGCCAGCCGATCGACCACGAGGAGCGCACCACGGTCGCGACCCTGGACGACGGCGAGGGCGACACGGGGGCGGACCGGACGGACTTCTCACGCTTCGGCGTGCGACGTCGGGAGGACGGCGCCCCTGCACCAGGAGCAGACACCGGCAACGACTGAGAGGGAGAGCGCCATGGCACGACACGACCGCGCCGGCACGAGGGCGACCGCGCAGGACCTGATCGACGTGGAGGCCCTGCTGCGGGCATACACCGAGATCGTCCCCGACCCCGACGACATCGACCAGCAGGTCGCCTTCGGGACCTCGGGGCACCGGGGCAGCGCGCTGGACGGCACGTTCAACGAGCAGCACATCCTGGCGACCACGCAGGCGATCTGCGACTACCGGGCGGAGCAGGGCACCGAGGGCCCGCTCTTCCTCGGCAAGGACACGCACGCGCTGTCGGTCCCCGCCTGGCACAGCGCGCTCGAGGTGCTCGTCGCGAACGGCGTGGACGTGTGGACCGAGGGCTCCGAGGACGAGTTCACCCCCACCCCGGCGGTCTCGCGGGCGATCATCGCGCACAACCTGGAGGCCGGGTCGGAGGGCGAGGCGCCGCGACCCGAGGCCGACGGCATCGTCGTCACGCCCTCCCACAACCCGCCCCGGGACGGCGGCTTCAAGTACAACCCGCCGCACGGGGGACCGGCCGACACCGACGCCACCGGCTGGATCGCCGACCGCGCCAACGACCTGCTCCGCGGCGGGCTGGCCGAGCTCCGGCGGGTTCCCGCCGAGGAGGCCCTGGCCGCGGTGCAGGTCTACGACTTCATGGGTGAGTACGTCCGCGCCCTGCCCCGGGTCGTCGACGTGGAGGCCATCCGGGAGGCGGGTGTGCGCATCGGCGCCGACCCGCTCGGCGGGGCGGCCGTGGCCTACTGGCAGGCGATCGCCGACGCGCACGGGCTCGACCTCACCGTGGTCAACCCGGACGTCGACCCCACCTGGTCGTTCATGACGCTGGACTGGGACGGCACGATCCGGATGGACTGCTCTTCCCCCGACGCGATGGCCTCGCTCATCGACATCATGTCCGGCGAGGGCGGTGGCAGCTACGACGTCGCCACCGGCAACGACGCCGACGCCGACCGGCACGGGGTCGTCACCCCCGACGGCGGCCTGCTCAACCCCAACCACTACCTCGCGGTCGCCATCGACTACCTCTACGGCGGCGCCCGGCCGGACTGGCCGCAGGGCACCGCGATCGGCAAGACGCTGGTCAGCTCGTCGATGATCGACCGGGTCGCGCAGGCGCGGGGACGCGAGCTCACCGAGGTCCCGGTCGGGTTCAAGTGGTTCGTCCCCGGGCTCATGGACGGCTCCATCGCCTTCGGCGGCGAGGAGTCGGCCGGCGCCTCCTTCCTCTGCCGCGACGGCTCGGTGTGGTCCACCGACAAGGACGGCATCATCCTGGCGCTGCTCGCCTCGGAGATCATCGCCCGCACCGGCCGCTCCCCTTCGCAGCGGTATGCCGAGCTCGTCACCGAGGTGGGCGGTGGGCAGACGCCGGCCTACGCGCGGATCGACGCCCCCGCGGGCCGGGAGCAGAAGGACCGGCTGAAGAAGCTCTCCGCCGACGACATCAGCGCCACCGAGCTGGCCGGCGAGCCGATCACCGCCGTGCTGACCGAGGCCCCCGGCAACGGGGCCGCGATCGGCGGGGTCAAGGTGACCACCGAGAACGCCTGGTTCGCGGCCCGCCCCTCAGGGACCGAGGACGTCTACAAGATCTACGCCGAGAGCTTCCGCGGGACCGAGCACCTGGCGCAGGTGCAGGCGGAGGCGCAGCAGGTCGTGGACGCGGCGCTGGCTCAGTAGAGCGCGCTCATCAGCGCCCGGCGGGCCTTGCCGACCCGCTCGTCCTGGCTGCCGATGACGTCGAAGAGCCCGAGCAGGTGGTTGCGGGCGCGGTCGCGGTCCTCGCCGCTGCTGCGGCGCACTGCCTCGACGAGGCGGCCGAAGCCGTCCTCGACGTGCCCGCCGACGAGGTCCACGTCGGCGGCGTCGATCTGCGCCTGGACGTCGTCGGGTCGCTCCGCCGCGGCCTGTCGGACCGCGGTGAGGTCCATGGTGGAGGTGCGCTCGAGCAGGCGCACCTGCCCCAGCCCGAGACGGGCCAGCTCGTCGGCCGGGTCCTGCTCGAGAGCCTTCTCGTAGGCCGCGATCGCGCCGGCCCAGTCGCCGCGGTCGATGGCGTCGTAGGCCTCCTGGTGCAGCGGCGGCAGCTCGGGGGTCTGCTCGCCCTCGTCCGGCTGCTCCCCCGGCACACCCTCGTCGTCGCCGACCTCGACCCGGCCCGTGACGGCGTTGGTCACCGCGGCCTCGAGGAACTTCTCGAGGAGCTGGTCGACCTGCTCCATCGGCTGCACGCCGAGGTAGAACGGCATCGGCTGGCCGCTGAGCAGGCCCATGACGACCGGCAGGGAGGAGACCTGCCCGAAGACCTGCTGCAGCACGGGGGTCAGCGCCTGCAGGATGCCGGGGCTCCCGGCGACGTCGACACCGGCGACCTGGAAGCGGCCCCCGGACGTGCGGGCGCGCTCGGCCAGCTCCCGCAGGTGCGTCAGCGACTCGGGCAGCTGCGGGCTCCACAGGACCAGCACCACGGGCGTCTTGAGGCTGGCGTTGACGACGGACTCGAAGGTCTCGTCGGTCACCTGGACCAGCGCGCCGCTGCGGCCCGGCACACCGCCCCCGCTGCCGTCGGAGGCGGCCTGCGAGGCCGCGCCGCCCGAAGGTGCGCCCGGGCGCGGGGAGAGCTGGGACAGGTCGACGGCTCCGCGCAGGGCGGCGGTGGAGAAGGGCTGCTCGGTCATGCTCCCAGGGTATGCCGTGCGCGGGGCCCGACCCGACACGGCCGGGGGACGCTCACTCGCCGGAGGCGTCCACCAGCTGCTCGGTCGCGGCGATCATCTCGGGCTTGAACTCGACGTCCTCCGAGGGTGCGCGCATCGCGATGAAGACCGACGTGCGCAACGTGGCCTGCGAGGTCAGCACCTCGGTGTCCTGGAAGGCGCGGAAGGCGTCAGACGTGGTCAGCTCGGTGCCGGGGTTGACGACGAACTGGGTGTCGCGCAGCAGCGAACCCATGACGAAGCCGGTGCCGTCCTCGAAGAGCAGGGTGGTGACGTCGTCCGAGACGAGCCAGTTCTTCTCCCGCAGCTCCGCCTGGCCGTCGAGCTCGGCGGCCTGGGTCTGCGCCGCGTCGCGGACGGCCGGGGCATACCCGTGGGTGCGGTAGTCGGGGGTCTCCTCCGGCTGCGGCCACTCGGTGTAGGCACCGACCGACTTGAGCAGGTCGCGCGGCGGCATCGTCAGCTCGCCCTGGCCCTCGCGCAGCACCGGGCTGCCCGATGCGCGACCGTCGAAGGTCGGGACCTGCGTGCCCGGGAGCATCGAGGCCTCCCAGGTGATCCGGAAGTCCTCGGTCTCGCCGCTGTCGCTGGTCATCAGGTGCAGGCGCGGCGCACCCTCCTCGGGCACGGTCTGCACGAGCAGGTAGGCGGGGGTCTCCTCGTCGTCCCGGCTGATGGCCAGCACGGTGGGCTCGACCGGGTTCTCCTCGAGGTCGACCTCGGCCGGCTCGCCCTCGACGCCCTCCAGCCGGTCGGCGGCGCGGTGCGCCCGCAGCGCGGTGCCGGCCATCGAGGCCTCCTGGGCCTCCTCGACGTCCTCGCCGTCGCCCTGGTCGGCGCGGACCCGCTGGGTGAGCACCTCGGTGGCGGCCTCCTCGGCGTCCTCCAGCGAGACTGCGCCCGCCTGCGCCTCCGTGGTCATCTCGACGGTGGTGCTCTCGGCGGCGTCGTCGGTGGCGGTCGTGGCGTCGTCGGTGGGGGCGGCGGTCGCGCCCTGGTCGGCGGACTCGGTCGGCTCGCCGGCCGTGTCGTCGCCGGAGCACGCGGCAAGGACGAGGGCCGAGCTCAGCGTGGCGGCGGCGGTGATCCTGGAGAACTTCATAACGATATGGTAAACATCGCGGTCACGCCGGGGGAAATCAGCGATCTCCCAGGGAGGTCTCCGCGTCGGCCTCCTGCCGGTCCCGCACGCGCACCCCGTCGCCGTCCGCGGGGCCGCTCACCAGCCGCTCCAGCACGAGGTAGAGCCCGTAGATGCCGAGCAGCGCCGCGGTGACGTGCAGCAGCAGCGCGAGCGCGACGCCGACGATGACGCCGGCCAGCCAGTAGCGCCCCCAGGACACGGCCAGCACGGTGGGGACGAGGACGGCGAAGAGCGCACCCATCGCCAGCTCCGCCGCCCAGGGACGCTCCCCCATCCAGGGCACCACCTCGACGACGTCGAGGAAGTCGAGCGTCGCCGCGGTGCCGAGCAGCGCCACGAGGCCGACCAGGCCGATCAGCTGGACCCGCTTGGCCAGGTCGCGGCTGGCCCACAGGGTGCCGATGGTCACCGCCGCCCACATCAGCCAGGCCCGCACCCGCCCGGTCCCCAGCGCGACCATCGCGGCACGGAAGACCCGGTCCGCCTCGTGCCGCTCGACCTGCGGGCCCTGGTGGCTCCCGGGGCGTACGAGCGCGTCGTGCAGCACCGCCGCCGGCAGGAAGTCACCGCTCTTGGGCACCAACCAGGTGAACAGGTGCGGGACCGAGGCGAAGTCGGTGACGAAGCCGTCGGGGACGACGAAGGCGTCGGCATACTCCTGCGTGGTGTAGCCGATCGACCGCAGCAGGGTGAAGTCGCGCCCGTCCACGCTGCGCAGCTCGAGCCGGAGCGGGCCGCCGGTCGCCACGTCGAAGAACTCACCCATCGCCGCTGCCTCCTCTAGGTCGCGAACCTGTCCGTCGCGCGGATGAGCGCGTCGAGGTTGCCCGGCTCAGAGAAGGCGTGCCCCGCGTCAGATACCACCTCGAGCTCGGCGTGCGGGAGCCGGGCGGCGAGGTCGAAGGCGGTGCGGGCGGGCGTGCACATGTCGAGCCGGCCCTGGACGATGACCGTCGGGATGTGCCGCAACGTATGCGCCTGGTCCAGCAGCGCCCCCTCGCGCAGGAAGCCGCCGTGCACGAAGTAATGGTTCTCGATCCGGGCGAAGGCCACCGCCTGAGCCGGCTCCGTCGCCTTGCGGTAGCCCTCCTCGTCCGGCAGGACCGAGATGACCCGGGACTCCCAGCCGCTCCACGCCTGACCCGCGGGGACGTGCACCGAGGGATCCGGGTCGAAGAGCAGCTCGTGGTAGGCCAGCTGCATCTCGTGCCGGCGCTCCGGGGCCACCGGGGCGACGAACTCGGCCCAGTGGTCGGGGTAGACGTGCTCGAGGTGGCCCCGCTCGTACATCCACGACAGCTCGGCCGGGCGCAGCGTGAAGATGCCCCGCAGCACCAGCTCGGTCACCCGGTCCGGGTGCGCCTGGGCATACGCCAGCGACAGGCACGAGCCCCAGGACCCGCCGAAGACCTGCCACCGGTCGACCCCCAGGTGCTCCCGGATGCGCTCCATGTCGGCGACGAGGTGGGCGGTGGTGTTGGTCGCCCACAGCGCCGGGTCGACCGTGGTCGAGGCGTGCGGGGTGGACCGGCCCGCCATCCGCTGGTCGAAGAGCACGATGCGGTAGCGCGCGGGGTCGAAGACCCGTCGCTGCTTCGGGCTGGTGCCGCTGCCGGGTCCGCCGTGGACGAAGATCACCGGCTTGCCCTGGGGGTTGCCGGACTCCTCGACGTAGACCTCGTGCCCGTCGCCGACGTCCAGCATCTCGGTCCGGTAGGGCTCGATCTCGGGGTAGAAGGTGCGTCGCTCGTTCACCCTCCGACCGTAGCGCTCGCGTCCGCCTGAGCAGAGAAGCAGGCCCGACGCAGGGGTTGCAGCGCCTGCCTCGGGCACCTTTCTCTGCTCAGGCCCCGGGGAGGGCAGGCTTCTCTGCTCAGGCCCCGGGGAGGGCAGGCTTCTCTGCTCAGGCGAGGGTGGGGTGCGCCTTTCTGCTCAGGAAGGGCGCACCATGCGCAGCTCGACGACGCCTTCGTGGCCGTCGAGGTTCTGCGCACCGTCGAGGGCGAAGCCCTGCCGCTCGTAGAAGCGGACGGCCCGGTGGTTGCCCTGCGCCACCCAGAGGTATGTCGCCTGCTCGCCGAGGGCGCGGCGGAGCAGCTCCTGCGCCAGGCCGGTGCCCTGGTGCTCGGGGGCGACGTTGAGCGACCAGACCTGGTGCGGCACGGGCGGGTCCTCGTCACGCGACGGCCCGTGCATGCAGAAGCCCGCCGGCTCGCCCTCGACGAGGGCCACGAGGAACCCGCGCCCGTCGTCGGCGACCCGATCCTCGGCGTATGCCGTGGCGACCTGCTCCCACAGCGGCCGGAACTGCTCGGGGTCGAGGGCGTCGACCACCTCGTCGGACATGATGCCGCGGTAGGTCTCCCGCCAGACCCGGGCGTGCAGGCGCGCGAACGACTCCGGGTCACCCGGCCGCGGCTCGCGGATCTCCCAGGAGCCGGACCGCGCGTCGGCCTTCCTGGCCTCCTGATCGGCGCGGCCCTGCTCCTGCGGGACGCGCCCGTCGTCGTCGGCCGGGTCGCTCACCGCTGCGGCACGGTGACGATGAGCGCGTCACCCTGCCCGCCGCCGCCGCAGAGCGCCGCCGCACCGGTGCCGCCGCCGCGCCGCTGCAGCTCCAGCGCGAGGTGCAGCAGGATGCGAGCCCCGGACATCCCGATCGGGTGGCCCAGCGCGATCGCCCCGCCGTTGACGTTGACCCGCTCCTCGTCGAGGCCGAGCTCGGCGGTCGAGGCCAGGCCGACCGCGGCGAAGGCCTCGTTGATCTCCACCAGGTCCAGGTCGGCCGGCTCGATGCCCTGCTTGGCGCAGGCGGCGGCGATGGCGCGCGCCGGCTGGCTCTGCAGCGTCGAGTCCGGCCCGGCCACCATGCCGTGCGCCCCGATCTCGGCGATCCAATCCAGACCGAGCTCGGTCGCCTTCGCCTTGCTCATCACCACGACCGCGCAGGCGCCGTCGGAGATCTGCGAGGCCGAGCCGGCGGTGATCGTGCCGTCCTTGGCGAAGGCCGGCCGCAGCCGACCCAGCGACTCGGTGGTGGTGTCCGCCCGGATGCCCTCGTCGGTGCTCACCGTGACCGGGTCACCCTTGCGCTGCGGGATCTCGACCGGCACCACCTCATCGTCGAAGAGCCCCTTCTCCTGGGCCGCGGCCGCCCGCTGGTGGCTGCGAGCGGAGAAGGCGTCCTGCTCCTCGCGGGTGAAGCGGCCCTGCTCGTCGGCGCTGTTGGCGGCCTCAGTGAGCCCGCCCATCGCCTGGTCGGTGAAGGCGTCCCACAGGCCGTCGTGGGCCATGTGGTCGCGCATCGTCACGTCGCCGTACTTGAAGCCCGAGCGCGACTTCTCCAGCAGGTGGGGCGCCGCGCTCATCGACTCCTGCCCCCCGGCGACGACGACCTCGACCTCGCCGGCCCGGACGAGCTGGTCGGCGAGCGCGATCGCGTCGATGCCGGACAGGCAGACCTTGTTGATCGTGAGGGCCGGGACGGCCATGGGGATGCCGCCCGCCACCGCCGCCTGACGGGCCGGGATCTGGCCCGCGCCGGCGGTCAGGACCTGGCCCATGATCACGTAGTCGACCTGGTCGCCGGCGATGCCGGCCCGCTGCAGCGCCCCGGCGATCGCGTGGCCGCCGAGCTCGGCACCGGACAGGCCGGAGAGCGACCCGAGCAGCCGCCCCATCGGGGTGCGCGCCCCGGCGACGAGGACGGACGTGGTGTCGGGCGTGCTGGTCTCGGACATGGCGGTCTCGGACATGGGGGCGACTCCTCCGGCGGTGCGTGACAGGTATGCCTGGCTCGCCACTGTAACCGCGCGCCGCGGCTGACCCCGGGTCAGCCTCCATGCACCAGCTGGCCGTCGAGCACGGTCGCGCTCACGAGGGTGTAGCGGAACCGCCGCGCGCGCTCCGCGCTGGTCCCGGAGGACAGGAGCGGGTCCTGCTCGAGCAGCACCAGGTCGCCCCGGTCTCCCACGCGGACGCGCTGCCCGTCGACGGAGGCCGCGAGCGCCTCCCCGGCGTGATCTCCTGCTCGGGGTGCCAGCTCTCGCCGTCCTCCGGCCCGCGGTGCACCGCGGCCGCCATCGCCTGCCAGGGATCGAGCGGTGACACCGGCGCGTCCGAGCCCAGCGTCAGCTCGATCCCGGCGTCGAGGAAGCTGCGCAGGGTGAAGGTGCGGTCGGTGCGGTCCGGCCAGCACTGCTCGGTGACCGAGCGGTCGTCGAGCAGGTGCGCCGGCTGCACGCTGGCCACGACCCGCTGCGGCAGGGCGGCCCACCGGCGCACGTCGGCCGGGTCGACGAGCTGGGCGTGCTCCACCGAGCCCACGGCGCCGCTGGCCGCGAAGGCGTCGAGCACCGCACCCACCGCGGCGTCCCCGATGGCGTGCAGCGCCGCCTCCAGACCCGCCCCCTTCGCGCGGTGCAGCAGCTCGGTGAGCTCCTCCACCGGGTAGTTCGCCGCCCCGGCGGGTCGCGCAGGAGGTGGCCGTCGGCATACGGGTCGCAGCACCAGGCGGTGCGGGTGTTGAGCGAGCCGTCGGTGATGATCTTCAGCGGGCCCATGGTGACCAGGCCGTCGGTGGCCCGGATGGGGGCGCCGGTGCGCAACCCGGCGGCGATGGCGTCCTCCAGGCCCTCGGGGTAGACCCCGGTGCGGGCGCGCAGCGGCGGCATGCCCTCGGCGGTGCGCTCGCGCCACTGCTCCCACGGGCGACCGAACTCCAGGTCGACGATCCCGACCACCCCGAGGGTGTGGGCGGCATGGATCGCGCGGGTGACGGCATACTCCGACTCCTCGTGCGCCCCTGCAGCCGCTGCAGCCGGTCGTAGAGCGGGAACCACTCGGACTCGGCGACGACCCCGTCCACCGGCGGGCTGCCGAGCAGGCGCAGCGCGGGGGTGTTGAGCCAGCCGTGGTGCCCGTCCCCGCTGATGAGCGCCACCGGGACCTCGCCGGTGACGGCGTCCAGCGCGGCGACCGTGGGCTGCTCCAGCCACCTGCCGGTCCGGTGGCCCCAGCCGACGAGCACGCCGGTGGGGCTGTCGAAACCCCAGGTCAAGCGGTCCACGACGCGCGCCAGCACCTCCGACGGGCTCGCCGTGCCCGCGGTGTCGAGACGGGTCTGGCCCAGCGCCCACTGCACCATGTGCACGTGCGTGTCCCACAGCCCGGGCACGACGTGGCGACCCCCGCCGTCCAGGACCGGCACCTCCTCGGCTCCGGTGATGCCGGGACCCACCTCGGCGATCACGCCGTCGCGGACGAGGACGTCCACCGGCTCGGTCGGGGCCGCGGCGTCGTCGTCGATCGCGACCACCCGGACGTCGCGCAGCAGCAGATCGCTCATGGCGGGGATGCTAGTGCGACATACCGGGGCGGCTGCGGGAGGCTGGCGGACAGGCACCCTACGGTGGTCACATGAGCCCCGTTCGTCACGCCCGCAGGCCGGTCCACGCCTCGGCCGACGACTGGGCCCTCCCCCTGGTCGCTGCCCAGGTCCCCGCCCGCGCCCACGCCTCGTGACGACCCAGCACGCACCACGTCGCCCGCACCCGACGCGCGAGGGCGGGACGCGTCGGCGCGGGCAGGACGAGCCCATCCGCCCTCGCGAGGTGGGCACGGAGGCGCCTCCGGGCGGGACGACCGAGCCCGACGAGACCACTTCCGCGGGACGGGCGGCCCGCTTGCGCCGGGCGGCCCGGGCGGTCAACCCGGCCGCCGCGCCCCGCGCCGGCGTCCGCGCCGTCCAGCGCTGGCAGGCCTTCCGGGTGCGCCAGCGCGAGCTGCTCGACGAGAGCAACCGGCTCCAGTCCGAGCTGTTTGCGCAGATCCATGCCGGTGCCCCTGCCGCGACGGCCCCCGATGCGGCACCGGCGATCGGTCCGGCAGGGCGCGAGCCCTCCGTCGGGCCAGCAGGCCGGCGTGGCGAGGAGATCGCAGGTCGCTCGCGGCAGCCGATGCTCTGGGCCTCCCCCTTCTCGATCGGCTTCACCGGGGCGCTCGGGGTGCTGCTGGCCTGGCTGCTCGTGCAGAACCTCACCCGGCTGTCCTCGGTCCTCACCTACCTGCTCATCGCGGTCTTCCTCACGCTGGCGCTGAACCCGCTGGTCGAGGGGCTGACCCGGCGCGGCGTGAGCCGCCCGAGCAGCGTCTTCGTCGTCTTCATGGGTTTCGTCACGGTGAGCGCGGTGAGCGCGGTGACGCTGCTCCCCGGCGTGGTGGCCCAGGCCGTCACCCTGGTCGAACGCGCGCCGCAGGTGGTCGAGGAGCTGGCCGGCTCACCCTGGCTGGTCGAGCTCGACGCGCGCTACGCGGTGAGCGAGCGCGCCACCACCGAACTGGACCGGCTGCTCACCGAGCGCGGCACGTGGACCACGCTCTTCGGCGGCGTCCTCGGCGCCGCCGGCTGGGTCGCCGGCAGCCTGGTGGGCGTCCTCACCTCGGCGATCCTCACGCTCTACCTCCTGGCGACGCTGCCCGCGGTCAAGGACGGGGCATACCGCCTCGTGCCCGCCAGCCGTCGCCCCGGTGTCGTGCGGCTGGCGGAGGAGATCATGCGCCGCGTCGGGGGGTATGCCCTCGGCCAGGCCACCGTCGCGACGATCAACGCGGTCTGCTCGTGGCTGATGATGCAGGTCCTGGGCATCCCCTACGCCGCGATCCTGGCCGTCTCGGTCGGTCTGCTCGGCCTCATCCCGCTCATCGGCGCCACCCTCGGCGCGGTCATCGTGGCGCTCTCGGCGCTCACCGTGTCCCCGACGCTGGCGCTCGTCGTGCTCGTCTACTACGTCATCTACCAGCAGCTCGAGAACTACTGGATCGTCCCGCGCATCATGAAGCGCACGGTGTCGGTGCCCGGTGCGGTCACGGTCGTCGCGGTGCTCGCCGGCGGCACCCTGCTCGGGGTGCTCGGCGCGCTCATCGCCATCCCGGTCGCCGCCGGCCTGCTGCTCGTCTACGAAGAGGTCCTGATCCCGCGCCAGGAGCACCTCTGACCCATCGCCTCCAGCCCGACCGAGGGCAACCATTCGCGACGCTCGGTGGGGGATGTGTCTAGGCGAAGGAGCCGCCGGGGCGGCGGCGCTCGCGGGCGGACCAGCAGACGGTGTGCCAGTGCCGCCGGTTCTCCGCCTGCTGCATCCCGTCGACCGGCCAGGCGACGGTATGCGCGACGCCGGCGCCGACCTCCTGCTGGCAGCCCGGGCAGCGGTAGCTCCGGCCGCTGTCGTTGGGGCGGACCTGGCGCACCGCCCAGACCTGCCCGGCGTAGCGGACCTCCTCCGGCCCGCGGCGCGGCGGCGGGCCACCTCCCCCGCCGCTCGCCCCGGCCGGGCGCCGGGGTCTGCCCCCGCGGCGCGGCCGGTTGGACCGGGGCACGCTCAGCCCGTGAACGGGCGGTCGAGCAGCACGTGCTCGATGAGCAGCGGGGAGGGCTCGACCGACTCGCGGGGCAGTCCTCCAGCCTCGGTGAGCTCCTCGCACACGGTGAGGACCTCCTCGGCCCCGATCTGGTCGATCATCGCGAACGGCCCGACGGGGTAGCCCAGCCCGTGCTGCAGCGCGGTGTCGATGTCGGCCACGCCGGCATAGCCCTCGTCGAGCATCCGGACGGCGTCCATGAGGTGCGGCATGAGGAGGGCGTCCACCACCAGGCCCGGGCGGTCCCGGCAGACGACCGGCTCGGCACCGATGCTCGTGACCAGGGCGCACAACGTGGCGACCGTGGCGTCGTCGGTCGCGCTCGAGCGCCCGATCTCCACCGCCTGGCCGTTGCCGGTGGGCGCGTGGATGCGCAGCACCGCGGCCTTCTCGGGTCGCCCGGACAGCGCACCGACGGCCACGGCGAGGTCCTCGTTGACGGTGGTCAGCACGGTCTCCGGGCCGCAGATCTCGCCCAGGACCTCCCAGAGCTCTTGCCCCGGCACCGGCGCGGGCGCCGACCCGGTCTCCTCCTCGTCCAGCGACCCGGCGGCCTCGATCTGGTGCGCCTCCACGACGACCCCGACGTGCGCCAGACCCCGCAGCTCCTCGGTGTCCTGCGGGTCGGAGACCTGGGTCACGGCATACCCTCCGTCGCGCAGCCGGGAGACCAGCTCATCGGCGATCTCCCCGGCGCCGACCACGCCGACCGCCGAGACCGCGGCTGTTGCCGGCGCAGAGCCGTCGTCGGTGTCGGGCACGACCTGCCCGCTGCCGGGCTTGGCGTAGGTGTAGAAGCCCGCTCCGCTCTTGCGGCCGAGCAGGCCGGCGGTGACCATCCGCTCCAGCATCGCGCTCGGCGCGTGCATGGGGCTGCGGCTGTGCGCGTAGATGACGTCGCCGATGTGGTGGCAGACGTCCAGCCCGACGAGGTCCATGAGGGTGCACGGGCCCATCGGCAGACCGGCCCCGACCCGCATCGCGGTGTCGAGGTCCTGGCGCGACACGTGCCCCTGCTCCAGCATCCGCAGCGCGGAGACGAAGTAGCCGAACAGGAGGTAGTTGGCGACGAAGCCGGCGCGGTCGGCGACCACCACCGGTCGCTTGCCGATCCGCTCGGAGAGCTCGACCACCCCGTCCCGCACCGAGTCCTCGGTGCGCACGGTCGTGATGACCTCGACCAGCTTGAGCACCGGCGCGGGGTTGAAGAAGTGCATACCGACGACCCGCTCGGGGTGGGCCGTGCCCGCCGCGATCGCGGTGATGGACAGGCTGGAGGTGTTGGAGGCCAGGACGGCGTCCTGCGCGACGATGCCGTCGAGGGTGGAGAACACCTGGTGCTTGAGGTCCATGACCTCGGGCACCGCCTCCATGACCAGGTCGGCCGGGGCGAGGTCCTCCATCCGGGTGGTGATCGTGACGCGCCCCAGGATCTCGCTCTGCCCGGCCTCGTCGAGCCTGCCCTTGGCCACCGCCCGGTCGGTCGAGGCCTGCAGGATCCCCCGCCCGCGCTCGGCGAGCTCCTCGGTGGTCTCCACCCCGACGACCTCCAGCCCCCCTCTCGCGAAGACCTCGACGATGCCCGCACCCATGGTGCCCAGCCCGATGACCCCGACCGTGGTGATCTGACGCATACGGCGATCATGTCACGCGTCCCGACGGCTAGGGTGAGGCCCGTGCGCGTCGTCATCGCCCGGTGCTCGGTGGACTACCACGGGGCCCTCGAGGCCCATCTGCCGCTGGCCACCCGGCTGCTCATGGTCAAGGCCGACGGGTCGGTCCTCATCCACTCCGACGGCGGGTCCTACAAGCCGCTCAACTGGATGGCGCCGCCGTGCGCGATGGCCACGACCGAGCCGGACGAGGTCGAGGCCGAGCAGGGCGTGGAGCAGGTCTGGCAGGTCTCGCACGCCAAGCGCGAGGACACGCTGCGGGTGAAGATCCACGAGGTGCTCTCCGACACCAGCCACGACCTGGGCATCGACCCGGGCCTGGTCAAGGACGGCGTGGAGGCCCAGCTGCAGGCGCTGCTCGCCGAGCACATCGGCACCCTCGGCGACGGCTACACGCTGCTGCGGCGGGAGTACCCGACGGCCATCGGGCCGGTCGACATCCTGTGCCGGGACGCCGACGGCGCCACGATCGCCGTCGAGATCAAGCGTCGCGGCGACATCGACGGGGTCGAGCAGCTCACCCGCTACCTCGAGCTGCTCAACCGGGACCCCCACCTGGCCCCGGTCGAGGGGGTCTTCGCGGCCCAGCTCATCAAGCCGCAGGCGCGGGTGCTCGCGGGCGACCGCGGCATCCGGTGCGTCACCCTCGACTACGAGGCGCTGCGCGGTCTGGACGACGCCGAGGCCCGTCTCTTCTGAGCTAGCGTGAGCGGCATGCCTGCCCTGTCCGTCGTGGTCCCGTGCCTCAACGAGGAGGGCACCCTGGTCGAGCTGCACGGCCGGCTGCACGAGGTCGCCGCGGGCCTGGGCCTGGGCCCGGGAGGGCTCGAGGTGGTGCTCGTCGACGACGGCTCGACCGACGCCACGCTGGACCTCGCCCGCGGGCTCGCCGACGCCGACCCCTCCACCGTGGTGCTGCGGCTGTCGCGCAACTTCGGCAAGGAGGCCGCGATGCTCGCGGGGCTGCGGGCGGCCACCGGGGACGCGGTCGCGCTCCTGGACGGCGACCTGCAGCACCCGCCGGAGCTGCTGGCCTCGATGTACACCCTGCTCACGACGACCGACGCCGAGCAGGTCGTGGCCCGCCGCGACCGCGCCGAGGACCCCTTCGTGCGCTCGGTGCTGTCCCGGCTCTACTACCGGCTGGTCAACGGCCTCATCGAGACCGTCCGCATCCAGGACGGCGTAGGCGACTTCCGGGTCATGAGCAGGGCGTTCCTCGACGCGCTGCTCGCGCTGCCCGAGCGCAACCGCTTCTCCAAGGGGCTCTTCTCCTGGGTCGGCTTCCCCACCGCGACGGTGAGCTACCGCAACGTCTCGCGGGGCGAGGGCCGGTCGGCCTGGACGCTGCGCTCGCTGCTCAACTACGGGATCGACGGGGCGCTGGCCTTCAACACCCGTCCGCTGCGCCTGCTCATGCACCTCGGCGGCTGGGCCGTCCTGGCGGCCGTGGCCTACCTCGTCTGGCTGCTCGTCGGTTACCTGCTGCACGGCGTCACCCAGCCCGGCTACATCACGACGATCGCGGTCATCACCGGTCTGTCCGGCGTCCAGCTGCTCGCCGTGGGCGTCATGGGCGAGTACGTCGGCCGGATCTACCAGGAGGTCAAGGCCCGTCCGAGCTACCTCGTGCACGAGGTCATCCGGCACGAGGACGGCGGCAGTGACGACGGCACCGGCGGGGTCGGATGAGGTCGCTGCTGCGCTTCGTGCTGGTGGGGGTCGCCAACACGGCGGTCTACTACCTGCTCTACCGCCTGCTCCTGCTGGGTATGCCCTATGTCCCGGCGCACCTGCTCGGCTGGTCCGGGGCGGTGGTCTTCTCCTTCTTCGCCAACAGCCTGTTCACCTTCGGGTGCGCCCCACCTGGCGCCGCTTCCTCGCCTACCCCCTCACGACCGTGGTCAACCTGACGTTCACGACGGTGGGCTCGGTGCTGCTGGTCGAGGCCGCCGGCGTGGACGAGCGCTACGCCACCCTGATCATGGGCATCGCCGCGGTGCCCCTGACCTTCGTCCTGACCCGCTACGTCCTCACGGCTGGTCGGGAGCAGCCCGCTGCCCCGCCCGGCTGAGGGTGCGCTGCCAGGTCGTCTCGCAGCCGGTCGTCCGGGTGGTCGCGCGGTCCTCGCGGCGCTCGGGGTCGGTCAGCAGGACCCCGTCGGGCAGGTCGTGGAAGTGGCGGAGGTCGCAGGCGTAGCGCGCGAGGTAGAAGGCGCGGCGGTAGGCATACCCCTCCTCCGGCAGCTCGGGCACGACGACCTCCCCGGAGCCGGCGGACCGCGCCGCCTCGACCTCGGTCACGAAGGCGTCGTAGGCCGCGGCGTTGCGGGCCGCCCGGGAGGAGGTGACCGCGACGTAGGCGCCCGCCGAGACGACCGCGCCGAGCACGCCGAGCACGAGCAGCGAGCGGGCGGCACGCTCCCCACGGACCCCGCGGTCCGCCAGCGCACCGAGGACGAGCCGCAGCGCGCAACCGGCGGCCAGCACCAGCGCCGTGGTGGGCAGGAAGAACGCGCGCTGCCCGCACACCGACGCCACGATCGGCACGCCGGCCGCCACCACGGCCGCACCGGTCAGCGCCAGGACGGGGTATGCCGCCCGCGCCCCCCACGCGTGGACGGTCAGGTCCAGCACGCTCACCACGAGCACCGCGGCGGCGCCGATGGTGAGCACGGCGAGGGCGGTCGCCGGGACGGCGGTGTCGGCGTCGGCGCAGAGGTCGGCGAGCCGGGGCCACCGGCGGCGGACGAGCCACAGCGCGACCCAGGCGGCCAGGCCGGCCACGACGGCGACCCAGCGGGTGCCGCGCCCGGCGAGCACGGCGCCGACCACCGCCAGGGTCCCGAGGACCAGCCACCAGCCGAGGGTGAGGGAGGCGAACATCAGCGTGGTGCGCGCCAGCGCCTGCAACAGCGGCAGCACGAGGTCCTCCTCGGTGGTCCGACGCCACAGCCCGGGGGCGGTGGCCAGGACGGCGAAGCCGGCGAGGGAGACGACCACCGCGGCCCAGGTGCCCCGCTGCCCACGGCCGGGCCGGCGCAGCGCGAGCGCCAGCAGGGTGGCCACGAGGGTCGCGACGGCCGACACCTCGTGGCCGATGTGGGCATACAGGACCACGGGGAGCGCCAGCCAGGCGCCCCGCCCGCCCAGCGCGCCGCTGACGGCCGCGGCGGCGACGAGGAAGGACAGCGTCGCGAGCGGGTAGTTGGCCAGGCCGGACACCCACAGCAGGCCCTCGCCGGTCAGCCAGGAGTGCGCCTGGACGGCCAGGAAGGGCAGCGCCAGCCCGAGGGCCGCCCAGGACGCGACGAGGCGCCGGGACCCGCCGGCCATCCGCAGCCAGGGCCAGGTGGCCAGCCCCATGAACACCATGACGAGCGCCCCGACCACGGCGGCCCCGGGGCGGCCCCCGAGCAGGATCAGACGGGCCACCGCGTCGGCGGCGCGGCCGTTGCGCCAGGAGTAGTCGAAGCGCCACGACGCCAGCCAGCCGGACACCGTCCGCACGTCGCCCGGCTGCTGCCCGGCCATCGCGTGCAGGACGTCGTCGCCGTGCGGGAAGCCGTGGCGGAGCACGAGCGCCCAGCCACAGCCGGCCGCGAGCACGGCCACCACGACCGCCACCCTGCCGACGCGGGACGGGGTGGCCCCGTCCACGGGCCGCGCGGGAGCAGTCGTCACGCCGCACACCCTGCCAGAGCCGCCGGCCCGGGCTCGGAGTGCCTCCGGCGGGAGCACCCTCGCCCTGCGGCACAATCGGACCGTGACCCGTCCCGCCGCGATCGCCGCCCCCAACACCTACGCCACCGAGGCCGCCCGGCACGCCCTGGACTCCGGCGGCACCGCGGTGGACGCCGCGGTGGCGGCGATGATGACCGCCACGGTGACCGAGCCGGGCGTCATTTCCACGCTCGGCGGGTGCTTCATCAACGTGTGGGCCGACGGCGCGGACCCGGTGGTCGTCGACGGCAACGTCGAGATGCCCGGCCGCGGCATGAGCGCCGACGTCCGCGGGGCCGGGCTCATCGAGGCCGCCTCCGACTACGGCGGCGGCATGGTCACCTACGTCGGGCCCGGCTCGGTCGCCACCCCGGGGATGCTCGCGGCCATGGGTTGGGCGCACCAGCGCTTCGGTGCCGCGCCCTGGTCCGAGCTCATGCAGCCCGCGGCCGACGTCGCGCGCCGCGGCTACCCGCTGAGCCGCACCGCGCAGTCCTACCTCGTCCTCGTGACCGACACGATCCTGGCCTGGGACCCGGCGACCCGCGCGCTGCTCACCGTGGACGGCGGACCACCGCCGGTCGGGCACCACGTCGCCGACCCGGTGCTCGCCGACACCCTGGAGCACCTCGGCGCCGAGGGTGCCGCCACGGCCTACCGCGGGGACATCGCCCGGGCGATCGACGCCGACATGCGCGAGCGCGGCGGCCTGCTCTCGCTCGCCGACCTCGAGGCATACCAACCGGTGGTCCGGACCGCCCTGCGCAGCCGCCTCGGCTCGTGGGACCTCGGCTGCAACCCTCCGCCGTCGATCGGCGGCCCGGTGCTCACCGCGCTGCTGCGGCTGCTGGGGGCGACCAGTGGCGAGATCGAGCCGGCCCAGGCCGCGCTGGTGATGAAGGAGGTGCTCGACATCCGGCTGGACCGCATCGACACCGCCGAGGACCTCGAGGCCGCCGGCGCCGAGCTGCTGCAGACGCTGCACCAGATCGGGGCGACCGGGCTGCCGACCTCGCCCTCGACCGCGCACGTGTCGGTGGTGGACGGCGACGGTATGGCGTGCGCGCTCACCGCGTCGGCGGGCTACGGCTCGGGCATGACGATCCAGGGCACCGGCCTGGTCGCCAACAACTCCCTGGGCGAGCTGGAGCTCAACCGGCTCGGCCTGCACGCGCTGACACCCGGCACCCGGCTCGCCTCCAACATGGCCCCGACGACCGCCCGGCGCGACGACGGCGCGGTCCTGGCCATCGGCACCCCCGGCGCCGACCGGATCACGACGGCGCTGGCCCAGGTGCTCACCCACATGGCCCGGCACGGCGAGGACCTCCAGACGGCGGTGGATCGCCCCCGGATGCACCCGCGCCGAATGCAGGACGGTAGCACCCGGATCGACCACGAGAGCGACAAGGAGATCGCCGCCAACCTCGACGCCGCCGGGCTGACCCGGTTCGAGCACCCGCCGAGCTCGATGTACTTCGGCGGGGTCGGCGCCGCCCTCCGTGCGCCGGACGGCGCGCTCACGGCGGCGGCGGACGACCGTCGGGTCGCGGCGACCCTGGTCACCTGAGCCACGCGGAGCGGGGCGTGACAGCATGCGGTCATGGTCAACCTGACGCGCATCTACACCCGCACCGGCGACGACGGCAGCACCGCGCTGGGCGACAACGGCCGGACGTCCAAGACCGACGTGCGGCTGGCGGCCTACGCGGACACTGACGAGACCAACTCGGTGATCGGGGTCGCGCTGGCCTGCGGTGACCTTCCGGAGGAGATCCGGAGCACCCTCGCCCGCGTCCAGAACGACCTCTTCGACGTGGGGGCCGACCTGTGCATGCCGCTGCGGGCGAGCTATCCCTGGGAGCCGCTGCGCGTCCGGGCCGAGTGGGTCGAGGAGCTGGAGGCCGACTGCGACCGCTACAACGCCGACCTGCCGACGCTGCGCTCGTTCGTCCTGCCCGGTGGTTCGGCCGGGGCGGCCCTGCTCCACCAGGCGCGCACCGTCGCCCGACGCGCCGAGCGGTCCACCTGGGCAGCCCTCGCGGAGTACGGCGACCAGCCCTCGGGCGAGGGCGCGGAGAAGGGCGAGGGCGGGGTCAACCCCCTCACCGCGACCTATCTCAACCGGCTCTCCGACCTGCTCTTCATCCTGGCCCGGGTCGCGGCGCGGGCCGGCGATGGCGAGGTCCTGTGGCAGCCCGGCGGCGGGCGGGAGCAGGCCTAGGCGACCTGGGAGTTCCAGCCCGGGGGGACGGCCTCGACCCAGGACCGCAGCGCGGTGTAGTGCTGCTCGCCGAGCGCGAGCTCGAAGCGTGCCGTGCCGTAGCGCACCGGCACCTGGATGAGCTGGGCGCCACCCAGGTCCGCGGCGTCCTGCGGATCCAGCGCGCCGGCCACGCCGAGGTCGAGGTTGCCGCGCATCCACGGGCCGACGGACAGACCGCCCCGTCCCCGGAGGGCGAGGCGGTCCTCGGTGAAGCACAGGGTGCCGCGACGCCACGCCTCGGCGTCGTCGGAGCGGTAGGCGGCGGGCATCGACGGGCAGGTGCTGCCCCGCTGCCCGGCCAGGTGGAAGGTGAACAGCCCCAGTCCCAGGATGACCAGGCCGCCGACGACGGCCATGAGCACCAGGACGAGGGAGCCGGTCATGTGCGGGAGGGGAGGGTCAGCTCGTGGCCAGCGAGCCGGCGTCGACCCGCTCGGCGACGATGACCACCTTGTCCTCGTCGACGGAGAGGAAGCCCCCGTCGATGGTGACCTCCTGCGCCGAGCCTCCGGCGGTGATGCGCACCTGACCCTGGACCAGGACCGCGAGCACGGGGGTGTGGCCCGGCATGATGCCGAGGTCGCCCTCGATGCTGCGGGCGCTCACCATCGACGCCTCGCCCTCCCAGACCTTGCGGTCCGCTGCGACGAGCTCGACCTGCAGTGCACTCACGAGTGATGTCCCTTCGGGTGGGTGGTTCGGTCCTCCAGTCTACCGGCCCGCTCCCGCGGGGCGGCACCCGGCGCGGGTCGGGGGTCGACCGCCCCGGTCACCCGGTTGATCGCCCGCATCCCGTGGAAGACGAGCAGGGCGGCGGCCGTGCCGAGCGCGATGCCCTCGAAGGTCAGCGCACCGGTGGCCCAGGTGTAGTTCGCGATCCCGACGACGAGGGCGACCGCCGCGGTCGAGAGGTTGATCGGGTTGCCGAAGTCGACGCGGTTCTCCACCCAGATGCGCACGCCGAGGATCCCGATCATGCCGTAGAGCACCGTGGCGGCGCCGCCGAGCACGCCGGCGGGCACGGTCTGGATGAGCGCCCCGAACTTCGGCAGGAAGGCCAGGGCGACCGCGGTGAGGGCCGCCACCCAGTAGGCCGCCGTGGAGTAGACCCGCGTCGCCGCCATGACGCCGATGTTCTCGGCGTAGGTGGTGGTCCCCGAACCACCGCCGGCCCCGGCGAGGGTGGTCGCCAGACCGTCGGAGAGCAGGGTGTGCCCCAGCATGTGGTCGAGCGCGTCGGCCGAGTCACCGGTCATCTGCGCCACCGACTTCACGTGCCCGACGTTCTCGGCCACGAGGACGAGGACGACCGGCAGGAAGAGCCCCACCACCCCGAGGTGGAACTCCGGGGCCATGAGCGGCGGCGCACCCAGCCAGCCGGCGTCGGCGAGCACGGAGGTGTCGACCTCGCCGCGGAGCAGCGCGACGGCATACCCCACGAGGACGCCGAGCAGGATCGACAGGCGGCCGAGCAGACCGCGGAAGAGGACGGTGCAGAGCAGGATCGCGACGAGGGTGGCCAGCGCCGTGACCGGGGCCTCCTGGACGTTGCCCCACGCGGCGGGCGCGAGGTTGAGCCCGATGAGCGCGACGATGGTGCCGGTGACCACCGGCGGCATGAGGCGGGCGATCCAGTGGTGCCCGACGAGCTGCACGACCATCCCGACGGCCGCGAGGCCGATTCCGGCCAGCACCACCCCGCCGAGGGCACCGGCCGGCCCGTGCTCCGCCTGCGCGGCGGCGATCGGCGCGAGGAAGGCGAAGCTGGAGCCGAGGTAGGACGGCACCTGGCCCGCCGTGACGAGCAGGAACAGCGCCGTGCCGAGGCCGCTGAAGAGCAGCGTCGTGCTCGGCGGGAAGCCGGTGATGAGCGGGACGAGGAAGGTGGCGCCGAACATCGCCACCACGTGCTGCATGCCGATCCCGACCGTCGGCAGCCACGCCAGCCGCTCCCCGGGCCCGACGACCTCGCCCGGCGCGATCCGGCGGCCGTCACCGTGAACGGTCCAGCGCATCCCTCTTCCCTTCGTCCCGACCGGACAGGCCTCCGGTCCGCCTGCGCCTCGCACCGAACAGGCCTTGTGTCCCGCGGTCGCGGGACACAAGGCCTGTTCGGTCGCGGGGAGCGGTCAGCTGTTCTTCTCCAGCTCGGCCGCCTGGCGCTCGACGTCCTCGAGGCCACCGCACATGAAGAAGGCCTGCTCCGGCAGGTGGTCGTAGTCACCGTCGGCGACCTTGGTGAAGGCCTCGATGGTCTCGCTCAGCGGCACGGTCGAACCCTCGATGCCGGTGAACTGCTTGGCGACGTAGGTGTTCTGCGACAGGAACCGCTGGATGCGACGGGCGCGGCCGACGAGGATCTTGTCCTCCTCGGAGAGCTCGTCGATACCGAGGATCGCGATGATGTCCTGCAGCTCCTTGTAGCGCTGCAGGATCGACTTGATCCGGACGGCGGTGTCGTAGTGCTCCCGGCTGATGTAGCGCGGGTCCAGGATCCGGCTCGTCGAGGTCAACGGGTCCACCGCCGGGTAGATGCCCATCGAGGCGATCGGGCGGGAGAGCTCGGTGGTCGCGTCGAGGTGGGCGAAGGTGGTGGCCGGGGCCGGGTCGGTGTAGTCGTCGGCAGGGACGTAGATCGCCTGCATCGAGGTGATCGAGTGACCGCGTGTCGAGGTGATCCGCTCCTGGAGGGTGCCCATCTCGTCGGCGAGGTTCGGCTGGTAGCCGACGGCCGAGGGCATACGGCCCAGCAGCGTCGACACCTCGGACCCGGCCTGGGTGAAGCGGAAGATGTTGTCGATGAAGAGCAGCACGTCCTGCTTCTGCACGTCGCGGAAGTACTCCGCCATCGTCAGCGCGGACAGCGCGACCCGCAGCCGGGTGCCCGGCGGCTCGTCCATCTGACCGAAGACCAGGGCGGTCTGGCCGAGGACGCCGGCCTCCTCCATCTCGACGATGAGGTCGTTGCCCTCACGGGTGCGCTCACCCACGCCGGCGAAGACGGACACACCGCCGTGGTCGCGGGCGACACGGGCGATCATCTCCTGGATGAGCACCGTCTTGCCCACACCGGCACCGCCGAACAGGCCGATCTTGCCGCCCTGCACGTAGGGGGTCAGCAGGTCGATGACCTTGATGCCGGTCTCGAACATCTGGGTCTTGGACTCCAGCTGGTCGAAGGGCGGCGCCTGACGGTGGATGCCCCAGCGCTCGTTGACCTCGAGGGTCTCCCCCTCGGGCAGGTCGAGCACGTCACCCGTGGCGTTGAAGACGTGCCCGAGGGTCACGTCACCGACGGGGACGGTGATGGGGCCGCCGGTGTCCTGCACCTGCGCGCCGCGGACCAGGCCGTCGGTCGGCTGCAGGGAGATGGCGCGCACCATGTTGTCGCCGATGTCCTGCGCGACCTCGAGGTTGACGGTCTTGGTGTCCCCGCCCACCTCGACCTGCGTCGTCAGCAGGTTGTAGAGCGCCGGCATCTGTCCCGGGGGGAACTCGACGTCGACGACGGGGCCGATGATCCGGGCCAGCCGACCCACGGCGCCCTGGGTCTGCTCCGTGCTGGGAGCCTCGGTGGTAGCAGTCATGGCTACGTGCTTCCTCTCACTACTTGGCGTCGGCGAGGGCGCTCGCGCCGCCCACGATTTCGCTGATCTCTTGGGTGATCTCGGCCTGGCGGGCCTGGTTGGCAAGACGGGTGTACGTCTTGATGAGCTCCTCGGCGTTGTCCGTCGCCGACTTCATGGCCCGCTGGCGCGCGGCCAGCTCGGAGGCGGCGGACTGGAGCAGGGCGTTCCAGATCCGGGAGGTGATGTAGCGCGGCAGCAGGGCGTCCAGCACCTCGGCGGCGTCCGGCTCGAACTCGTAGAGCGGGAAACCGTTCTCCGGGGTCTTGGGCGCCGCGTCCTCGACGACCTCCAGCGGCAGCAGGCGGGTGACCTGCACCTCCTGGGTCACCATGTTGACGAAGCGCGTGTAGACGAGGTGGATCTCATCGACCCCGCCCTCGGCGCCGTCGCTGCCCCGGGTGAACTCGCCGATGAGCCGCTTGGAGATCTCCTGCGCGACGTCGAAGGTCGGGGAGTCCGAGAAGCCGCTCCAGGAGTCCGCGTAGTCCCGGTTGCGGAAGTTGTAGTACGACTCCGCCTTGCGCCCGGTCAGGTAGGGGACGAACTCCATCCCGGAGTCCTGGACGAGCTCACGCAGCTGCTCGCTGCGCTTGAGCACGTTGGCCGCGTAGGCCCCGGCGAGCCCGCGGTCGGAGGTGATGATGAGCACCCCGGCCCGCTTCTGCTCGTCCCGCTTCGTGGTGAGCGGGTGGTCGACGTGCGCGTGGGTGGCGACCGCCGACGCCGCCCGGGTGATCGCCCGGGCGTACGGCGTCGTCTCCGCGACCCGCTGCCGCGCCTTGACCACCCGGGACGCGGCGATGAGCTCCATCGCGCGGGTGATCTTCTTCGTCGACTGGACGGACCGGCTGCGCTGGCGGTACTCCCGCTGCTGCGCTCCCATATCTCGCCTCTCTCGTCTTCGCTGGTGGTCGTTCGGTCAGCTGGTATGCCCGGCGCGTCAGCTGCGCTGGACGGTCAGCTGTTCCTGGTCGACCTCGTCATCGCCCATGGCCTCGGCCGGGTCCTCCTCGGCGGAGCCGACGCCGACCTCGGCGCTGTCGTCCGGGGTGAACTCGGACTGGAAGGCGCTCATCGCGTCGCCCAGGGCCTGATCGGTGTCATCCCCGAGCTTGCCGCTCTCGCGGATGCCGTCCAGCAGGCCGTCGTGCTCGCGGTGCAGGAACTCGACCCACTCGGTCTCGAAGCGACGGACGTCGCTCACCGGCACCTCGTCGATGTGCCCGTTGGTGCCCGCCCAGATGACCGCGACCTGGTCCTCGACCGAGACCGGGGAGGACTGGGGCTGCTTGAGGATCTCGACCATGCGCGCACCGCGGGCCAGCTGGGCCTTCGAGGCGTCGTCCAGGTCGGAGGCGAACATCGCGAAGGCCTCCATCTCGCGGAACTGCGCGAGGTCGACCTTGAGCCGTCCGGAGACCGACTTCATCGCCTTGATCTGCGCCGCACCACCCACGCGGGAGACCGACACACCCACGTCGATCGCGGGACGGACGTTGGAGTTGAACAGGTCCGCCTGCAGGTAGATCTGCCCGTCAGTGATGGAGATGACGTTGGTCGGGATGTAGGCCGAGACGTCACCCGCCTTGGTCTCGATGATCGGCAGCCCGGTCATCGACCCGGCGCCCATCTCGTCAGAGAGCTTGGCGCAACGCTCGAGCAGCCGCGAGTGCAGGTAGAAGACGTCACCCGGGTAGGCCTCGCGGCCCGGCGGACGACGCAGCAGCAGCGACACGGCGCGGTAGGCCTCGGCCTGCTTGGACAGGTCGTCGAAGACGATGAGGACGTGCTTGCCCTGGTACATCCAGTGCTGGCCGATGGCCGACCCGGTGTAGGGGGCGAGGTACTTGAAGCCGGCGGCGTCGGAGGCGGGGGCGGCGACGATCGTGGTGTAGTCCAGCGCGCCGTTCTCCTCCAGGGTGCTCCGGACCGAGGCGATGGTGGAGCCCTTCTGGCCGATCGCGACATAGATGCAGCGCACCTGCTTGTCCGGGTCACCGGAGTCCCAGTTGGCCTTCTGGTTGAGGATCGTGTCGATGGCCACCGTGGTCTTGCCGGTCTGGCGGTCGCCGATGATGAGCTGGCGCTGCCCGCGGCCGATCGGGATCATCGAGTCGATGGCCTTGATGCCGGTCTGCAGCGGCTCGTGCACCGACTTGCGGGCCATGACGCCGGGAGCCTGGAGCTCCAGGGCGCGACGACCGTCGGTCTCCACGTCGCCGAGCCCGTCGATCGGCCGGCCGAGCGGGTTGACGACGCGACCGAGGTAGCCGTCGCCGACCGGGACCGAGAGGACCTCGCCGGTCCGGCGGACCTCCTGGCCCTCCTCCAGGCCGGAGAAGTCACCCAGCACGATCACACCGACCTCGTGCACGTCGAGGTTCAGGGCCAGGCCCAGCGTGCCGTCGGCGAACTCGAGCAGCTCGTTGGTCATCACCGAGGGCAGGCCCTCGACGTGGGCGATGCCGTCACCGGCGTCGACCACGCGGCCGACCTCTTCGCGAGAGGCCGTGCCCGGCTCGTAGGACTGGACGAACTGGTCCAGCGCGTCCCGGATCTCCTCCGGACGGATCGAAAGCTCCGTCATGTGTCTTCTCCTCGTCGTGGCCCGGGCTTGTGGGTGGGCCGGTGCTGTGGGGTAGGTGGTGGTTCTCGTTCAGCTGGCCATGAGGCGGGCAGCCTGGTCCAGTCGGTGGCTGACGGTGCCGTCGATGACCTCGTCGCCGATCTCCACCCGGATGCCACCGACGACCTGCGGGTCGACGACGACATTGGTGTGCACGGTGCGGCCGTACTGCGTGCTCAGGGTGGCGCGCAGGGCGTCCTCCTGCTGGGCGGACAGCGGGACCGCGGTGGTGACGATCGCCGTCACCTGGTCCTGGACGTCGGCGGCCTGCTCGAGGTATGCCGCGAGCGTGCGCTCGACGCGGGTGCCGCGGATCCCGACCGCAGCCTGGCTGGCCAAGCTGACCGTCTCGGGCGCGGACTTCACCGAGAGCAGCCGCTCGACCAGGGCGCGCTTGGCCGAGGCCGGCGCACGCCGGTCGGCCAGGGCCGACTGCAGCTCGGGGGTGGACTCGATGATCCGGGCGAACCGGAACAGCTCGTCCTCGACCTGGGCGAGCCGGTCGTGACGGTGGGCGTGCACGAGGTGGGCCTCGACGGAGAGCCGCTCCAGGGCGGTGGTGACACCGCCGGTCCCGGGCCACCGCTGAGCCACCACGGCCTTCACGGCGTGGAGCGCCCCGTCGCCGACCTTGCCGGCGAGCAGCCGCTGCGCCAGCGCCGCCCGGTCGGCCCCCTCACGCGAGGGGTCGGCCAGGGTGCGGGCGAGCACCTTGTTGCCGTCGACGAGCCGGGCCACGGCCCAGAGCTCCTCGCCGACACGACCGGGGTCGACCGACCCGCCCTCGTGCTGGAGCACCTGCTCCAATCCCTGACGGGCCTCGTGGTAGGACCGGCGGTAGGCGCTGTCCATGTCAGCGGCCCTCGTCGCCCGCGCCGAGCTTCTCCGGGGTGATGGCTCCGGAGTCGAGGTCGGCGAGGAAACGGTCGACGATCCCACGCTGCCGCGCCTCGTCGTCGAGGGACTCCCCGACGATCTTGCTGGCCAGCGCGGTGGAGATCTGCCCCACCTCGCCGCGCAGCTGGACCATGGCCTGCTGACGCTCGGCCTCGATCTGCTTGTGCGCGGTCTCGGTGATGCGGTTGGCCTCGACATTGGCCTGCTCGCGCATCTCGGCGATGATCTGCGCGCCCTGCTCCTTGGCCTTCTCACGGATGTGCGCGGCCTCGGCCCGGGCGTCGCCGAGCTGCTCCTCGTACTTCCGCTTGGCGGCGGCGGCCTCGGCCTCCGCCTTCTCGGCACGCTCCATGCCGCCCTCGATGGCGTCCTGGCGGGCGGTCACGATGCCCTCGAGGCGGGGCCAGGCGACCTTCCAGACGACCAGGAAGATCACGCCGAACATGAGCAGGCCCCAGACCAGCTCCGGCGTGTGCGGGAAGATCGGGGATCGTCGCTCCTCGGTCCCCTCCGCGGTCCTCACGACCAGCGTCTGTAGCGACACGGTGTCTCCTTCAGCAAGATGAGCGGGCGGCGCCCGGTAGGCCGACGCGACTTCTTTAGACGAGGAAGAAGAGGACGAAGCCCAGGATGGCCAGGGCCTCGGCGACGGCGAAGCCGAGGATGGTGAACGGCGTCAGCGCGCCGCGGGCCTCGGGCTGGCGGGCCACACCGTTGAGGTAGGCGGCGAAGATGAGGCCGACACCGATAGCCGGGCCGATGGTGGACAGGCCGTAGCCGACCAGGGCGATGGCGGGAGCAAGGGCTTCCATTGTGTCTCTTTCTGTGTGGTGTCACCGGCTGGTGGCAGCCGGTCGATCGTGCGGTCTCGGTATTCGGTTAGGGATCAGTGGCCCTCGGCGAGTCCGTCGCCGATGTAGGAGGCCGCGAGCAGCGTGAAGACGTAGGCCTGGACGACCTGGATGAGCAGCTCGAAGAAGGTCATGAGGAAGGCCATGAGGAAGGATCCGGCACCGGCGATCGCCATGAGCGCACCCTGCTGCACCAGGAACCAGCCGCCGGCGACGAAGAGGGTGAGGATCATGTGACCGGCGAACATGTTGCCGAAGAGTCGCAGGGCCAGCGTGAGGGGCCGGGTGACGAAGTAGCTGAAGATCTCCAGGAGCAGCACGACGGGCGCGATGACCATCGGCACGCCCTCGGGGACCATGTGCTTGAAGTAGCCGATGAAGCCCTGCTGCCGGAAGCCGGCCAGGTGGTAGACGACGTACACCACCGCGGTGAGCGCGATGGGCACCCCGATGACGGCCGTCGGCGCCAGCATCACGAAGGGGGTGATGCCCATGAGGTTGTTGGCGAGCACGAAGAGGAAGATGGCCAGCAGGAAGGGGACATACCTCTTGTAGTGCTTGCTGCCGATGAGGTCGCGCGAGATGTCGTTGCGGACAAAGCCGTAGACCGTCTCGAAGAGGAACTGGCCCTTGCCGGGGACGAGCCGGAGGTTCTTGGTGCCCAGCGTGAGCAGCGCCACGAGGCCGATGGTGACGAGCGTCATGACGAACATCGGGCGGGTGATCTCCCAGCCCTCCGGCCCGAAGTAGGGCTGCCAGAAGTCGGCCGGGGACGGGGCGTGGAAACCGGACTCGTCCGCCAGGACTAGTGGTCGTCCCAGGGTCACACTGGTCACGCGAACTCCTTCGCAACGTGATCGGGGGCCAGCAGGGATGTCATTGAGTACCGTACCTGACCCAGATGATGTAGATGGACAGAGCCATTCCCGCGAGGATGCCGACGGCGACCACCCAGTCCTGGCCGATCCACCGGCCCACGAGCAAGGCGATCCCGCCGAAGAGGATGGGGCCGGCGAGCAGGTAGGAGATGACGCTGGTGCCCATCGAGGTCTCCGGGCTCTGACCGCCCTCGTCCCGGTCGTCCCGGGGCGGGAGCCCGTCGTCGCGCTTCGGGGTGTGACCGAACAGCGAGTACCTCATCGCGCCCCTCCCTCACCCGGCAGGGACACGTCCAGCGCCGGCTGGCGCCCGGTGAGGTAGGCCTGCACGAGGAACACCTGGTAGAGCACCGCGCTGAGCAGGGCGGAGAGGGCGAAGGGCCCGCGCTCGAGCCACGGCTCGCCCCGCAGGACCAGAGCGACCGAGGCCAGCAGCACGACCACCACCAGCAGGATCATGAAGGCCCCGGGCAGGACGACCGCCTCGTGCTGCCGCAGCAGCCACCGGACGGCGACGAGCCCCGCGGTGAGGGCCCCGACGACGACGATCCCGGCGAGGACGACGGACCCGGCCGCGCTCCAGGAGCGGAGCAGACCGGTGAGGAGCACCGCGGCAGCGAGACCCACCAGGGTGCCCACGGAGGCACGCCGCACCATGCGAGCCGCGACATCTTCTGTCACGTGGCGCTCGGACATGTCGGCTCGTTCCGTCCCGGGTCGTGTGTGGTGGTCTGGCATCTCAGGGCGACGCGCTTGTGAAAGTTATCACAAGCACGAGGTATGCCACGAACCCGCTGGTCACAGGCCTACGTCGAGGTGGCGTCGGAGGCCCGCGCCGGCTCGGCACGCCAGGTCAGCCCCACGGCCAGGACGAGTAGCCCGAGGATGCCGGTCAGCGAGACCCAGAAGGGCAGGTAGGCGAAGGACACGCTCCCCGCCGCGATGAGCAGGGCCCAGAGGTAGAGGAGCACCACCGCCCGCCGGTGGCTGTGCCCGATGTCGAGCATCCGGTGGTGCAGGTGGCCGCGGTCCGGCTTCCAGGGCAGCTGACCCGCCCTGGTCCGCCGGGCGATGGCCAGCACCATGTCGAGGAAGGGCAGGGCGAGGATGGCGAGCGGGATGAGGATCGGGAGCAGTAAGGCCGTCGCCGCGGAGGCGCTGGCGACCGAGGAGTTCGGGTCCACCGACCCCGTCATCGAGATGGTCGCCGCCGCGAGCAGCAGGCCGAGCAGCAGCGCCCCGGCGTCCCCCATGAACAGCCGCGCCGGGTGGAAGTTGTGCGGCAGGAAGCCCAGGCATACCCCGATGAGGGCGGCGCTGATGAAGGTGGCCTCGGAGAAGACGTTGGGCGGGTCGAAGTTGCGGCTGACCAGGTAGGTCCAGCCGAAGAACGCCCCTGCCGCGATGAGCACCACGCCCGCCGCGAGCCCGTCCAGCCCGTCGATGAAGTTCACCGCGTTGGTGGAGATGACGACGACGAGGATGGTCAGGGTGACCATCACCGGTTCAGGAAGCACAGTCACGCCCAGGATCGGCAGCGACTCCAGCTGCACGCCGTAGAACGCCATGATCCCGCCGGCGAGCACCTGCCCGGCCAGCTTGGTCAGCCAGTCCAGCTCGCGGATGTCGTCCATGGCCCCGAGCGCGGTGATGAGGACCGCGGCCGCCAGCACGCCGAAGAGTCGGGGCGTCGCGTCGAAGAGCTGCCCGTGGTAGGGCAGCTGGGAGCCGAGCAGCACCGCCGCCGCGAAGCCCAGCAGCATGGCGACTCCGCCGAGCCGAGGGATCGGCACCGAGTGGACGTCGCGGTCGCGCACCGCCGTGATGGCGCCCAGGCGCAGGGCGAGGCGGCGGACCAGGGGGTGGCCAGGTAGGTCACGATCGCTGCTGTCAGCAGCACCATCATGAACTCGCGCACCGGCGCCTCTCCCCTCTCGGCGGCTCGCGACGGCGGTATGCCGCGCGGCCCCGTCCCGAGTCAACCCGCGGCGGGCTCGGGGTAGGCGGGGTAGGACGTCACGAGCTCGCCGACCTGGGCCCGGATCTCCCGGGCCACCGGGTGCTCCGGGTCGCCGTCGGTCTCGGTGACGGCCCGGTGGATGAGGTCGGCGATGGTGCCCATCTGCTCGGTGCCCATGCCCTGGGTGGTGACCGAGGGGCTGCCCACCCTGATGCCCGAGGCCACGTTGGGCTTCTCCGGGTCGAACGGGATGGCGTTCTTGTTGAGCACGATCCCCGCGGCGTCGCAGCGGGCCTCGGCGTCCCTGCCGGTGACCCCGACGCCGCGCAGGTCGTGCAGGGACAGGTGGGTGTCGGTCCCTCCCGTGATGGGACGGATGTCGCGGGCGTCGAGCGCACCCGCCAGCGCGGCGGCGTTGTCGAGCACCTGCTGGGCATAGGCCTGGTAGGCCGGGGTCATGCACTCGGCGAAGTTGACCGCCTTGCCGGCGACACCGTGCATGAGCGGGCCGCCCTGCATCATGGGAAGACCGCGCGGTCGATCTTCTTGGCGTGCTCCACCTTGCAGACGATCGCCCCGCCGCGCGGACCGCGCAGCACCTTGTGCGTCGTGAACGACACGATGTCGGCGTGCGGCACCGGCGACGGGATGACCTTGCCGGCGACCAGCCCGATGAAGTGGGCGGCGTCCACCCAGAAGATCGCGCCGACCTCGTCGGCGATCGCGCGGAAGCGCTCGAAGTCGATGAGCCGCGGGATCGCCGAGCCGCCCGCGAGGATGATCTTGGGCCGGTGCTCCTTGGCCAGCGCCTCGACCTGGTCGTAGTCGATGTCCTCGGTGTCCTGGGCGACGCCGTAGTGCACGGCGTTGAACCACTTGCCCGAGAAGCTCACCTTGAAGCCGTGCGTGAGGTGCCCGCCGTGGTCCAGGGACATGGCCAGGATGGTGTCCCCCGGGGAGGCGAAGGCGCCGTAGACCGCCTGGTTGGCGCTCGCCCCGGAGTGCGGCTGCACGTTGGCGTGGTCGGCGCCGAAGAGCTCCTTGGCCCGCTCGATGGCGAGCTTCTCCACCTTGTCGACCTCGGCGCACCCGCCGTAGTAGCGGGCGTCCGGGTAGCCCTCGGCGTACTTGTTGGACAGCGTGGACCCGAGGGCGGCGAGGACCGCCGGGCTCGTCTGGTTCTCGCTCGCGATGAGCTGGATACCGGCCCGCTGCCGGTCCAGCTCGGAGACGAGGAGCCCGGCGATGTCCGGATCCTGCTCCAGCAGCGCGGAGAAGGAGGGGCCGTAGTAGGTGTCCGGACTCACGCGGGTCGTCATGGCCCTCACTCTAGGGGGTGCTCGGCTCCCCCGCGGAGGAGGTCGCGGGGATGGTGCGCATCGATCCCGAGGCCGCCGGGACCCCGCTCGGTCGCACCGACCCGACGAGCGTCGCCCGGTCGTCCTGGGCTCCCTCGTCCTCGTCGGCGTCCGGCTCCTCGGGTATGCCGTCGTGCTCCCCACCCTCAGCGGCGGGCTCGGCGTCCGAGGGCGAGTCGTGCAGGACGGTCGTCCCCAGCACCGCCCGGATGTCCTCGGCGCTGAGCGCACCGGGGCGCAGCACGACCGGCTCTTCCCCCGTGCAGTCGATGATGGTCGACGGGTCCCCGCCGGTCCGCGGACCACCGTCGAGATAGGCGGCGACCGCTCCGCCGAGCTGGTCCAAGGCCTCCTGCGCCGTCGTCGCGGTCGGCTGACCGGTGACGTTGGCGCTGGTCACGGCCAGCGGCCCGACCTCGGCCAGCAGGCTCAGGGCGATCTCGTCGTCCGGCATGCGTAGCGCGACGGTGCCGTTCGTCTCACCCAGGTCCCACTGCAGCGAGGGCTGGGCCCGCAGCACGAGCGTGAGCGGCCCGGGCCAGAAGTGGCGCATGAGCATCCGGGCATACATCGGCAGGTCGGTCGCCAGGCCGTCGACGGTCCGCGGGTTCGGCACCAGCACGGGCGGAGGCATCTCGCGCCCGCGGTGCTTGGCCGCGAGGACCATCGCCACCGCGACGACGTCGAAGGCGTCGGCACCCACGCCGTAGACCGTGTCGGTCGGCAGGACCACCACCTTGCCCTCGCGGACCACCTCCGCGGCACGGGCGAGCGAGGACTCGCGCTGGTTCTCCTCCGTGCAGTCGAGCAGGCGGTCCTGCAGCGGCGTGGCGGACATGGGGCCTCCGGGATCGGGCAGGGACGTGGAGCCGAACCATCTTCCCACGACCGGGCCGGGGCGCTTCGACTTGCAGGGGTCAGCGGGCGGCAGTTGGCTGGAGCATTCCCGACGCGGGCGCCACCCGGCGCCCGCCCGACCTCAAGGACGTGGACCGTATGCGTGGAAGCAACCTCATCTGGACCATCGTGGGCATCCTGCTCATCATCGCCCTGCTGATCTTCATCTTCTGATCGTCAGTTTTTGACCCACCGGAATTCGACCTTGGTTTTCGTCGCCATGGCGACGGAACCCAAGGTCGAATTCATGCAAGGGGGTGTGCCTCAGCGGGCGGGCCGCGTCGCCGCCACCACCCGGGGGCGCCCGGTGAGGTCCTCGTGGTCGACGACGTCCACCCAGCCCGCGGTGACGAGCAGCTCCACGATCGCCTCGCCCTGCACGTCCGCGTGCTCCATGAGCAGCACCCCGCCGGGGCGGAGCAGCTCGCACGCGCGCCCGGCCACCTCGGCCGGGACCCGCAGCCCGTCGGCGCCGCCGCCGTAGAGCGCGAGCCCCGGGTCGTGCTCGCGCACCTCGACGTCAACCGGGACGGCGTCCGGCGGGATGTAGGGCGGGTTGCACACCACGACGTCGATCCGGCCCAGCAGGTCGGCGAAGGCCTCCTGCGCCTCCCCCAGCCGCAGGTCGACGTCGGCACCGAGCGCGGCGACGTTGGCGCGGGCATACCGGTATGCCTCGCGAGACAGCTCCACGGCGCCCACCCGGGCGTCCGGTCGGGCCACGGCGATCGCGAGCGCGACCGCCCCGCTGCCGGTGCACAGGTCGACGACGACCGGCTCCCGCAGCGGCGCCAGGTGCCGCAGCGCGAGGTCGACCAGCGTCTCGGTCTCGGGACGCGGGACGAAGACCCCCGGCCCCACGTTCAGGTCCAGCCCGTGGAAGTGCGCGGTGCCGGTGAGGTGCTGCAGCGGCTCGCGCCCCGCGCGGCGGACCACCAGCTCGAGGAAGCGGGCGTGCGCCTGCGCCCCGACGCTCTCGCGCAGCACCCGGCCCCGCCGCACCTGGGAGACGTCCTGACCGAGGGCGTGCGCGAGCAGCAGCTCGGCGTCGACCCCCGGGCTCGGCACCCCCGCGCCGGCCAGCCGCCGGGTGGCGGCGCGGACCAGCTCGTCGACGGTCACTGCCGGCCCACGGCGTCCAGCCGTGCGGCCTCGTCCGCGTCCACGGCCGACTGGACCACGGGGTCGAGGTCGCCGTCGAGCACCTGGTCCAGGTTGTAGGCCTTGAAGCCGGTGCGGTGGTCTGCGATCCGGTTCTCGCCGAAGTTGTAGGTGCGGATGCGCTCGCTGCGGTCCACGGTCCGCACCTGACTACGCCGGGCCTGGCTGGCCGCCGCCTCGGCCTCCTCCACCGCGATCTGGTGCAGGCGCGCGCGGAGCACGCGCAGGGCCGACTCCTTGTTCTGCAGCTGGCTCTTCTCGTTCTGGCAGGAGACGACCAGACCGGTCGGCAGGTGCGTGATCCGGACGGCCGAGTCGGTGGTGTTGACCGACTGCCCGCCGGGTCCGGAGGAGCGGAAGACGTCGATCTTGAGGTCGTGCGGGTCGAGGTCGACCTCGGCCGGGTCCTCGATCTCGGGCATGACGAGCACCCCGGCCGCCGAGGTGTGCACCCGGCCCTGGCTCTCGGTGACCGGCACCCGCTGCACCCGGTGGACGCCGCCCTCGTACTTCAGCCGGGCCCACGGCGCGTCCCCCGGCTGCGGCGTGCCCGGCGCCGCCACCGACACCCGGGCCTCCTTGTAGCCACCGAGGTCCGAGGGGGTGGCGTCGAGCATCTCGGTCCGCCAGCCCCGCCGCTCGGCGTAGCGCAGGTACATCCGCATGAGGTCCCCGGCGAAGAGTGCCGACTCCTCGCCGCCCTCCCCGGCCTTGACCTCGAGGATCACGTCGCGGTCGTCGTCCGGGTCGCGCGGCACGAGCTGGCGCCGCAGGTGCTCCGCCGCGTCGCCGGCCGCCTGCTCCAGGTCGGGCAGCTCGGCCGCGAAGGCCGGGTCCTCCTGCGCCAGCTCGCGCGCAGCCTCGAGGTCACCGGTCGCCGCCTCCCAGGACCGGTATGCCGCGACGACCGGCCCGAGGGCGGCATACCTCTTGTTGAGCCGCCGCAGCGCCGAGGGGTTTCCGTGCACCGCGGGGTCGGCGAGCTGCCGCTCGATGTCCGCGTGCTCCTCGAGCAGCGGGAGCGCGGAGTTGAACACCGTGTCGAACACCGTGACCTCCTTCGATCACCGCGGGCCGGTGGGACCGGCGCTGTCTGGTCCGGCACCGGACGTGACCGGCGCGTGGGACGGCGAACGCCGGCCCCGCGAGCATCTCGCGGGACCGGCGTTGCACGGGTCCTAGCTGGCGGCCTTCTTGCCGTAGCGCTCCTGGAAGCGGGCCACACGCCCACCGGTGTCCAGGATCTTCTGCTTGCCCGTGTAGAACGGGTGGCAGTTGGAGCAGACGTCGGCGCTGATGCGGCCGGACGTGGCGGTGCTCCGGGTGGTGAACGACGCGCCGCAGGTGCAGGTGACCTGGGTCTCGACGTACTCCGGGTGGATGTCCTTCTGCATGTCTCTCCTCGGGATGGCGTGTGTCCCCGGGTCGCCCGCGCGACTGCGCGGACGTGAACCGGTGGGCCAGCGGATCAGTCTACGTGATCTGGACGGTCCGGCGGACCGCTCAGTCCTCGTCGTCCAGCCGGACCGAGCTGGTCTGCTGGACCTGGGTGAGGAACTCGTAGTTGTGCTTCGTCTTCTTCAACCGGTCGATGAGCAGTTCGATTCCCTGCTGCTGGTCGAGCGCCGCCAGGACCCGGCGGAGCTTCCACATGATCTTCAGCTCCTCCGAGCTCATGAGGATCTCCTCGCGCCGCGTGCCGGAGGCGTTGATGTCGACCGCCGGAAGATCGGCGGTTGGCGAGCTGGCGGTCGAGCTTGAGCTCCATGTTGCCGGTGCCCTTGAACTCCTCGAAGATGACCTCGTCCATCTTGGAGCCGGTCTCCACCAGAGCGGTCGCCAGGATCGTCAGGGAGCCGCCGTTCTCGATGTTGCGCGCGGCGCCGAAGAACTTCTTCGGCGGGTAGAGCGCGGCGGAGTCGACACCACCGGACAGGATCCGGCCCGAGGCCGGGGCCGCCAGGTTGTAAGCCCGGCCCAGGCGAGTGATGGAGTCCAGGAGCACCACCACGTCGCCCCCCATCTCGACCAGGCGCTTGGCCCGCTCGATCGCCAGCTCGGCGACCGTCGTGTGGTCGCTGGCCGGGCGGTCGAAGGTCGAGGAGATGACCTCGCCCTTGACCGCACGCTGCATGTCCGTGACCTCCTCCGGGCGCTCGTCCACGAGGACGACCATGAGGTGGACCTCAGGGTTGTTCGTGGTGATCGCGTTGGCGATGGCCTGCAGGATCAGGGTCTTGCCCGCCTTGGCCGGCGCCACCAGCAGTCCGCGCTGGCCCTTGCCGATGGGGGCGACCAGGTCGATGATCCGGGTGGTGAGGTTCTTCTGCTCGGTCTCGAGCCGCAGCCGCTGCTGCGGGTAGAGCGGGGTGAGGCTGGAGAACTCCGGCCGGCGGCGCGCCTGCTCCGCCTCCTGGCCGTTGATGCTGTCCAGCCGCACCAGCGCGCTGAACTTGCCCTTGTCCCGCTTGTTGCCGGTCGAGGACACGGTGTGCTGCCCGGCGTCGCTGCCCTCCTGCGGTGCCTTGATCGCTCCGGTGACGGCGTCACCCTTGCGCAGACCGTGGCGCTTGACCATGCCCATCGGCACGTAGATGTCGGTCGGGCCGGGCAGGTAGCCGGTGGTGCGGATGAAGGCGTAGCTGTCGAGCAGGTCGACGACACCGCCGACGGGGACGAGCACGTCCTCCTCGGTGTAGCTCTCGGCCTCCTGCTGGCCTCCGCCGCCACCACCCTGCTGACCGCCGCGCCCCCGCTTGCGGTCGCGGTTGCGGTTGCGGTTGCGACGGCGCCCGCGGCGGCCGCCCTCGTCGTCGTCCCAGCCGTCACGGTCGTTCTCGCCCTGGGCCCGCTGGCCCTGGCTGTCGCCCTGCTGCCCCTGGTCGCGGCGGGACTGCCCGCCCTGGTCGCCCTGGTCGCGGCGGGACTGCCCGCCCTGGTCGCCCTGGTCCCCCTGGCGGGACTGCTGGCCGCCGTCGCCCTGGCGGTCGCGCTGACCCTGCTGCCGGTCGCGCTGCTCGTCCTGGCGGTCTGCCGACCCGCCGGCGCGGTCGTCACGGCGCTGGTCGCCGCGCTCCTCGGCCTGCGTGGCGCCAACCTGGTCCTGGGCCTGCTCCTGCCCGCGCTCCTGCGCCGAGCGCGGCGCACCCGCGGACGACCCACCCCGGCGGCTGCGGCGGGTGCGGGACCCGCCGCCCGCGGCGCCGGTCTCCTCCCGCTCGGCCTGGGCGCGGTCGAGCGCGGCCTCCAGACCCGTGACGCCGCCGTCCTGCACGGCCGGCCGCTCCTGCGACGGACGGGTGTCGTCGGCGGACCGGTCCTGGCCGGCCTCCGGACGCGCCGCACCGTTGCTGGAGGCAGCACCCCCACGCTGCTCCCGGATGGCGGACACGAGGTCGGCCTTGCGCATCTTGGGGTTCACGGTGATGCCCATGCCGGACGCGAGCTGCTGCAGCTCGGCCAGGCGCAGGGTGCTCAGCGCGCCCGTGCGGGTCGCGCCGGCGTCGGTGATCTCAGTCACGTGGGATTCCTTCCCCCTCGGCCTCTGCCGTGTCGGGGTCTGAGGTGTCGTGGTGCGCGTGGACGGCACCACGGTCGGTCTCGCACGGGGTTGGACCGGAGTGCGGCCTACGGATCAGGACACGTCACTGATGGTCGCAAGGCCCGTGCGTGTGAGATGCCTCGGAGCCGGCCAGAACCGGTCGGCGTGTGTCACGAGACGCCCTCAAGATAACACGCACGGCGCGCCGATCCATACCGGACCGGCCGGTTACGAGCCCGCGACCGCGAGGCCGGCCCGCACGATGTCCGCGAGCACGGCGGAGGCGGTCTCGTCCCCGCCGGCTCCGGCCCCGACGAGCCGCACCGGTCCGGCCAGGGCGGCGTCCAGCTCGACGACGTTGGTGCCGCCGCGGGCCTGGGCGAGCGGGTCGGCGGCCGGGAGCACCTCGGGGCGCACCGTGGTGCGCACCCGGCCCCCCGGGACCCGCTCGGCGGTCGCGACCAGCTTGAGCACCCCGCCCTGCTCCGCGGCCGCGGCGAAGTCGGCGTCGGTCAGCCCCGAGATCCCGGTGACGTCGACCTCGTCCAGCGGCGCGGGCACACCCCAGGCGGTCCGGGCGAGGATGGCGATCTTGGCCGCGGCGTCGAGTCCCTCCAGGTCCTCGGTGGGGTCGGCCTCGAGGTAGCCCAGCTCACCGGCCTGGCGCACGGCGTCGGCGAAGGGGACCCCTCCCGGGCGACGAGGTCGAGGACGTAGTTGGTCGAGCCGTTGACGATGCCCCGGATGCGGGTGATCTCGTCCCCCGCCAGGGCCTCACGCACCACCGACATCACCGGCACCGCGGCCATGACCGCCGCCTCGAGGTGCAGCCCGCCGCCGTGCTGCTGCGCCAGCGCGTGCAGCTCCTCGCCCTCACGTGCGATGAGCTGTTTGTTGGCCGTGACCACCTGGACGCCGCGGCGCAGCGCGCCACCCATCAGCTCACCGGCGGGCTCCAGGCCACCCATGACCTCCACGACCACGTCGGCCCGCTCGGCCAGGGTGCCGGGGTCGTCGGTCAGCAGCGCTGAGGGTATGCCCTCCCGCTCCCGCCGGGTGTCGCGCACCGCGACGCCCAGCAGCTCCACCGGGCGGCCCAGGCGGGCGGCATACCGGTCGGGGTGCTGCAGCAGGGCGCGGGCGACGGCCGCGCCGACGGTCCCGCCACCGAGCAGGGCGACGCGCAGCGGCAAGGACCCTGAAGAGGTCGCGGAGGTCGAGGTGGACGAGGACACGGGCGGCTCCAGGGGGTCGGGGCGGGGAGGTGCCGGGCGGGGGCGGGGTGCCCCGGCGCTCACATGCGCTCGGGTGCGGTGACGCCGAGCAGGCCCAGGCCGTTGGCCAGCACCTGCCGGGTGGCGTCGTTCAGCCACAGGCGGGTGCGGTGCAGGTCGGTGATCTCCTCGTCGGCGCTCATCGGCCGGACCCGGCACTCGTCGTACCACTTGTGGAAGTGGCCCGCGAGGTCCTCGAGGTAGCGCGCCACCCGGTGCGGCTCGCGCAGCTGGGCCGCCTGCGCCACGACCCGGGGGAAGTCCCCGAGCGCGGCGAGCAGCGCCGACTCGGTCGGGTGGCCCAGCAGCGCCGGGTCGAAGCCGTCCTCGCGACACACCCCGTCCTCGCCGGCGAGCCGGGCGACGTTGCAGGTGCGGGCGTGGGCGTACTGCACGTAGAAGACGGGGTTGTCATTGGTCCGGCGGGCCAGCAGGTCCAGGTCGATGTCGATGCTGGTGTCCGACGAGCTCCGGGTCAGCGCGTAGCGCGCGGCGTCCACGCCGACCGCCCCGACGAGGTCCTCGAGGACGACGACGGTGCCCGCACGCTTGGACATCCGGACGGGCCGCCCGTCCTTGACGAGGTTGACCAGCTGGCCGATGAGGATCTCGAGGTTGACCCCCGGCTCGTCGCCGAAGGCCGCGCACATCGCCATCATCCGCTGGACGTAGCCGTGGTGGTCGGCGCCGAGCATGATGATGGCGCGGTCGAAGCCGCGCTCCCGCTTGTCGAGGTAGTAGGCGAGATCCCCGGAGATGTAGGCGGGTCGTCCGTCGCTCTTGATGACGACCCGGTCCTTGTCGTCACCGTGCGCGGTCGTGCGCAACCACAGGGCGCCGTCCCGCTCGAACATCTCCCCCTGCTGCTGCAGCCGCTGGACGGCCCGCTCGACCGCGCCGGACTCGTGCAGCGAGTTCTCGTGGAAGAAGACGTCGAAGCGCACCCCGAAGTGCTCCAGCGAGGCCTTGATCTCGTCGAACATCAGCGCGACGCCGGCCTGCCGGAAGGTCTCCTGGGCCTGCGCCTCGTCCTGCTCGAGCACCTCAGGGTGCTGCCGGACGACCTCGGCGGCGATGTCGTCGATGTAGGCACCGGCGTAGCCGTCCTCGGGGGCCTGCTCCTTCCGGGCCGCGGCGAGGAGGGACCGGGCGAAACGGTCGATCTGCGCGCCGTGGTCGTTGAAGTAGTACTCCCGCATCACGTCCGCGCCGCTGGCCTCCAGCACCCGGCCGAGCGCGTCCCCGACCGCGGCCCACCGGGTGCCTCCGAGGTGGATCGGCCCGGTCGGGTTGGCGGACACGAACTCCAGGTTGATGCGCTCCCCCGCGAAGGTCTCTCCCCGTCCGTAGGCCTCACCCGCCTCGACGATGCCTCGGGCCAGCTCACCCGCGCTCGCGGCGTCCAGCGTGATGTTGAGGAAGCCCGGCCCGGCGACATCGACCGCCGCGACCCCGTCGACGCGCTGCAGCCGCCCGGCGACGACCTCGGCGAGCCGGCGCGGGGGCATACCCGCGCGCTTGGCCAGTTGCATCGCGACGTTGCTCGCCCAGTCCCCGTGCTCGCGGCTGCGCGGCCGCTCCACGCGCAGCTCCCCGACGGCCGGCAGGTCGGCCTCGGCGAGGGCCAGGTCGCCGGTGCCGGCGGCCTCGGTCAGCACGGCATGGATCGCTGCAGCGAGCTGTTCAGGGGTCACCCGCACCAGTCTAGGGGCGCGGTATGCCGGGCCCGAACCGGGATTTCGGCCACCCTGCGGGCGCTGCTAGAGTTGTCGGCTGTTGCCCCCGTAGCTCAGGGGATAGAGCACCGCCCTCCGGAGGCGGGTGCGCAGGTTCGAATCCTGCCGGGGGCGCTCCCCTCCTCACCGAGGGTGCGCAGGCAACAGGTCTGCGAGGGAGGTGTCAGGGTTCCTGGTGGGCCCCCCGGGTTTCAAACCCGCGGAACGGCGACTCGTCGTCGTTGGCAGGTTCGATTCCTGTCCGCCTCCGCTCCTCCCGCCTTGCTAGGCTGCCCCGCGACATCGACGCCGCGAGAGGGTGGTGGCCGTGCAGCAGGGTCGCACCAGCAGCACCGCCCTCCTCGTGGCGCTCAGCACCGTCTTCCTCTCCCGCCGACCGCGCGAGCGCGACCTGCTCCCCGCCGGCGCGGCGGAGCAGACCGAGACCCTCCTGGGGGCCGTCGCACCGGGCCGGACGCGGCTCGTGGGGGCGCTCTCGCGTCCGCCGCTGCACCACCTCGTGCGCCTGCTCGAGCGCTCCCTCCTGCCCGGCATCCAGCGGCACTACGCCGCCCGCAAGCGGGCCATCGAGGAGGCGGCCCGGACCGCCGTCGCCGAGGGGGCCGAGCAGCTCCTCGTCCTCGGCGCCGGGCTGGACACGCTCGCCACCCGGGTCGCCCGCGACCTCCCCCACGTCCGGTGCGTCGAGGTGGACCACCCGGCCACCCAGGCGGTCAAGCGGCGGGCGCTGGGCGAGGGCATACCGGAGAACCTCCGGCTGCTCCCGGTCGACCTGTCCACCCGCTCGCTGCGGGACGTCGACGAGCTCGACCGGGGGCTGCGCACCGTCGTCGTGCTCGAGGGCGTGAGCATGTATCTCACCGAGGAGGCGGTGCGGGACATCCTGGGCGCCTGCGCGCAGCTCCCGACCGGTTCGCAGGTGCTCTGGACCTTCGTGCACCCGGACGACGCCGGTCGGCTGCGCTTCCACCGCGCCGGTGGGTGGGTCGACACCTGGCTGGACCGCCAGCACGAGCCCTTCACCTGGGGACTGCCCGTCGACGCGGTCCCCGGCTTCGCCGCCCCGCTCGGGCTGGAGGTCGAGGAGATCCTCGACGCCGCCGACCTGCGCACGCGCTACCTCGACCCGCTCGGGCTCGAGGGGGACCTCGCGGAAGGAGAAGCCGTATGCCGGTGCCGGACCAGCCCGTGACCCTCAACGACCTGCACTCCCGGCTCAACGCCACCCGGGTACGCACCCTGCTGGAGCCGACCTCGACCGCCGAGGTGGTCGGCGCCGTGCGCGCGGCCCGGGACCGATGCCTGCCGGTCTCGGTGTGCGGCGGGCGGCACGCCATGGGTGGCCAGCAGTTCGGCGCCGACGCCGTGCAGCTCGACCTGTCCCGGCTCACCGGGGTGCACTCCTTCGACCCGGAGCGCCGCCTGCTGACGGTCGGGGCCGGGATCCAGTGGCCCGCGCTGGTGGCCGAGCTGGAGCGCCGGTCGGCGGGGCTGGAGACGCCGTTGACCTTCCGGCAGAAACAGACCGGTGCCGACCGGCTGAGCCTCGGTGGGGCGCTGTCGGCCAACGTGCACGGTCGCGGCCTGCGCTTCCGCCCCTTCGTCGACGACGTCGAGTCCTTCGTCCTCGTGGACGCCGACGGCGAGGTGCGGCACTGCTCGCGGGAGGAGGACCACGACCTGTTCGCGCTGGCCATCGGCGGCTACGGCCTCTTCGGGGTGATCACCGAGGTGACGCTGCGGCTCGTGCCGCGCCAGCACCTGCGCCGGGACGTCGAGGTCGTCGACCTGCAGGAGATCGAGTCCTCCTTCGAGGAGCGCCTCGGTCGCGGCTACACCTACGGCGACTTCCAGTTCATGACCGACCCGGCCGCCCCGGGCTTCCTGGACCGCGGGGTGCTCGCGGCGTATGCCCCCGTGCCCGACGACGTCCCGCTCACCGCGGACCCTCGCGAGCTCACGGCGCAGCGGTGGCAGCAGCTGCTGACCCTCGCGCACACCGACAAGGCCCGGGCCTTCGACCTCTACTCCGAGCACTACCTGGGCACCGACGGACAGGTCTACCGCTCCGACCGGCAGCAGCTCGGGGTCTACGTCGACGGCTACCACGACTCGCTCGACGGCCCGCCGGCCAGCGAGATGATCACCGAGGTCTACGTGCCACGCACCGAGCTGGGCTCGTTCATGCGGGCCTGCCGCGAGGACTTCCGGGCGCACGAGGTCGAGTGCATCTACGGCACCGTGCGGCTCATCGAGCCCGACGAGGAGAGCTTCCTGCCGTGGGCGCAGGGGCTGCGCGCCTGCATCATCGTCAACCTGCACGTCCAGCACGACGAGGCGGGGATCACCAAGGCCGCCGACGACTTCCGCCGCATCATCGACCGGGCGCTGGAGCGCGGCGGGTCGTTCTACCTCACCTACCACCGCTGGGCGACCCGGGAGCAGCTGCTCGCCGCCCACCCGCGGCTGCCCGCCTTCCTGGAGAAGAAGCACGAGCACGACCCGGACGACGTCTTCACCAGCGAGTGGTACCGCCACCTGCGGCGGACGCTGGCGGGGTGAGGCGGGTGGTCGACCCGCGCCGCGGCATACCCTCCACCGACGCGGTGCTGCGCGACCTCGCCGTCTCCCCGCACGTGGCCGAGGTGGGACGGGACAGGGCGGTGCCGCTCGTCGCCGACGCGCAGCGACGTGCCCGGGCCGGTGACCTCGACCCGGGCGCGGTCGTGCGGACCGTCGCGGCGCAGCTGGCGGCACTCGACCCCGGCCCGGGGACGCGGCCGGTCCTCAACGCCACCGGTGTCGTCGTGCACACCAACCTCGGTCGTGCACCGCTGAGCGAGGCGGCCCGGGGGGCCCTCGTCGACGCGGCGGGCTACACCGACGTCGAGCTCGACCTCACCACCGGCGCCCGCGGGCGGCGAGGGGCAGGGACTCTCGAGGCGCTGCTCGCCGCGGTGCCCGAGGCGCAGGACGCGCTCGTCGTGGGCAACGGCGCGGCCGCGCTGCTGCTGGCCACCACCGCGCTCGCCGCCGGTCGCGAGGTGGTCGTGAGCCGGGGCGAGATGATCGAGATCGGCGACGGCTTCCGGCTGCCCGACCTCGTCGAGTCCGGCGGGGCACGGCTGCGCGAGGTCGGCACCACCAACCGCACCCACCTGCGCGACTACGAGCAGGCCCTGGACCGGACCGGCGCGGACGTCGGCGCGCTGCTCAAGGTGCACCCCAGCAACTTCCGGGTGGAGGGCTTCGTGAGCAGCGTCCCCGTGGCCGACCTGGCCGGGCTCGCCGACGCCCGGCAGCGGCCGCTGGTCGTGGACCTCGGCAGCGGCCTGCTCGAGCCGGACGTCGACCTGCCCGAGGAGCCGGATGCCCGCACCACGCTGCGCGCCGGGGCCGGGCTGGTCACCGCGAGCGCCGACAAGCTTCTCGGCGGCCCGCAGGCCGGGGTCGTCCTGGGCCGGGCCGACCTGGTGGCCCGGTTGCGCCGCCACCCGATGGCGCGCGCGCTGCGTGTCGACAAGCTCACGCTCGCCGCGCTCACCGCGACGGTGCGTGGGCGTGCCACCACGCCGGTGACGCTGGCCCGGCGGGCCCGGGACGGGCAGCTGCGCGAGCGTGCCGACCGTCTCGCCGCCGCGCTGCGCGACCACGGGATCACCGCCGAGGTGGTCCCGCACGACGGGCGCGTGGGCGGTGGTGGCGCGCCAGGCATACCGTTGGCCGGCTGGGCGGTCGCCGTGCCCGAGCCGCTGGCGGCCCCGCTGCGGGCCGGCCGTCCGGCGGTGCTCCCGCGGGTGCACGACGGGGCCTGCCTCCTCGACCCGCGGTGCGTGCCGACCGAGCAGGACGACGTGCTCGTGCGGGCCGTGGTCGCCGCCGCCCGCGCGGCGCAGCCCGGGCGATGACCGTCGTCGCCACCGCGGGTCATGTCGACCACGGCAAGTCGACCCTGGTCCGCGCGCTGACCGGCATGGAGCCGGACCGCTGGGAGGCGGAACGGCGCCGCGGGCTCACCCTCGACCTCGGGTATGCCTGGACCACGCTCCCCCGCTCCGGCGCCCTGGCCTTCGTCGACGTGCCCGGTCACCGCCGCTTCATCGGCAACATGCTCAGCGGTCTGGGGCCGGTGGCCGCGGTCCTGCTCGTCGTCGCCGCCGACGGCGGCTGGAGCGCGCAGTCGGAGGAGCACCTGCGTGCCGCGCACGCGCTGCGGCTGCGGCACGGGGTGCTCGCGGCGACCCGTGCGGATCTCGCCGACCCGACCGCCGCGCTGGGGCAGGCGCGGGAGCGGCTCGTGGGGACGAGCCTCGCGGGCATCCCGGCGACCTCCGTGTCGGCCCGCACCGGCGCCGGTCTGGTCGAGCTGCGCGAGCTGCTGGACTCCTGCGCCGCGGGGATGCCCGCTCCGCCCGCCGACGCGCCGGTCCGGCTCTGGATCGACCGTGCCTTCACCGTCCGCGGCGCCGGCACCGTCGTCACGGGGACCCTGCCCGCGGGGACGGTCGCGGCGCAGGACCGGTTGCTGCTGACCCCGCCCGACGGGTCGCGGCCCCGCGAGGTGGTGGTGCGCGGGGTCCAGACCCTGGGTGAGGACGTCGGGCGCGTGGAGGGCGCGGCGCGGGTCGCGCTCAACCTGCGCGGGGTGGACCTGTCCGACGTCGGTCGGGGACAGGCCCTGCTGGGCGCGGAGCGGCCGTGGTGGCGCACGGACACCAGCGACGTGCTGCTCGACGACGGCGTCGATGCCCTGCCCGCCCAGGTGACGGTGCACGCCGGGACGGTCTCCGTGCCCGGCAGGCTGCGCACCCTCGACGGGCACCACGCCCGGCTGCACACCGAGCTCCCGCTGCCGCTCGTGCTGGGCGACCGCCTCATCCTGCGGGACCCGGGCCGCGAGGGGGCGATCGTCGGGGCGGAGGTGCTCGACCCGGTGGCCCCGCCGCTGCGGCGCAGCGGCGCCGCCCGGAAGCGGGCGGCGGCTCTGCGTGGGGATCCCGGCGAGGACACGTCGGGCGGGGCAGCACGGGGTGCGGACCGCGCGCCGAAGGGGGGGACGGACGCCGTGGCGACGAGCGCAGTCACCGGCGTGGAGCTGGGCGGCCGCCGCGTCGCTGCGGCGACCGCCGACCTGTGGGTGGGGGCGCTGACCACGCTGGTGGCTGACCGGGCGGCCGCGGACCCGCTCGACCCCTGGCTGCCGCTCGGCACCACCGTGGCGACCCTGCGCCGCCAGGTCGGGGTGCCCGACCGGCTCGTGCTGGAGGCGGTCGCGGCACGCGCGAGCCTGGTGGTCCGCGACGACCGCGTGGGGCCCTCGCCCGGCAGCAGCCCCGGACCCACGACGACCTCGGGGGCGCTCCCAGGCGACCCGCCGGGCCTGGCCGCGCTCCTGGGGCGGCTCGCCGACGACCCGTTGGACGCCCCCACCCGGCCCGAGATCGAGGTCCTGGGCGTGGGACGGCGGGAGATCGCGACCGCGAGCGCGCGCGGTGCGCTGCTCCGGCTGCCGGGCGAGGTGCTGCTCGGCCCGGACGCCCCGGCCCGGGCCCTGAGGGCGCTCGCCGACCTGCCGCAGCCATGGACGACGAGCACGGCGCGCGAAGCCCTCGGGGTCAGCCGGCGGGTGACGATCGCGCTGCTCGAGCACCTGGACGCGCGCGGGCATACCCGACGCGACCCGGAGGGCACCCGCACGCTGCTCACCTGATCCGCTGCGCAGGGTGGACATGGCGATCTGGGCGCCGCGCCCCAGAAGGCTGTGTCCACGTCTCCTAGAGTCCCGGTATGCCCGAGCGCACGACCGCAGATCCCTCGACCGCCCCGCGACTCACCGCGCTGGCTGCCGGCGGCGGCTGCGCCTGCAAGATCCCGGCCGGGCGTCTGGAACGGCTTGTCGACGGGCTGCCGACCCCGGGCGGTGACGTCGCCGACCGGCTGCTCGTCGGGCTGGAGCACGGCGACGACGCGGCCGCCGTGCGGCTGGACGGCAGGACCGCGGTGCTGTCGACCGCCGACTTCTTCACCCCCGTCGTCGACGACCCCCCGACTGGGGCCGGATCGCGGCCGCCAACGCGCTCTCCGACGTCTACGCCATGGGCGGCACCCCGGTGCTGGCGATCAACCTGCTCGGCTGGCCCGCGGACCTCGACGACGACCTCGCCCGCGAGGTGCTCCGCGGCGGCGCCGAGGTCGCCGCCCTCGCGGGCTTTCCGCTCGCCGGCGGTCACTCCGTCACCTCCCCCGAGCCGCTCTACGGACTCGCCGTGACCGGGACCGCCCGCGCCGACGCGCTGATCCGCAACGACGCCCGCGGACCCCGGTCTGCCCGTCACGCTCACCAAGCCGCTCGGCACCGGCATCCTCAGCAACCGCCACGGCCGGACCGGCGAGGTCTTCCCGAGGCGGTGGCGACCATGACGGCCCTCAACCGGGAGGCCTCGGCCGACGCCGTCGGCGCGGGGGTGCGCGCCGGCACGGACGTCACCGGGTTCGGGCTGCTGGGGCACCTGTGGAAGTTGTGCCGCGCCTCCGGCGTCGCGGCCGAGATCGACGTCGCCGCCGTGCCCACGATCCCCGGCGCGCGGGAGAGCCTGACGGCGGGCTACCTGCCCGGCGGGAGCCGGCGCAACCTGGACTGGGTGCGGCCCCACCTCGAGACCGGCGCCGGCGTCGATGAGGACGACCTGCTCCTCCTCGCCGACGCCCAGACCAGCGGCGGCCTGCTGCTCGTCGGCGAGGTGCCGGACGGCGTCGGCACCCTGATCGGCCGGACCGTGCCGGCCGCGGGGGGAGGCCCGACCCTGCACCTGCGGTGAGCCCGCTCGGGCCCACCCGGTCCGGGCCCTACCGTGACCGGTATGCCCACCGCGCTCCCCCTCGTCGACGGCACCGAGCTCTCGGTCGCGCAGACCTACGACAACATCGACCCCGCCGACGGCTCGGTCCTGGGGCAGGTCGCGCGGTCCGGTCCGGACGAGGTCGACCGGGCGGTGCGGGCCGCGGCGCGGGCCCAGCCGGCGTGGGCGGCGACCTCCCCCGAGCACCGCGCCGACGCTCTGACCCGCTGGGCCGCGCTGGTCGACCGCGACCGGGAGCAGCTGGCCCGCACCGAGTCCGAGGACACCGGCAAGCCGCTGTCCCAGGCCCGCGCCGACGCGACGGTGGCGGCGCGCTACCTGCGCTACTACGGCCGGGTCGTCGAGGCCTTCTACGGCGACGCGATCCCCCTGGGGCCGGAGCTGCACGCCTACACCCGGCGCGAGCCCTACGGCGTCGTGGGTAGCGTCGTCGCCTGGAACTACCCGCTGCAGCTGGCCTCCCGCTCCATGGCGGCTGCCGCCGCGACCGGCAACGCCGTCGTCCTCAAGCCCGCGGACGAGACGCCCCGGACCGCCCTCGCGCTCGCCGCGCTCGCGGCGGAGGCCGGCGTGCCGGACGGTGTCGTGGGCGTCGTGCCGGGGCTGGGCGCGGAGGCCGGGCCGCCCTCACCGCCCACCCGCAGGTGGCCCACCTGGGCTTCGTCGGCTCCACGGAGACCGGCCGCGCGGTCGCCCGGGCCGCCGCCGAGCGGGTGGTGCCGGCCGTGCTCGAGCTGGGCGGCAAGTCCGCCCACGTCGTCTTCGCCGACGCCGACCTCGAGGCGGCGGCCGACGCCATCACCCGCAGCATCCTGCAGAACGCCGGACAGACCTGCTCGGCCGGCTCCCGGCTCGTCGTCCACTCCTCGGTCCGGCGCGACCTCGTCGACGCCGTCGCCGAGCGCTTCCGCGCCACCACGCTGGGCCGCGGGCTGGACGACCCGGACCTCGGCCCGCTCGTCTCGCTGCGGCAGCAGGAGCGGGTCCGCGGCTACGTCGAGGGCGCCCGCAGCGGCGAGCTCGTCGTCGGCGGGTCGGCCCCGGACGGGGCGACGCAGGGCGCCTTCTGGCTCCCGACCCTCATCGACGGCGTCGACCCGCGCGAGCCCATCGCCCAGGAGGAGGTCTTCGGGCCGGTGCTGGTCACCACGCCCTTCGAGGACGAGGCGCAGGCGCTGGCGCTCGCGAACGGCACGGCATACGGGCTCATCGCGGCGCTGTGGACCCGCGACCTGTCCCGGGCGCACCGCCTCGCGGGAGCGCTGGAGGCCGGCCAGGTCTTCGTCAACACCTTCGGCGCCGGAGGCGGGGTGGAGCTGCCCTTCGGCGGGGTCAAGGCCTCGGGCTACGGCCGGGAGAAGGGGATCGAGGCGCTCGCCGGCTTCACCCGGACCAAGACCGTCGCGGTCCTGATCGACTGAGGGCCCGACCGACTCCGACTCAGGGAGGACGCGGGCCCGCCCGATATCCGACCGGGGTCTGATGCCCGACCTCCCCGCGCGCTGGTTGACTGCACGCATGACGACACCAGATGCGCAGCAGGCGCCAGGGACGGGGATCAGCGTCCGGGGACTGACCAAACGCTTCGGCAGCTTCACCGCCGTGGACGACCTGACCTTCGAGGTCGCCCCCGGGCGGGTGACCGGCTTCCTCGGACCCAACGGCGCCGGCAAGACGACGACCCTGCGGATGCTGCTCGGGCTGATCTCCCCCACGGCGGGTGAGGCGCTGATCGGCGGGCGGCGGTATGCCGACCTGCCGCGGCCGATGACCACGGTCGGGGCGGCCCTGGAGGCGACCGGGTTCCACCCCGGGCGCACCGGGCGCAACCACCTGCGGGTCCTCGCCGCGACGCACGGCATCCCCGACTCCCGGGTCGACGAGCTGCTCGACCTGGTCGGCATCCCGGCGGCCGCCCGCAAGAAGGCCGGTGGCTACTCGATGGGGATGCGCCAGCGGCTCGGTCTCGCGGCGGCGCTGCTCGGGGACCCCGACGTGCTGCTGCTCGACGAGCCGGCCAACGGCCTGGACCCCGAGGGCATCCGGTGGATGCGCGGCTTCATGCGCCACCTGGCCGCGGAGCAGGGCAAGACCGTGCTCGTCAGCTCCCACCTCCTCGGGGAGGTCGAGCAGACCGTCGAGGACGTCGTCATCATCGCCAACGGCCGGCTGGTGCGCCGCGGCACCATGGACGAGCTGCACGGCGAGCCGGCCGTGCTGGCGCGCACCGCCGATCCGGGTACCCTGGGCCACGCCCTGGAGCAGGCCGGGCTGCAGGTCGAGCTCGCGCCCGACCAGGGCGAGGGCGCGCTGCGGGTCCACACCGGCGACCTGACCGCCGTGGGCGACGTCGCGCTGGCGGCGGGGCAGCCGGTGCACGAGCTCAGACCGCTGCGGACCGACCTCGAGCGGCTCTTCCTGGAGCTGACCGAGTCGCCCGAGCACCGCAACCGCAACCGCTCGACCGGGACGGAGGCCGCCTGATGATGACGCTCGTGCGCGCCGAGCTGCGCAAGACCAGCACCACCCGCATCTCCTGGACCATGCCGGTGGCGATGTTCCTCGTCGGTGGTCTCTTCGCCGCGCTGCAGGGCTTCGCCCTCGTGAGCTTCGGCGAGATCCCGGGGCCGGACGGGCAGACGATCGCCCCGGTCGAGGCCTTCGGCGAGACCGCGATCGCGCGGCTCGTCTACACCGGCGGCTTCCAGTTCGGCTACCTGCTGGCCCTCGTCCTCGGCATCCTGTCGATGAGCGGGGAGTTCCGGCACCAGACGATCACCGGCACGCTGCTGAGCACCCCGCGGCGGGGCCGGCTCATCCTGGGCAAGCTGCTCGCCCTGGCGGTCGTCGTCACCCTCAACGGGCTGGCCTTCATCGCGGGCAGCCTCGTGGGCGGCGGGCTCATCCTGCTCTCCGGCGACGTCGCCCTCTTCCCCGACGCAGGCGGTCTGGTGCTGACGCTGCTGCGGCTGCTCCTCGTCCTCGTGCTCTGGGGCCTCATCGGGTTCGGGCTCGGCGTGCTCATCACCAACCAGGTCATAGCCCTCTTCGCGGGCATCGCCATCGCCCTGCTCGTCGAGCCGCTGCTGAGCTTCCTCATCCAGTTCCTCGACCCCGTGGCCGAGGCCGCGCGCTACTTCCCGAGCCAGGCCACGACGGCTGCCCTCGACCTGTATGCCGGGGTGGACGCCGAGGCCGCCGACATCTTCGGCGGCGGTGATCTGCTCACCTGGTGGGTGGCCGCGCTGGTGCTGCTCGGCTACGCGCTGGTCATGACGGTGATCGGGTGGGTCGTCACCACCCGTCGCGACGTCGCCTGACGCGCCCGCGCCGCCCTCGGACCACCTCCTGCGTTTCCGTGACGCAGGAGATAGGCTGAGGGCGGCGCGTGCGCTTGTCGGCGCGCGTGCGGCAGTCCCCGGACGTGAGATGAGGCGCAGACCCCGTGGCCAACCCGCAGAGCAGCGACACCACCGTCGACTTCGGAGCCAACGAGTGGCTCGTGGAGGACATGCGGGAGCAGTTCGACCAGGATCCAGCGTCGGTCGACCCGGCCTGGCGTCGGTACTTCGAGAACGGCTCGTCGGCGAGCAACGGCTCCGCCCCGCAGGCCGCGGCGCCCTCGCCCTCCAGCACCGCTGACCGTGACGGCGCAGCCGCGCCGCGGACAGCGCCCGCCAGCGGTCCCAAGGTCGCCCCTGCCCCGCCCCGCGAGGCGAGTCAGAAGCAGGCCTCCGACGCGCCGGCGCCCCAGGAGAAGACGTCGGCGAAGGAGAGCGCGGCGACGCAGTCCTCCGACACGACCACCCCGCAGCAGAGCAGCGCGGGCACGGCCCAGACGAAGACGACGCAGGAGAAGAAGGACGAGAAGCCGGCGTCGGCAAAGGACGCGCAGTCGTCCGAGACGTCCGGCACGAAGGAGAAGGCGGCGAAGGCACCGATGGCTCGCGAGGCCCCGGCCCCGAAGAAGAGCGGCCCGCAGGAGGACGTCACCCTCGTCCCGCTGCGCGGGGCGGCGGCGCGGGTGGTGTCCAACATGGACAGCTCGCTGGAGGTCCGACCGCCACGAGCGCGCGCAACCTGCCCGCCAAGCTGCTCATCGACAACCGCACGGTCATCAACAACCACCTCGCGCGCAGCCGCGGCGGCAAGG